>NZ_DLNJ01000006.1:0-116881 GCF_002478345.1 Microbacterium sp. UBA7513
CCGGCCCCGGGGGCCGGGGAGAGCTGCCCACGACGGGGCCGCCCCCCCGTGGGGGGGGGGCGCCCCCAGGGCAGGAATCCCTCGGGCCGGCGCCGGGGGGGGGGGTGGGGGGGGTGGGGGGGGGCGTGGGGGTGCGCGATGGGGGGAGGGTTGTGGGGAGGATCTGGGACGGGGGGGGGACGGGGAACGAGGCGGGGGTGGGGGAGAGGTTCACGAGCACCGACACTCCTCCGCGATCGATGCGGTAGACGCGGTGCTCGGGGCGGCCGTCCGTCTCCCGGACCTCGACCGCCGCGTGCGCGGAGTCCGGGTCGGTGAGCTCCGGTCGCGCTCGCCGCAGTCGCGCCAGGTCGCGGTACAGCGCCAGCAGCCGGGCGTGCACCGGCGCCTCGGCCTCCGCCCAGTCGAGGCGCGAGCGGTGGAAGGTGGCGGGGTCCTGGGGGTCGGGGACCGCATCCGGATCCCAGCCCATGCGGGCGAACTCCGCCGTGCGCCCCTCCGCGACCGCGCGGCCGAGTTCGGGCTCGGGGTGGGCGGTGAAGAACTGCCACGGTGTCGTCGCGCCCCACTCCTCGCCCATGAAGAGCATCGGGGTGCCCGGGGCCGTCAGGGTGAGCACGGCGGCCACCGCGAGCCGGTCGGGGGACAGAGCGGCGGAGAACCGGTCCCCGGCGGCGCGGTTCCCGATCTGGTCGTGGTCCTGCGCGAAGGTCACCAGCCGCCAGCTCGGCACCTCGGCCGGGATCGGGGACCCGTGCGGACGGTCGCGGAAGGACGAGAAGGTGCCGTCGTGGAAGAAGCCGCCCTCCGTCACCTTGGTCACCGCGTCGGCTGCGGCGAAGTCGGCGTAGTACCCGGCGGTCTCCCCGGTGAGCGCGACGTGCGCGGCGTGGTGCCAGTCGTCCGACCACTGCGCCGTGAGTCCGTAGCCCCCGGCTTCCCGCGGCAGGATGAGCGTCGGATCGTTGAGGTCCGACTCCGCGATGAGGGTCAGCGGCCGATTCTGCTGCGCGGAGAGGGCGTCCACGCGTTCGGAGAGCTCGCGCAGCAGGTGCACGGGCCGCCGGTCGTGCAGGGCGTGCACGGCGTCGAGCCGCAGTCCATCGACGTGGAAGTCGCGCAGCCACATCAGGGCGTTGTCGAGGATGTACTCGCGCACCGCGTCCTCGTCGAGGTTCACCGAGTCGCCCCAGGTGTTGCTCTCGCCCTCGCGCAGGTACGGACCGAAGAGGGGGAGGTAGTTCCCGCTCGGACCGAGGTGGTTGTAGACCACGTCCTGCACGACGGCGAGCCCGTGTGCGTGGGCGGCGTCGACGAACCGCTGGTAGGCCGCCGGACCGCCGTACTCCTCCTGCACCGCGTACCAGAGCACGCCGTCGTATCCCCAGTTCCAGCGCCCGTTGAAGGCGTTGACCGGGAGCAGCTCGACGTGGGTGACGCCGAGGTCGACGAGGTGCGCCAGGCGGCCGATCGCCGCGTCGAGCGTGCCCTCCGGCGTGAAGGTGCCGAGGTGCAGTTCGTAGATCAGCCCGCCCGCGAGCTGCCGTCCGGTCCAGGAGGCGTCGGTCCAGGCGAAGGCCGCGGGGTCGAACGTCGCCGAGGCCCCGTGCACGCCGTCCGGCTGACGACGCGACCGAGGGTCCGGGCGGAGGTCGTCGCCGTCGTCCAGCAGGAAGCCATAGCGCTCCCCGTCCGCGAGGACGAGGTCGGCGGTCCAGTGCCCCTCAGCGGTCGCCGTGAGTTCCCGCTCCTCCACGGTCGCGCCCGCGTCGTCGAGGCGTCGCACTCGCACACGCCTCGCCCTCGGCGCCCACACCGAGATCATCGGGCCAGCTCGATCAGCGCGACCGGATACGTGTCGAGCAGTTCCGCCAGCCGCACCGGTCCGGGCGGGATCCGCCGACCGGTGAGGAGATCCGTCCCCGGCAGCTCCGGGCGCATCAGGACGGTGTCGCCCCAGCCGCCGCGGCGCGCCAGCGTCACCGGCAGCCGCGTGGCCACGGCGGTCGCGCCGCCGCGGTGCACGGCGACGGCGTGGTCGGCGGCCGCGCCCTCGACGACGGCCGGCCGGTAGAAGCGGAACAGCTCCGGATTGTCCCGCCGCAGCCGCAGGGCCCGCGAGGTCACCAGCAGCTTCGCGGCACCGGAGTCGTCGATCGGCGGGAGCACACCGCGGGCGTGGTCCGCGTCGAGCTCCCGCAGCATCCGGGCGCGCAGAGCGAAGTCGACGGGTCGACGGTTGTCGGGGTCGACGAGCGAGAGGTCCCACAGCTCGGTGCCCTGGTAGACGTCCGGCACGCCGGGACCGGTGAGCTGCAGCAGTTTGGCGGAGAGGGAGTTGGAACGGCCCGCATCGACGATCTCCGCCACGAAACGGTCGAGGATC
This sequence comes from Microbacterium sp. UBA7513, assembly GCF_002478345.1. Lineage (NCBI taxonomy): Bacteria > Bacillati > Actinomycetota > Actinomycetes > Micrococcales > Microbacteriaceae > Microbacterium > Microbacterium sp. UBA7513. The sequence continues at coordinate 2,387 of NZ_DLNJ01000006.1, forward strand.
GGCGCGGCGTCGCCCTCGACGGACCGGGCGATCGCGGCCAGGCCCTCCTCGAAGGTCGCGTCCGGATGCTGCCAGGTGGTCCGCTCGGCGGCCTCGCGGGCGGCCTTCGTGGCATAGGCGAGGAGCCGGTCGGAGGGGAGCGGCCAGGCTCCGACGGCGGCCTGCCAGATCAGCGCGTCGAGAGGACCGTGTCCGGTGGTCGCGACGGCGCGCAGCTCCGCCAGCACCTCGCCCCACCGCTCCGGGATCTCCGAGAGCACCGACAGGCGTGCCCGTACGTCCTCCGAGCGCTTCGTGTCGTGCGTGGAGAGGGTCGTCATCGAGTGCGGCCAGGCCGCCAGTCGTGCCCGCTGCGCGTCGTGGAACTCCTCGACCGACAGGGCGGGGATCGACGGATCGGCGCCGACCTCGGTCAGCGTTCCGAGGCGCGTGAACCGGTAGAACGCGGTGTCCTCAACGCCCTTCGCCATCACGGCGCCGCTCACCTGGGGGAACCGCTGCGCGACCTCGAGGGCGGGGTCGACCAGGAGCGGTTCGAGCGCGCTGAAAGCGGCGGAGAGATCCGGGCGCCGCCGCCGAGCGTCCGCGAAGGCGGCGCGCAGGTGCTCGCGGCCCTCCGGGAGATAGGAGCGGTACACGGGGAAGCAGGCGAGGAGTTCGGCCAGGGCGTCGTCCGCGTGCACGATCCCGTGGGGAAGCGTGCGGACGAGTCGGCGCACCTCGGCGGCCAGGAGCGTGTCGGCGATCATCCGCTTCGTGTCGTGGATGAGGTCGTGCCAGGGGAGCGCGTCCGGGAGGCCGGTCTCCGCACGGAGCCGGGCGTCCAGCCGGTCCAGCGCCGCCACGCCCTCCGCGTCGACGAACAGACGGTCGAGCTCGGCCAGCGCGTCGTATCCGGTCGTGCCGTCGGTCCGCCACCAGGCCGGCAGAGCCTCGCCGGGCTCCAGGATCTTCTCCACCAGCGTGTACGCGCGTCCGGTCGCGTCGGCGAGCTGCTCCAGGTACGCGCCGGGGTCGACGAGGCCGTCCGGGTGGTCCACCCGTAGACCGTCCGCGAGTCCGGTCCGGAGCCAGCGAAGGATCTCCCGGTGCGACTCGGCGAAGACGTCGGGGCGCTCGACCCGGATGCCGGCGAGCTCGGAGACCGCGAAGAACCGGCGGTAGGTGAGATCGGTGTTCTGGTCCTGCCAGAACCGCAGCTCGTAGTTCTGGGCGGCCAGGAGTGCCGGGAGGTCGTCGGCCAGCGCCGCGGTGCCGGGGGCGAGCGGGAGTTCGTGCTCGAAGTAGCGCAGCACGCCGTCCGGTGCATCGGCGGCCGGTGTCGTGTCGACGACCAGCTCGCCCTTCGCGACGACCTCCTCCGGGGTCCCGCCCAGCAGCGGGAGCAGGAGGCGTCCGCCGCCCGCCGCCCAGTCGATGTCGAACGCCGCGGCGCGGCGGGTCTCCCGCCCGAGCCGCAGCACCTCCCACCACCATGGATTCTGCCGCGGCACCGCGACGCCCACATGGTTGGGCACGATGTCGGCGAGGATGCCGAGGCCGGCCGTGCGCGCCGCCGAGGCGAAGCGCACGAGGCCCTCCTCGCCCCCGCGGTCGGGGTCGACGCGCCCGTGGTCGACCACGTCGTAGCCGTGGTTCGAACCGCGGGTCGCCGCCAGCAGCGGCGACAGATAAGCCCACGACGCCCCCAGCTCGGCGAGGTAGCCGACCACATCGGCCGCCGCTTCGAGGGGGAAGCTGCCGCTGATCTGAAGGCGATAGGTCGACAGCGGCCTGTCGGTCACGAGGCGGCCTGCTCGCTCTGCGCGCGGAGCGAGGCGTCGACGGAGTCGTCGGTGTCGACCGGCTCGCCGTCGATCTCCTGCAGCACGAGCATGGCCTTGCCCTCGAGCGGCACGGTGTCGCGCGCCCGGAGGTTCCGGTCGCCCAGCTCGCCGGCGGTGTCCACCGCGACGAGCCATTCCGCACCGTGGCGATCGTCCGGTAGGGCGAGGTCGACGGGCTCGTCGCCGCTGTTGAAGTAGACGAGGAAGTTCACGTCCTCCACGGGTCGCCCTCGCCGGTCGTTCTCGCGGATCCCGCGGCCGTTCAGGAACATGCCGACAGAGCGGCCGAAGCCCGAGTCCCAGTCCTCCGGCGTCATGCGCGCTCCGTCCGGGCGCAGCCACACCACGTCGGGGATGCGCTCGCCGTCCTCATCCGCCACCGGGCGTCCGTCGAAGAAGCGGCTGCGGCGGAAGGTCGGATGCTCGTGCCGGAGCCGTGCCACCGCCGCGGTGAACTCCACGAGCGGCAGGTCGGCGGCCTCCCAGTCGATCCAGGTGAGCTCGTTGTCCTGTGCGTAGCCGTTGTTGTTGCCGTGCTGCGTGCGGCCGAGCTCGTCGCCGTGGGAGATCATCGGCACGCCCTGCGAGAGCAGCAGCGTCGCGAGGAAGTTCCGCTGCTGGCGTGCGCGGCGGCGATTGATGTCGATGTCGTCGGTCGGCCCCTCCGCGCCCATGTTGTCGGAGCGGTTGTGGGATTCGCCGTCGTTGTTGTCCTCGCCGTTGTCCTCGTTGTGCTTCTCGTTGTAGGAGACGAGGTCGCGCAGCGTGAAGCCGTCGTGCGCGGTGACGAAGTTGATGGAGGCGACGGGTCGTCGGCCGGAGTGCTCGTACAGGTCGGCGGAGCCGGTGAGGCGCGAGGCGAACTCGCCGAGGGCCTGCGGCTCGCCGCGCCAGAAGTCGCGGACGGTGTCGCGGTACTTGCCGTTCCACTCCGTCCACTGCGGCGGGAAGTTGCCCACCTGATAGCCCCCGGGGCCGATGTCCCACGGCTCGGCGATGAGCTTCACCTGCGAGACGATCGGATCCTGCTGCACGAGCTCGAAGAACGCGGCGAGGCGGTCGACGTCGTAGAACTCGCGGGCGAGGGTCGCCGCGAGGTCGAAGCGGAAGCCGTCGACGTGCATCTCGGTCACCCAGTAGCGCAGCGAGTCCATGAGCAGCTGCAGGGCGTGCGGGTTGCCCGCGTTCAGGCTGTTGCCCGTGCCGGTGTAGTCCGTGTAGTAGCGCTTGTCCTCTTCGAGCCGGTAGTACGCCTCGTTGTCGATCCCGCGCATCGAGAGAGTCGGACCGAGGTGGTTGCCCTCCGCGGTGTGGTTGTAGACGACGTCGAGGATGACCTCGATGCCGGCCTCGTGGAGCGCGCGCACCATGGCGCGGAACTCCTGCACCTGCTGGCCGTCCTGGCCGCCGGCGGCGTACGCGTTGTGGGGGGCGAAGAACCCGAGGGTGTTGTAGCCCCAGTAGTTCGACAGGCCCTTGTCCTGCAGCACCGAGTCGTTGACGAACTGGTGCACGGGCATCAGCTCCAGCGCGGTCACGCCGAGGCGCTGGAGGTGCTCGATGACCGCCGGGTGCGCGATGCCGGCGTAGGTCCCGCGCAGCTCCTCCGGCACCTCGGGATGCCGCTGGGTGAGCCCCTTCACATGGGCCTCGTAGATCACCGTCTCGGCGTACGGCGTCTTCAGCGGCCGGTCGCCGCCCCACTCGAAGAACGGGCTGACGACGACGCCCTTCGCCATCGCGGCCGCGGAGTCGTCGTCGTTGCGGGAGTCGGGGTCGCCGAAGTCGTAGCCGAACAGGGACTGTCCCCAGTCGATCTCGCCGGCGACGGCCTTCGCGTACGGGTCGAGGAGCAGCTTGTTCGGGTTGAACCGCTGCCCCTGGGCCGGGTCGTAGGGACCGTGCACCCGGTAGCCGTAGCGCTGTCCCGGCTGCACCGTGGGCAGGTAGCCGTGCCAGACGAACGCGTCGACCTCGGTGAGCGGCACCCGTGTCTCCGTGCCGTCCGCGTCGAAGAGGCAGAGCTCTACGCGCTCCGCGCCCTCGCTGAAGAGGGCGAAATTGGTGCCCTGACCGTCGAAGGTGGCCCCCAGCGGGTACGCGGACCCGGGCCAGACCTCGCGGCTCATCCGGCGAGGGCGTGGTCGCGCGAACCCGCGGCCATGGCACTGACGATGCTGACGGCATGGTCGTAGTCGTACACCTGAGCGATCTCCACAGCCCGAGGATACGGGTGTCCGAGGTAGCAGACATAGAGCGGCGGCACGACCTCGATGTACCCGACGGGAGCGTCGTGCGCGACGACGTACCGGTCGAAGTCTATCCGCTCGCAGGCCGGCTCGGTCGCGGCGGGGTGGGCCGCGTCGGCGCGCTGCGAGGAGCCAGTGCTGGTGGGGATGTGGACGTTCATGGCGCCTCCTGACTCGTGATGGGACCACGATAGGAACCGGGAACGGATTCGAGAACGGTATTGCCATCCGGGCCTCGACCGGCTACGCACCCCCGACGGCAGGATCACTCCCCGCGCCGTCGCACGTACTCCGTCACCACGACGCCCGATCCGTAGGGGGTCGTCTCCCCAGCCTCGAACCGTTCCGGACGATAGGGGCGGTCCCCGAAGAGCGGGATGCCGGATCCGAAGAGCAGCGGCTGCCGTTTCAGGATGAGCCGGTCGATCTCGTCGGCCAGCGTCGCCGCGAGAGCCCCGCCGCCGCACAGCCAGATCGCGCCGCCCTCCTCACGCTTGAGCCGTCGCACGACCTGCACCGGGTCCTCTGCCGTCACCTCGAGGTTCTCGGCCTCGGCGGTGCGGGTGCGGCTGAAGACGATCTGACGCAGATGCCTGTACGGGCTCGCGAGCCCGCCCACCTCGTAGGTGTTGCTGCCCATCAGCACGGTGTCGAACACGTCGTTGCGCTGCGGGATGCCGAGGGCTTCGGCGGCCACGGTCGGCAGGGTGTCGGCGAAGCGGGCGTTGATGCCGTCCATGTGGTCGCCCTCGACGAGGAAGGCGTCGAACTCTCCGTTCGGACCGGCGATGAACCCGTCCAGGGTCACCGCGGCGTAGTACACGAGCTCACGCATGGTTCTCCAATCACTACATCTGTTGCGGTTGAGAGTACAACAGTCGTAGTGATTGCGCTAGGGTGGCGGCATGGCGAGGAACGAGCCGCGACGACGGCAGATCGCGGATGCGGGGCTGGCGGTGCTCGCCCGCGAGGGATCCCGGGGGCTCACACACCGCGCGGTCGACGCCGAGGCGGAGGTCCCCGCGGGCACGACGTCGAACTACTTCCGCAGCAGGGAGGCGCTGATCGAGGGACTCGTCGACCGCATCGGGGAACGCCTGGCTCCGTCGCCTGCGGACCTGGAGCGGAGGGCGGAGATCACGCCCAGCCGGGAGCTGTTCGCCGACTACCTCCGGGACATCGTGCGCCGCCTCACCGTCGATCGCGATGTGACCCTCGCCCTGTTCGCCTTGCGGCTCGAGAGCGCTCGTCGTCCGGAGCTCGCCGCCGTGCTCGGGGCCTGGCAACGCGCCGGCTTCGAGGCGGACGTGGCCTTCAACGTCGCGGCGGGCCTCCCGGGAGGACGCCGCGAGATCGCCCTGTTCCACTACGCGATCGATGGTCTGCTGCTCGACCGGCTCACCACCCCGATCGACCCGGAGACCTCGACTGACGACGTGATCGACGATCTCGTGGCCGGGCTGCTGCCCTGACCGCCGCCGCCCGCTGTTCCCCCGGGTCGATCCTGCTCGTACACTGAGGGCACGCTCCCGGCGCCAGGAACGGAGAACGCGTGTCTGCGACGTGGCACGATCCGCGGGAGGCGTCGCCGACGGCGTCTCGCCTCCTCGTCGAGCGTGCGCACGAGGAGCTCATCGCCGGCAATCTCGACGATCACCGTCTCCGCGAGGTGCGTCCGCTCGTGCGCGAGTCGTGGGAGCGGTCGTGGCGTCGTCGCGTCGGCCCGGAGGGGCTGCCGCCGCTCGATCTGCACGAGGACGAGCTCGACGCCTATCGCCTGGCCCATCCGCTCGCCTCCGCGATGGAGATGATCCGCGCGCTGCTGCTTCCCGGTGACTCCGAGGACTCGGGGGTCGTGATCGCCGTCGGGGACCAGGCCGGGCGCCTGCTGTGGATCGAGGGCGACGCGCAGCTGCGGTCCCTCACCGAGGGCATGGGGTTCGTCGCCGGCGCGAACTGGGCGGAGGACGCCGTGGGCACGAGCGCCCCCGGTACCGCTCTCGCCCTGGAGCGGTCGGTGCAGATCCGCGGGGCCGAGCACTACAACCGGCTGGTGCACCCGTGGTCGTGCAGCGCCGCTCCCGTGCGCGACCCGGAGACGCAGCGGGTCCTGGGCGTGATCGACATCACCGGGGGGCCGGAGGTGGTGACCCCGCAGGCGCGGCTGCTCGTCGACGCGACGGCGCGAGCGGTCGAATCCGAGCTCCTCGTGGCGCGACTGCAGCGGAGGGCGGAGCCTCCGGCCCGTCGATCGCCGAACAGGACGACACCGGACGCCCTCGCACGCGCACGACTGCACGTGCTCGGACGCGACCGCGCCCGGCTGGAGACCACGTCGGCGCATGAGGAGGCGGTCACCGAGCTCAGCGCCCGGCATGCCGCCATCCTCCTGATGCTGGCTGTGCACCGTCAGGGCCTCTCCGCCGACCGGCTCGCCGAGCTCGTCTACGGTCCCGGCGTCTCTCCGGACACGCTGCGGCCGGAGATGGTGCGCCTGCGGAAGGTGCTGGAGCGGGCGGCCCCCGACCTCGTGCCGGAGTCCCGCCCCTATCGTCTTCCGGTGCCGCTGGAGACCGACGCCCACGACGTGCTGTCCCTGCTCGACCGCGGGGCTCACCGGGTCGCTCTGACGGCGTATCGGGGTCCGGTGCTGCCGGAGTCGGCCTCGCCCGGCGTCGAGGAGTTCCGTGACTCGGTCCGTGCGGCGCTGCGGGAGGTCATGCTGTCGGGGGCGAGTCTGGACGTGCTGCTCGCCTACGCCGACACCCCCGAGGGGAGCGAGGACGCGGAGGTGCTGCGGCTCGCGTTGGAGATGCTTCCGGCGCGCTCGCCGCGTCGTGCCGGCCTCGTGACCCGGATCGAGCGCCTCACCTGATTCGAATCGCCCGATTGGTCCCATTCCGGCCGCGGATGCAGCACAGTGCGCGATTCGAACGGGGGTGCAACCGGCTGCAACGTTGCGCACCGGGAGTGCAACGGGGAGCGGCCTAGCGTCGAGGGAACACCGCGGCACCGATGCCGCGGCGCCCCGTCGAAGGAGACCCCCATGACCATCGTCGAAGAAGACGTGTCCCTCGCCTACGCGGCGCCCGGGCAGCCCGGAGCCCTCGCGGACTATCGGCCCCGCTACGGCCACTACATCGGCGGCGAGTTCGTCGAACCCGCCAAGGGCCAGTACTTCGAGAACATCAGTCCCGTCAACGGCAAGCCGTTCACCGAGGTCGGGCGCGGGACGGTCGAGGACATCGACCGCGCCGTCGACGTCGCCTGAAAGGCCTTCGCCGCCTGGGGCAAGACGAGCCCCGCGGAACGTTCCGTGATCCTGAACCGCATCGCCGACCGGATGGAGCAGCACCTGGAGGAGATCGCGGTCGCCGAGACGTGGGAGAACGGCAAGCCCGTGCGGGAGACCCTCGCCGCCGACATCCCGCTCGCGATCGACCACTTCCGCTACTTCGCCGGGGTGCTCCGCGCGCAGGAGGGCGGCATCAGCCAGCTCGACGAGAACACCGTCGCGTACCACTTCCACGAGCCCCTCGGCGTCGTGGGGCAGATCATCCCCTGGAACTTCCCGATCCTCATGGCCGTGTGGAAGCTGGCGCCGGCGCTCGCCGCGGGCAACTGCATCGTCATCAAACCCGCGGAGCAGACGCCCGCGTCGATCCTGTTCCTGTTCGACATCATCGGCGACCTGCTGCCGGCCGGGGTCGTCAACATCGTGAACGGCTTCGGCATCGAGGCCGGCGCCCCGCTCGCCCAGCACAAGCGCATCCGCAAGGTCGCCTTCACCGGGGAGACCACGACCGGCCGACTCATCATGCAGTACGCCTCGCAGAACCTCATCCCCGTCACCCTGGAACTCGGGGGCAAGAGCCCGAACGTCTTCTTCGAGGACGTCGCCCGCTCCACGAGCGACCTGTTCTACGACAAGGCGCTCGAGGGCTTCACGATGTTCGCGCTCAACCAGGGTGAGGTCTGCACCTGCCCGTCGCGGGCGCTCATCCAGCGCTCGATCTACGACGGCTTCCTCGCCGACGGCCTGGAGCGCGTGAAGAAGGTCGTGCAGGGCAATCCGCTCGACCCCGCGACCATGATCGGCGCGCAGGCATCGAACGATCAGCTCGAGAAGATCCTCAGCTACATCGACATCGGGAAGCAGGGCGGCGCCCGGCTGCTCACGGGAGGCGAGCGCGCCGACCTCGGCGGCGACCTCAGCGAGGGCTTCTACGTGCAGCCGACCGTGTTCGAGGGGACGAACGACATGCGGATCTTTCAGGAGGAGATCTTCGGCCCCGTGCTCTCCGTGACGTCGTTCGATGACTTCGACGACGCGATCTCGATCGCGAACGACACCCTGTACGGCCTGGGCGCCGGGGTGTGGAGTCGCAGCGGCGACACGGCGTACCGCGCGGGCCGGGCGATCGAGGCGGGCCGCGTCTGGACGAACACCTACCACCAGTACCCGGCGCATGCCGCGTTCGGCGGGTACAAGCAGTCGGGGGTGGGTCGCGAGAACCACAAGATGATGCTCGACCACTACCAGCAGACGAAGAACCTCCTCGTCTCGTACGCGGACGGCCCGATGGGCTTCTTCTGATCCGCCCGCGCCCGGGTGTCGGACGGCGCTCGCCGCGTTGTCCGGCACCCGGCACCCCGGAAGGAGTGGCTGTGGCCGACCCATCCCCGCCCGCCCGTGTCGCGGTGACCGAGCCCGCCGCCGCGCTCGTCCGCGAGCTCACCGCGCAGCACGGGCCGCTCATGTTCCACCAGTCCGGCGGCTGCTGCGACGGCTCCGCACCCATGTGCTATCCGGTGGGGATGTTCCTCACCGGGCCCGGCGACGTGCTCCTCGGCGCCCTCGACGTCGGCCTCGACGATCCCGTCGAGGTCTTCATGTCGGCCTCGCAGTTCGAGTACTGGAAGTTCACGCACCTGACGATCGATGTCGTGCCGGGACGCGGCGCCGGATTCAGCGTCGAAGGTCCCACGGGAATGCGGTTCCTCATCCGGTCGCGCATGCTCGACCCCGCGGAGCTGGCGGGCCTCGGCCTCGCCTGAGACGCCCCTGCCGGCCGGTTCGCCGGGGAGCGATGGGCGCGTTGTCGATCGGCGCCGATCCCGTTCCGTAGGCTGGGGGAGCCGTGCCGCGGAAGGCCGGCCACGACGCCGAGACCGATCCGAGGTGCACATGAGCTCGTCCCGATCTCCCCGGAGGCGTCTGCCGATCGTCCTGGCCCCGGCCATGGTTCTGGCCCTGGTGCTGGTCGGTTGTCTGCCTGCCGCCCCGCCGTCTCCGACGCCGTCGTCGACCGATGTCGAGCTCTTCTCGGCCGCGGACGGCGTGCGGTCCTCCACGGAACTCGTCTTCGCTCTCCTCGCCGCGGGAGACGAGAAGGGCGCAGCCGACGAGCTCCACCCCGCCATGGATCTCGAGCAGCCGTTGGCGTTGCTGCTCACGCCGAGTGGCGTCTACCCCCAGATCGAGGACCGGCCGAAGATCCTCTCCGTCGATGACGTGACGGCGGCAGAGGACGGGGAGACCGGCACCGCGACGGTCACCTACGAGATGTCGGGCGCCGAGCACACCGACACGGTCGAGCTCCGACGGATCGGCGAGGACGAGCCTGGGGCGGACGACTACGCCATCGTGATCTCGGACGACGATTTCGGGCTGGACGCGAGCGGCGTCGAGCTGCTGCCGGCCGACACCGTGTACCGCATCCACGATGTGGACGTCAGCGCGGCGTTCCTCGCGGCCCGGGCTCTCGCGGATGGCGATGAGGTGCCGCGGATCCCCGCGTTCGGCGGTACGTATCCGCTGGAGATCACGGTCCCCGGCCCCGACGGCTTCACCGACACGGTGACCCTGCAGACCTCGACCTTCCTCGGCGGCGGCACCGACGGCGTCCTGCGTGACTTCGCCGTCGAGCGCGGGTACTGACTTTCGAATCGCCCGATTGGTCCCATTTCGGCCGGAGATGCAGCCAATCGAGCGACTCGAACGGGTTAAGCTGGGCCCGTGCGACCCTCCGTCCTCTTCGTCTGCGTCCACAACGCGGGGCGCTCGCAGATGGCCGCCGGCTTCCTCCGGCACCTCGCCGGCGACCGCATCGAGGTGCGCTCCGCCGGGTCGATGCCCGCCGCGGAGATCAACCCCGTCGCAGTGGCGGCGATGGGGGAGGTCGGCATAGACATCACAGCCGAGCAGCCGAAGGTGCTCACGACCGAGGCCGTGCAGGCGTCGGACGTCGTGATCACGATGGGCTGCGGTGACGCGTGCCCGTTCTTCCCCGGCAAGCGCTACGAGGACTGGGTGCTCGACGACCCCGCCGGCCAGGGGATCGATGCCGTCCGGCCGATCCGCGACGACATCCGCGGCCGCATCGAGACCCTCGTGGCCGAGCTGCTCTGACCGGCGCTCAGCCCGCCCCGTCGAGCATCGCCTTCGCGGCACGTGTGCGGGTGCGCAGGGCCTCGGCGAGGGCCGCGACCGCGGGGAGCCGCAGCGACTCGGGCCGCGCGACCATGTAGTACGGCAGTTTCTCGGCGAAGACCTCGGGCAGCAGGCGCACCAGGTCCGGGTGCCGGTCGGCGGCGAAGCACGGGAGCAGGCCGATCCCGGCTCCCGCGCGGGTGGCCTCGACGTGCACGAAGACGTTGGTCGAGGTGAGGCCGTCCTGCATGCCGGGGACGAGGCGGCGCGGAAGGTCGAGCGCGTCCACCTGGAGCATCGAGTCGACGAAGTACACGAGTCTGTGCTGCTCCACCTCGGCGCGCGATGCCGGGGTGCCGGTGCGGACGAGGTAGTCCCGCGAGGCGTACATGCCGAGGGTGTACGTGCCGAGCTTCACGGCCTGCGCGCGGCGGGTCTGCGGCGCGCCCACGACCACCTCCAGGTCGAGCCCGGCGCGGTGCTCGGCGGCCCTCCGCGTGGCGGCGACGATCTCGACGGTCAGCCGCGGGTGCGCACGGCGCAGCTCTGCGATCGCGGGGGCGGCGATGTAGGCGCTGAAACCGTCGGTGGCGGACATGCGCACGACGCCGGCGATCGGATCGGGAGTCTCGCCGGGGGCGGAGTCGAGCTGGGAGAGCGCGGCCTCGATGCGTCCTCCGGTCTCGGCGGCGGTGCGCCCGAGGTCGGTGAGCTCCCACCCGGAGGCCGATTGCGCGACGACCCGTCCGCCGAGCGCGTCCTCCAGGGCGGCGATACGGCGCGCCACCGTCGTGTGGTCGAGACCGAGGTGGGCGGCGGCGCTCGTGTACCGGCCGGTACGGGCGACCGCGAGTAGTACGAGCAGATCGTCGGCACGTGGCCTCTTCGCCGCATCCATGCTGCAATTATGCACAGCAGCTGCGCGGCGCTGGGCATTGCTGCAAGTCGGTCCCCTGCCGACACTGGAACGGATGTGTCACCGTCGACACCGAAGGAGAGAAATGACCGCCCCCACCCGCGCCTCCGGTCACCCCGCCGCCGCCCCGTCCTCCTCGAAGCTCAAGCGCGTCGTCGCCGCCTCCATGGCCGGCACCGTCGTCGAGTGGTACGAGTTCTTCCTCTACGCGACCGCCGCCAGCCTCGTTTTCGGGACCTACTTCTTCCCGGCTACCGGATCGCCGCTCGACGGCATCATCGCCGCTTTCGTGACCTATGCGGTCGGCTTCATCGCGCGGCCGCTCGGCGGCATCGTCTTCGGTCAGATCGGCGACCGCTTCGGCCGCAAGCCCACGCTGCAGGCCACGATCATCATCGTCGGTGCCGCGACCTTCCTCATGGGGTGCCTCCCTGGCTTCCAGAGCATCGGCTACTGGGCGCCCGCGATGCTCGTCGCGCTGCGCTTCATCCAGGGCTTCGCTGTCGGCGGCGAGTGGGGTGGCGCGGTCCTCCTGGTCGCGGAGCAGAGTCCCGACCGGTCGCGCGCGTTCTGGTCGAGCTGGCCCCAGGCCGCGGTTCCCGTCGGCAACCTGCTCGCCACGCTCGTGCTCCTCGTGAGCTCGTGGGCGATGAGCTCGGCGGCGTTCCTCGAGTGGGGCTGGCGCATCGCGTTCTGGCTCTCCGCGGTGATCGTGCTCGTCGGCTACTACATCCGCCGCAACGTCGAGGAGGCCCCGATCTTCCTCGAGGCGAAGGCGCAGGTCGAGGCCGAGAAGGCCACCTCCTACGGCGTCGTCGAGGTGCTCCGCCGGTATCCGGTCGGGATCGTGCAGGCGATGGGACTCCGTTTCGCCGAGAACATCGTCTACTACATCGTCGTCAGCTTCACGATCGTCTACCTGAAGACCGTCCACGAGTACGACACCAGTCAGCTGCTGCTCGCTCTGCTCATCGCGCACGTCGTGCACTTCGCGGTCATCCCGCAGGCGGGGCGGCTCGCCGACCGCTGGGGCCGCAAGCCCGTGTACCTGACCGGCGCGATCCTCAGCGCGACCTGGGCCTTCTTCGCCTTCCCGATGTTCGACACCCTGAACCCCGTGCTCATCGTCCTCGCCGTCACCATCGGCCTCTGCTTCCACGCGTTCATGTACGCGCCGCAGCCGGCGGTCATGGCCGAGCTGTTCCCGACGCGGATGCGGTACTCCGGCGTCTCGCTGGGGTCGCAGGTCACGGCGATCCTCGCCGGGTCGCTGGCGCCGATCCTGGCGATCCAGTGGCTCCGGGACTTCGGCTCTTGGCTGCCGATCGCTCTCTACATCGTGTTCGCCTGCATCGTCACGGCGATCGCGGTACTCTCGCTGCGGGAGACGAAGGGCGTTTCTCTGCAGGCCATCGACGACGCGGATGCCGCCCGCACGAACGCCCGCACCGCGGCTGTGAGTGCCGCATGACGGATCTGCACGGACGTCGTGCTCTCGTCACGGGGGGAGCGAGTGGGATCGGTGCTGCCTGCGCGAGAGCCTTCGCGCAGGCGGGCGCCCGGGTGACGGTCGCCGACATCGACGGCGACGCGGGCGAAGCCCTCGCCGACGAGATCGGCGGGGAGGCGTGGCAGATCGACCTCACCGACCGCGATGCACTGGCCGCACTCCGCCTCGACACCGACATCCTCGTCAACAACGCAGGCGTGCAGCACGTCAGCCCGATCGACGACTTCGACCCCGCCCAGTTCTCGCTCCTTCTGCAGTTGATGCTCGAGGCGCCGTTCCTGCTGACTCGCGCCGCACTCCCGGCGATGTATGAGCGCGGCTTCGGACGGATCATCAACATGTCGAGCGTCCACGGTCTTCGCGCCTCGCCGTTCAAGGCGGCCTACGTGGCGGCCAAGCACGGCCTGGAAGGGCTGTCGAAGGTGACGGCCTTGGAGGGCGCCGCGTACGGCGTCACGAGCAACTGCATCAATCCCGGATACGTGCGCACGCCTCTCGTGGAGCGCCAGATCGCCGACCAGGCGCGGGTCCACGGCATCCCGGAGAACGAGGTCCTGGAGAAGGTGCTCCTCACCGAAGCCGCGATCAAACGCCTCGTGGAGCCGGAGGAGGTCGCCGGCCTTGCCGTCTGGCTCGCCGCCGACGCCGCCGGGATGGTGACCGGCGCGAGCTACACGATGGACGGCGGCTGGTCCGCGCGGTGAGTCGTCACGCCGACGGAGAGGCCGCGGCGAGCACAGCACTCCGCAGCCAGGAGCGGTAGCGGTCCGGCGACCAGCCGGACTGCCCGACGAGCTGCTGGTGGCTCTCCGGTGAGAGCAGGAACGACAGCACGTCGGCGAGGGCGTCGCCGTCGTGGTCCGAGTCGACGATGCCCCGGCGCTGCAGTTCCGCCGCGAACCCCCGGTAGTCCGCCGCCCGGTTCGCGAGGATGCGCTGAAGGGCGGCGTCGACGACCGGATCGGAGAGCGCCGCGCCCAGGAGGACCGTCCAGAGGGCATGCCCCCGCTCGTTCGCGGCGGCGATCTGCGTGATGACCGCGTCGAGGAAGACGTCGTCCGGCAGAGTCGTCAACCCGGAGCCGGCCTCGGTGTCGGCGAGGGTCTCGGCGGCCTCCGAGCCGGAGAAGGTGACCTCGAAGGCGGCGATGAGCAACTCCGCCTTCGCCGCCGTGGTCTTCACCGTCTCCGCGGAGACCCCGGCTTCCTTGGCGATCGCGGAGATCGTCGTCGCCTGGTATCCCTGCGCGGCGAACAGGCGGGCGGCCGCCGCGACGATGCGCGCGCGGGTCTCCTCCGCCTGTCGGGTCCGCAGGGCGGAGCGGTACGGGCGTGCACTCGACGTCATTGACTTTCCTTTGAGGGTTATGAATACTTCAACGGTACAACCAACCCTATCGAGAGAGCCGCCATGTCCCGTTACCTCCTCACCTGCACCCCCGCCCACGGGCATGTGCTCCCGCTGCTGCAGGTCGCCAGGCACCTGGTCGCAGGGGGGCACGACGTCCTCTTCCTCACGAGCACCCGCTACGAGGAGCAGGTGACCGCGGCGGGCGCGCGGTTCCGTCCGCTGCCGGCGGAGGCCGACGTCGATCTCGACGACGCGAACGGCGCGTTCCCCGAGCGTGAAGGACTCACCGGGGTGGCCGCCCTCCGCTTCGACATGAGCACTCTCTTCATCCGCCCGGGCCGGGCTCAGCTCGAGGCCGTGCGCGTCGAGCTGGCGCGGAACCGCGTCGACGCCGTCCTCACCGAGCCGCTGTTCGTCGGTGCGGCGCTGCTGCAGCGGCTGCCGAAGGCCGAACGGCCCCCGGTCGTGGTCCTCGGCATCTTCCCGCTCGGCGCCCGCAGTGTCGACACGGCCCCGTTCGGGCTCGGAGTCACGCCGATGCGCGGGCTGTTCGGGCGGGTGCGCAACGCCTTCCTCCGTGCCGTGGCGGAGCGCGTGATCTTCGGCGGCGTGCAGAAGGAGGCCGACGCCATGGCGCGCGAGGCGGTCGGCCGCGATCTCGGCGGTTTCGTGCTCGACTGGGCGGGCCGCGCCGATGCGTACGTGCAGTTCTCCGTGCCCGCGTTCGAGTACCCGCGCTCCGACCTCCCGTCGTCCGTGCACTTCGCCGGACCCCTGCCCGCGGCGGCGTCGGCCGTGCCGCTGCCCGCATGGTGGTCCGACCTGGACGGCCGGCGGCCCGTGATCCATGTCAGTCAGGGCACCATCGCCAACGCCGACTTCGGTCAGCTCGTGCTTCCCACGATCGCCGGGCTCGCGGCAACGGACGCCCTCGTGGTCGTCTCCACCGGTGGACGTCCTGTCGACGCGCTCCCGGCGGAGCTCCCGGCCAACGTCCGGGTCGCCGAGTACCTGCCCTACGACCGGCTGCTGCCGGAGGTCGACGTGTTCGTCACGAACGGCGGTTTCGGCGGGGTGCAGCAGGCCCTTGCCGAGGGCGTCCCGCTGGTGGTCGCGGGGCAGACGGAGGACAAGGTCGAGGTCTCCGCCCGAGTCGGGTGGACCGGGGTGGGCATCAACCTGCGGACGAATGCGCCGAAGCCCGGGCAGGTGGCCGAAGCCGTGCGCCGGGTGCTGGCCGACCCGACGTTCCGGGACCGCGCACGGCACGTCGGAGAAGCGATGCGCGCTGCGGACGCCTGGCGGACGCTCGACGCGGTCCTGGCCGCGGACACCGCGAGCGGGGCCGCGGCCGACAGCTCGATGCACCGCTGAGCGCCGCGCGGGATAGTGCATTCCCGTGCATGGACGCAACCGGGTGCAACGTCCGCCGGTATACCATCCGGGTATCGCCACGCAGCGTCAGTCCCCAGCTGACCACGGGCGGGACGGTTCAACCGTCAATGCGGAGGGAACGTCGAATTCCTTTCGATCCCGAGGGGGGATGGGGTGGGCGTCGGTTCCCCAGAACGGCACCCACCCCCACATCGGTCTCCGGCCCGGCCTTTCTCTCGCGAGCGAGGAGTGCAGAGCCGCGCGTCCAGAGCATCTCGAGGGTGCCGCGCGAGAAGAAGGCGAGCCACGTCCGAGCGAAGGCGATGAGCACGACGGCCAGGATGACGAACAGGATCGTCGTCACCAGGGTGTTGTCGAGGGTGCGGGACGCCGGAGTCGGGTCGCCGATGTTCTTGGCGTCTGGCAGGTAAGATGTTACCTGCGCATTCCCCTATACAGAGCCAGGTGGAGCGCGGGAAGGGAGAGATGGCCCGATACTGGCCTGAGGCCGACCGAAAGCGCCCCCGTCTCGGAAAGGCCGGGCTCCTTGTCATCCTCCTGACGGTGCTCGCCGGGTGCGCGGCCGCCGATGACACGCCGTCGCCGTCGCCCTCGCCGTCCAGCGAAGACCCTGCCGCAATCGCCGACGATGGCCCGAAGGCGCCTGGTGATCGCGAGATCGTACCGCCGGAGGTCCGCACTCGAAACGGCGTCACGCGCGTGCGTTTCGATCTCGGCAACGTCGCCATCGGGGATCCGCCGCAGCCGGAGGAGTTCATGAGCCCGCTCCGCGGCACTCTCACTCTGCCCGCCCGATCGTCGTCCACCCGCGCGCGTCTGATCGTGATCGGCCATCTGCGTGCGGCGACCTGTGCCGATTCGAGCTTCCGCTACCCGTGCGGAGGCGCCGATTCCATCCGCTATGACGCCGGGATGGACTACCTCGCCGAGAAGCTCGCCGCCCAGGGTTACGCGGTCCTCGCGCCCGATCTTGCCCCCGTCTTCGTCGGGCAGCTCGCGCGAGGGGGATCGTACGATCAGACCCGGGCCTGGCGTCGTGTCGTGCTGGACCAGGTGGAGTCGCTGAGTCGTGCGGTTGACCAAAGCGAGGCCAGGAAGCGGCTCGTCGGATCGGATTCGGAGGCTGACGCCCGGGTCCGAGCGGTGGATACCTCGTCGATCCTCTGGATCGCCCATTCACGGTCGGGGATGATGATTCGCGCCGCCGCCGAGGAAGCCGCGAAGGCGGGAATCACCACGCGCGGCGCGCTGTATCTCGCGACGGCGCACGACGTCGGCAACAACGAAGGGGAGTCGCTCGATGACCCGCCCCTGGACGTCCCCAGCCTCGGGATCGTGGGCGGACGAGATCGCGATGTCCCCAGCGATTCCGTCCAGTGGGCGGCCGCTCACTTCGGCGTCGATCGCCGCAGCCCGTTGGCCGTGGCGACGGTCGGCTCGTTCGGCCACACCCAGTTCAACGCGGCCCCGGAGCTCGCCGACGATCGGTTGGACTGCGGGAGCAAGCCGGCCAGCCCGTCCTGTCCCTCCGGAGAAGAGGCGCGCGCGCTGATGGTCACGACCGCGGTCGGGTGGGCGAAAGCCGTGGATGATGCCTCCTTCCCTTCGTTCATGACGGATGCGGCCACCGCCGTGCCGTCCGAATGGCTGGGATACCGAGCCGACTGGTTCGTGCATACCCTCGCACCACGACGGGTGCTCGTGGACGCCGCACAGGAACCGGCGGCCCGAGCGCTGAAGACCGAAGACGCGAGTGTTCAGCGATGTCGCATCGTCGATCTGATGGAGCCGGTGGCACCGGGAACAACTTCCTGCCCGGATGACAGTGATGTCGTGGCCCGCCCGGGTGGCCCCTATCTCCTCGCCGACTGGAAACCCGGAGGCACTCTCTCCGTATCCACGGGTCAGCCCTCGACAGCCGCCCGGACGGTTGTCCTGCATCTGATGCCGTTCCGGAAGAGTGATCCGGCGGGCGTGCAGCTCGACATCCGCGTCGCATCGAGCCGGGTGGCACTCGGCTCGGACACCCCGGGGCTTCGCATCCCGGGCGTCGGAGACGACGGCGCGAAGACGACCACCGTCCGCGTTCCCCTCCCCCCGGGCACCGCGGGTGCATCGGTAACGCTGGGATCGGACACAAGCGCGGGAGGGGTCTTGATCACCGGGATGGAGCTCGTGACCTCCCCGCCGGGAACGGGCTGAGGCTGCCCCGTCAGTTCCAGCGGCTGAGCATCCAGAAGACCGCGACTCCGATCACCACGAGGATCGGCACCCAGGCGCCCGTGCGCTTGAGGCGCCGACCCTGCGGCGCGACCCCCGGCGGTGGGGTGATCATCCCGACCGGCGGGGCGAACGGGAGAGCGTGCCCCCCGGGCGTCGCGGCGGCGGCGAGGCGGTCATCGCGCCACCGCGCCCACTGGTCGAGCTTGGTCAACAGCGCCCCCACCGTCCCGAACAGCCACGCCCAGGTCGCCGGGTCGAGCGTGGAGGCGCGGCGGGGCGTGTAGAGGAACAGCCAGTCGTCGACGATCTCCACGTCGAGCTGCGCGGCGTTGTCGATGAAGCGCGCCATGATGTCGGGCGAGAAGAGGTAGAGAGCGTCCTGCTCGTAGCCCTCCGGGCAGTACAGGGTGAAGTGCTGGTCGAAGTCACCCTCGAGGGAGAGACGCTGCGCCCGCCGGAACGAGGCCGGCAGGTTGGAGCCGAAGCCGTTGTTGCCCTTCGCGTCGAGCACGATGTTCGGCAGCGGCACATCCAGCTTCACCGCCACATAGCCCCACCGATACGTCGTCGAGTTCTTCCCGGACTGCACCGTGTACTGGTAGTTGCCGAACTCCACGAACCGCGGACTCGTGCCGCGGACCAGGTCGGTGGCCATGCGCGAGCGGCCGAGGTGGAAGATCATGCCGGGGAGCGGCGGATCGTCCACGCGCGGCTCGTACGTCATGCCGTTGGCCTGGGCAAACCGGTGCAGGCGGTACCGGGCGGTGCGCGCGTTGCGGACGCCCATCCAGATGAGCACGCCCACCCCCGCGGCCACCAGCAGGAGGAGCACGAGGGGGATCGCCGCCGACGCGGGAGAGCCGCTGCTCGCCGCCAGTGCCACCACCACGGAGGCGAGGATCGGGAGCAGCACGAGGCCGGCGATCGCCACCGCTACGATGCCGATGATCGACGACACCGTCATGCCTGTCGTCCGGCGGGACCGGAGCTCCGCCGCGAAGGCACGCACGGCCGCCGGGTCGACCGGATCGGTGAGCGGGCGTGCATCGAACGACGCCGATGCCTGCGGAGACGTCACCGGTTGACCTCGTCGGCGTCCCACGTGAGGTCGGCGCCCTCGCGCAGGGCCTTCGCCTCCAGCCGCTCGTCCGTGCAGATCGCGCGGATGAGGTCGGGCGAGCCCGCGACGATCGTGGAGTCGTAGTCGATCTCCGAAACCATCACCCAGGCGTGATCGGCGGGCCAGAGGAGGTTCGGACTCTGAGCGGCGGGCGGGAAGCCGTGCTCCTCGCCGATCCGGTCGCGCCACGGCACGCCGAGCACCCAGTCCGGATCCGCGAAGGCCTGGGCGCCTCCGGAGAACAGCACGTAGTCGCGCCCGGGGAGCTGCAGCCGGGGCCCTTCGGAGATCTCGCGCGAGAGGATGCCGTCCTGCCAGGTGGGCTTCCGGAAGACGTTGTTGAAGGGGTCGTGCGTGCTGCGGTCGAGCATCGCCTGATGGTGCGGGTCTTCGGTGAACGTGAGGAAGACACGGGACGGCCCGTCTCCGAAGAAGCCGACCAGACCGCCGAACCCCTCCCAGAGCGCGACGACCCCTTCGTGCGGCGTCGCGGTGTGGGCGGCGAGGTGTCCGGCCAGGACCGCCACGAGGTCGCTGTCGAGCGCGCCCTCCAGCGGCGCCGTGAACTCACGGCCGTCCGGAGCGATGCGGGTCCGCCAATCGGCGTCGACGGGAGTGCGCACGATCCGGTGCCACTGCGCCTCCGCGTGCATCGTCGTGCCGAAGGCGGCGGCGGTGTCCGCCCAGCTGACGCGTACCTCGGAATCCGCCGCCGTGGGACTCTCCCGCACCGTGGCGGGATGGAACACCCGGGCGTACGCGGGGAAGCCGCGGGGAACGACCGCGTGCATGCTGCCCAGACCGTCGTCGAGGGTCTGGCGCAACCATGCGCCGACGCCGGGGTCTGCGATCCATTCCATTGCACACACGCTACCGGGGGCATGCCCGGCCGGCTGCAAGGCACCGGCGCGGCACGCGCCGCACCGGTGCCGCGTCGCTCAGCGGGTGGCGAGGGCGATCAGGCCGAAGACCTCGCCCTGCGGCCCCTGTACGACGGTAGCGCGTCCGAAGGGGGTGTCCGACACGGGCACCCGCAGCTTCCCGCCCAGCTCCTCGGCACGTGCAGCGCTGGCGTCGACGTCCCCGGTGGCGAACCAGGTGAGCCAGTGGTCGGGCGCGCCGGCCGGCAGCTCGGCGTCGCGGAGGATGCCGCCGACCTCGGCACCGTCGCCCGCGCGGGTGAAGGTCGCGTAGACGAACCCCTCGCCGCCGACGTCGCGGTACTCGTAGCCGAAAACGGACGCATAGAAGGCGCGCGCCGCGACGTCGTCCCTCGCGTGGAGCTCGTTCCACACCAAGGTGCCCGGCTCGTTCACGCGGCCCGCGCCGATGTGGTCGCCCGCCTGCCACAGCCCGAGCGCGGCGCCACCCGGATCGGCGACGATCGCCATGCGTCCCGAGCTCATCACATCGAACGGCTCCGCGATCACCTGACCGCCGGCCGCGGAGACGGCACGGGCGGAGGCATCCACGTCGTCCGTGGCGAGGTACGTGGTCCACACGGAGGGCGTACCCGGGTCCTGCTTCGGGCCGATCCCGGCCACGGCGGCCCCGTCGAGGGTGGCGAGCAGGTAGCCGCCGGACTCCTCTCCGCCGGAGGAGTACTCCCATCCGAAGAGGGCGGCGTAGAAGGCCGTCGCGGCCGTCACGTCGTCCGCGCCCAGGTCGACCCAGGTGGGCGTCCCGGCCGGCCAGGGATCGGTGCGAATGGTCATGGGATCTCCTTCTCTCAGGCGCCGTCCGGATCGGGCGCACCGGAGAGACGCACGATCAGCCATCTCATTACGCGCGGTCGTCGGATCGGTGATCCCCCATAATCGAGGGGTGACTGCCACCGCCACCCTCCCCTCCCTCGACGGCCGACGCTTCCGCATGGTCTCGTCCACGACCTCCGCCGTCGACCCCGACGCCCCCAGCGTCTTCGAGTACTTCGAACGCGACGGCGCGATCTGGGGCGGCTACGAGGGCGACACGGTCACCTTCGGGAAGTTCGTCGGCACGCGCACCGGCGACACGATCTGGGTCTCGTTCGTCCATGTGCTCAAGGCCGACGGCGCTGTGGTCACCGGCGATGGCGAGAGCGAGCTGGAGCTGACCGCGGACGGCCGCATCCGCCTGGTGGAGCACTACGAGATGCACGGCCTCCCGCAGCTCAGCGTCGTCGAGGAGATCCCGGCCGCCTGACTCAGCGCGGCGGGAGCGCATCCCGGCCGGGGGAGGCCGGCGTCCACCGGGTCATCCCCAGCGGCACCTCGGTCTGCCGCTCGGGCAGGTCTCCGGGAAGCAGGTAGGGCCGCCGGATCACTTCGTCGAGCACGACGACGCTGACCACCGTCCGCACCTCGGGAAGCTGCGCGATGACCCCCGTCGAGAACTCGTGCACACCGCTCACGTCGACGGCGCGGATGAGCAGCATCGCATCGTGCTCGCCGGTCGTGATCGCGCACCACTCGACATCCGGCATCTCGATGATCCGCTCCCGGAACGAGGCCCAGGCCTGCGGCATCACCGTCACGAAGACGAGGGCCCCGATCGACAGCCCCGCCTTGGCCTGATCCACGCGGGCGCTGAATCCGGTGATGACGCCGTCGTGCACGAGCGACTCGACCCGCGTGTACGCACTGGCCCGGGAGATGCCGACCTTCTCGGCCAGCGCGGCGATCGAGACGCGACCGTTATCGCGCAGCACATCGAGGATTCTGTACGCCGTCTCATCCAAGGGGGCGGCACTTCGTCCAGATTGCTTCGACGGATCCGCGTCCTTGCTGGACATATTGCTCCTCACATCCGAGCTTCACGACAATGCGTGCCTGTGTGACGCGCACTTGCTGGACACATCGTCGCATATGATGCGAATCTGATCCCCGGTCGTCCACATCGGTGGCGGCCGCACCCGAATGTACTCCTCGCCCTTGGAGGCCCTGATGTCGTCACGCCGTATCACGCCGGTCATCGCGCTCGGAGCCGTCGCGCTCCTGGCGCTCGCAGGTTGCTCGGGAGGGAACTCCGCGAACAACTCCGAGTCGTCCCAGGGATCCGACTCCCTCGTCATCGACACCGCGTTCTCGATCGAGACGACCGACCCGGGTCACACGTACGACCCGACCGGCAACATGATCGCGAAGGCGCTGTACGAGACCCTCGTCGACTTCGAGGGATCCGACGTCTCCACTCCGGTCCCCGGCCTCGCGTCGTGGGAGCAGAACGACGAGGCGACCGAGTTCACCTTCACGCTCGAAGGCGACCGCGTGTTCTCCGACGGCTCGCCCATCGAGGCGAAGGACGTCGTGTTCTCGCTGCAGCGGATCCAGGGGATGGCGGACGCCAAGCCCAACTTCCTGCTCGGCGGCCTGACGATCGAGGAGGTCGACGACAAGACCATCCGCTTCACCTCGGAGACCCCGCTGCTGCAGCTCCCCGCGATCCTCGCGAACCCGGCGCTCGGCATCGTCAACGCCGACGTCGTCACGGAGAACGGCGGGAGCACCGACGGCTCGGACAGCGCCCAGGGCTTCCTCGACGGCGAGTCCGCCGGCTCCGGCCCGTTCGTGCTGGACACCCTCGACCTCAGCTCGCAGGTCGTGCTCACGCGCAACGACGAGTACAACGGCGACGAGGAGTCGGCCTACAGCCGCGTCGTCGTGCGCAACGTCTCGGAGAGCGCGACCCAGCTCGCCAACCTCAAGGGCGGCGACTCGATGGTCGCGATGGACCTCAACGGCGACCAGGTCGCCGGTCTCGGCGATGACATCAGCGTCGACTCGGTCCCGTCCGGCCAGACCATCTTCCTGCTGCTCAACCAGGGCGAGGCCGGCGGTGACCTCGCGAACGTGAAGATCGCGGAGGCCATCCGCTACGCGCTCGACTACGACGCGCTGCTCGAGCTCGCCGGTGCCGGCGCCGTCCAGGCGACCGGCGTCATCCCGCCCGGGTTCGAGGGCGCCCTCGACAGCGGCGTGAAACAGGACCTCGACAAGGCGAAGGCCGCGCTGGAGGAGGCCGGGTACACCGGTCAGACCCTCAAACTCCAGTTCCCGAACGACTACCCGGTCGGCGGCGTGGAGTTCACCCCGCTCGCGGAGCGCATCCAGGCGCAGCTCGAGGACGCTGGCATCGCCGTCGACCTGGCTCCGGCACCGTTCGCGACCGAGCTCGACGCGTACGTCAACGGCACCGAGGGCTTCGGCCTGTGGTTCTGGGGTCCGGACTACGCCGACTCCGCGAACTTCCTGCCCTTCGCCCCGGGTCTGAAGGTCGGTCTCCGCGCCGGCTGGGCGGCCGAGGCCAACCCGGAGATCGCGGGCATCGCCGCCGGTGCGGCCGCCGCGACCGACGCCGAGCAGCGCACCGAGGCCTTCACCGAGTTCGCCGAGGCCATGCAGGCCGAGGGCCCGTTCGTGCCGCTGATCGTCCCCGGTCGCAACATCTCCTCCGCCTCCAGCGTGTCCGGCGCCGTCTACAACTCCGTGTGGGAGATGGACATCGCCGAGATCCAGCCGGCCGGCTGAGCGGATCACCATGACGACAGTGGCCGTGCAGAGGCAGGCGCAGCGGCGCCGCTCGCCTCTCGTCGGATACCTGCTGCGGCGGGCCGGGACCTCTCTGCTCCTGTTGGTGGGCGTGACCATCGTCACGTTCGCGCTCACCAACCTGGTGCCGGGAGACCCGGTCTCGGCCGCGCTCGGTGAGGGCGCGTCGCAGAACCCCGCGACGCGCGAGGCGTTCATCAAGGCGAACGGACTCGACCAGCCACTGTTCGTGCAGTACTTCATCTACATGGGGAACCTGCTCCGCGGGGACCTCGGCACGTCGCTGGTGACCGGACGCCCGGTCACCAGCGACCTCGCCACCGCCGTGCCCGCGACGATCGAGATCGCGATCGGCGCGATCATCGTCAGCCTCGCGGTCAGCATCGTGCTCGGCACCCTGGCGGCCTACCGCCGCGGACTCGTCACCGACCAGGTCATCCGCGTCGTGACGCTCGTCGGGCTCAGCGTCCCGACCTTCTGGCTCGCGCTGGTCAGCTTCTACGTGTTCTTCCTGGAGCTGCGGATCGCCCCGGGTTCCGGACGCATCTCGCCGTCGATCACCCCGCCACCCCGCGTGACCGGGCTCTACACGGTCGACTACCTCCTCAACGGCGACGCGGTCGGCTTCTTCGACGCCCTCGCACACCTCGCACTGCCGGTCATGGTGCTCTCGCTGGTGACCATCGGACTGCTCACCCGCTTCATCCGCACCTCGGTGCTCGAGGTCCTCGGCAGCGACTACGTGCGCGCGGCACGTGCCAAGGGCCTACCGGCCATGCGCGTCATCCTCGACTACGTGCTGCGTGGAGCATCGCTCCCGATCCTCACGGTGGTGGGTGTCGCGTTCGGGGCCCTGCTCTCCGGAACCGTGCTCGTCGAGTCGGTGTTCGCCTGGCCGGGGCTGGGCACCTACGCCTACAACTCCGCCGCGAACCTCGACCTGCCCGGCATCATGGGCGTGGGTCTCGTGGTCGGTGTCATCTACCTCCTCATCAACTTCATCGTGGACCTGCTCTACGGCGTGCTCGACCCGAGAGTGAGGATCGCATGAGCCGCATCGCCGCAGCGACCCCCGCCGGACGCTTCCGCTTCCGCTGGCCGCGCGCCTGGCGCACCCCGCTCGGCATCATCGGCACCGTCATCGCCGGTGCCTGGATCATCGTCGCCTTCACCGCGCAGTGGTGGGTGCCCTATCCGCCGAACGCGCAGGTGCTGCCCCGTCTGCAGCCGCCGGGCATCGACACGATCCTCGGTACCGACGGCAACGGCCGCGACATCTTCTCCCGGTTGATGACCGGCGCGACGGTGAGTCTGCCGCTCGCGCTCATGCTCGTGATCGCCGCCCTCATCATCGGCACCCTCGTCGGCGCGGTCGCCGGGTACTTCGGGCGCGCCGTCGACGAGACGCTCATGCGCATCACCGACCTCTTCATGGCGTTCCCGACCGTGATCCTCGCCATGGTGGTCGCGGCCTCGCTCGGCCCCTCGCTGTTCAACGCCGTCATCGCCGCGATCGTGGTCTCGTGGCCGCAGTACGCCCGTGTCACCCGCAGCATCGTGCTCGGTCTCCGCGGGCAGAACTATGTGATCGCGGGCCGCCTGCTCGGGCACTCGCCGCTGCGCACGCTCTTCGTCGACATCCTGCCGAACATCGCCGGCCCGGTCCTCGTGCTCGCGACGCTCGACATCGGCGCGGCGATCCTGCTCCTCTCGGGGCTCTCCTTCCTCGGTCTCGGCGCGCAGCCGCCGACGGCGGAGTGGGGGTCGATGATCTCCGGGGCGATGCAGAACTTCGACGCCTGGTGGCTCGGAGTCTTCCCCGGCCTCGCGATCCTCACCGTGGTGCTCGCGTTCAACTTCCTCGGCGACGCGATGCGCGACGTGCTCGACCCGACCGCCGAGATCACACACGAGAAGCAGGCGGAGCACACCGCCTCCGCGACGGGGGTGCCCGCATGACCGCGCAGAGCACGGCGACGCTGAGCATCCGCGACCTCACGATCGACATCGGCCGTCCGCTCGTGAAGGGCGTGTCCCTGGAGCTCGAACCCGGGCGCATCCACGGTCTCGCGGGGGAGTCGGGCTCCGGCAAGACTCTCACCTCCCTGGCGGTGCTCGGCCTCCTGCCGCGACAGGCGAAGACCGGCGGCTCGATCCTGCTCGCGGGGGAGGAGCTCGTCGGTCGCAACCGGCGCGGGCTCAACCGCGTCCGCGGGAAGCGCATCGCGATGGTCTTCCAGGACCCGTCGGCCTCGCTGCACCCGCAGCTGCCGGTCGGCCGTCAGCTCACCGACCACA
Organism: Microbacterium sp. UBA7513; assembly: GCF_002478345.1. Classification (NCBI taxonomy): domain Bacteria; kingdom Bacillati; phylum Actinomycetota; class Actinomycetes; order Micrococcales; family Microbacteriaceae; genus Microbacterium; species Microbacterium sp. UBA7513. The sequence goes on from NZ_DLNJ01000006.1 coordinate 28,236, forward strand.
TGCGCGTGCACCTCGGACTCAAGGGCGCCGCTGCGCGCGAGCGGGCGGTGGAGCTGCTCCAGACCGTGCAGGTGCCGAACCCGGCCGAGGCCCTGAAGCGGTATCCCCACCAGTTCTCCGGCGGACAGCGGCAGCGCATCGCGATCGCGTGCGCCCTCGCGTGCGACCCGGAGGTGCTGCTCGCGGACGAGCCGACGACCGCCCTCGACGTGACGGTGCAGGCCGGGATCCTGAAGCTCCTGCGCGACCTCGCGACCGAGAGGAACCTCGCCGTGCTGCTCGTGACCCACGACCTGGGCGTGATGAGCGCGATCGCGGATACGGTCGCCGTCATGAAGGACGGCCGCATCGTCGAGCTCGCCGATCGGGAGACGCTCTTCGGCGCCCCGCAGCACGAGTACACCCGCATGCTGCTCGCGGCCCTGCCGGGGTCGCGCATCGACGAGAGCCCCGAGGAGGCCGCGGATGAGTGAGGTCAGCGTCCTCGACGCCCGCGACGTGGTGGTGCGGTACCCGGGCACCCCGCCCGTGATCGCGGTGAACGGCGTCTCGCTGAGCGTGGCGGCAGGGGAGACGGTCGCCCTCGTGGGCGAGTCCGGCAGCGGCAAGTCGAGCCTGGCCCGCGCCGTCGTCGGCATCGAGAAGACCGCCGCCGGGACGGTGTCGTTCCGCGGCGCCCCCGTCGCACCGCTGGGGATCCGTCGTCGTGACACGGCGCTCACCGGCATCCAGATGGTCTTCCAGGACCCGGCGACCTCGCTGAACCCGCGCCGGCGGATCGGCGACCAGATCTCCGACGGCATCGCGACCGCCCGCGCGCGCGGTGCCGCCGGTTCCACCGTGGAGGAGTGGCTGGAGCGGGTCGGACTGCCCGCCGAGGTGCGCACCCGCTTCCCGCATCAGTTCTCCGGCGGGCAGAAGCAGCGCATCGCGATCGCTCGGGCGCTTGCGGCGCGTCCCTCGCTGCTCGTCGCCGACGAGCCCATCTCCGCTCTCGACGCGTCCACCCAGACGAGTGTCGCGGGACTCATGCGCGATCTCGTGGCCGAGTCCGGCGCGGGGATGCTCTTCATCTCCCACGATCTCGCCGTCGTGCGCCGCATCGCCGACCGCACGTTCGTGATGTTCGGCGGGAGGGTGCTCGAATCGGGACCGACCGACGAGCTCTGGGCGGCGCCGCGGCACCCCTACACGCAGGCGCTGCTCGCCGCGATCCCGGAGCCCGACGGCACGGGCCGGATCCCCGATGCCCCCTCCGCCGACGACCGCGCGGTCTGGGCCGAGGTGCCTCCCGTCGCCTACTGACGCCGGATACGGCGAAGGGCCGGAGCGTGCGCTCCGGCCCTTCCGTGTGTCTCGTCCGATCACAGCGGCGCGACGATGTCCTGCTTCACGTCCCACTCGGTGATCTCGAGGGCGACGTCGACCGACTGTCCCTGGACGGTCGCGGAGCTGGTCGAGGCGAGGTTGACGTAGTCCTCGGTGACCTCGAACACGACCTCGACCGGCGTGCCCGCCTGCTCGACGGTGCCGCTGACGAGGTAGACCTTCTGGCCGAGGCGCTCGCCGGTGCCGGTCACGGTGAAGTCGCCCGTGATGGCCTTCGCCGTCTCGGCGGGGTCCATCGCGGTGACGTCCTTCGCGGTGGTGCTGAGGCCGGCGATGATGGGGTCGCTCGACGACGGGTCGGCGGCCTGCCAGTCGCTGGACGGCGACTTCACCCAGACGTCGTCGCCGATCGCGACGATCGAGCCCATCGGCGAGAGCGACTCCAGCGCCTTCTCGGACGGGTTGAAGCGCGTGGTGGACTCCATGCCCATCACGACGGTCTTGGCGGCGTAGCCGGCGGTGTCGGTCATGGCCTCGGCGATGCAGGCGCCGAGGGCCGAGCCGTCGACGGTGGCGCCGTCGGCCAGTTCGGGGCAGTCGGAGGACGGCGCTTCGGCCTCCTGCGATGCAGCCCCGCTCGGCTTCGACTCGGCCGGCTTGTCCGACGCTCCCGCCGAGCATCCGGTGAGCATGACGGCGGCGGCGAGAACGACGCCGACCCCCCACTTGTTGACGCGCATGGCGCCCCCCTCCAGGTCCGTGCCGATGACCGTCACCAGGCACGCCCTCCAGCATGCCAAGGACGGAGCGGATGTGCGGGAGGCGGTTCCGAGGAAACTCCGCTAGACTGTCGAGGTTGTCTGCCTTGCGGCGTCCATTCGGGATTTCACGGGCGGGCACGTGCACACACCCTCCTGCTCCCGGGAAATCCCCGAGAGCCGTTCTAGTCCGAAGGAGGTGGGTAAGTGACGCACCAGTACGAACTCATGGTCATTCTGACCCCCGAGATCGACGAGCGCCAGGTCGCCCCGACGCTCGACAAGTTCCTGAAGGTCATCACCAACGATGGCGGCTCTATCGAGAACGTCGACATCTGGGGCAAGCGCCGTCTCGCCTACGAGATCCAGAAGAAGACCGAGGGCATCTACGCCGTCGTCAACTTCACCGCGACCAGCGCCGCCACGCAGGAGCTCGACCGTCAGCTCAAGCTGAACGAGCAGATCATGCGCACCAAGGTGCTCCGCGCCGAAGAGGCTCAGGCGATGATCGCTTCCGAGGCCAAGCGCTCCGAAGAGAAGGCTGCCCGCAAGGCCGCCAAGGCTGCGAAGGCCTAAGTCTCATGGCCGGCGAAACCGTCATCACCGTGGTGGGCAACCTCACCGCCGACCCCGAGCTGCGCTACACGCAGAACGGGCTGCCGGTGGCGAACTTCACCATCGCATCGACGCCTCGCAACTTCGACCGTGCCGCGAACGAGTGGAAGGACGGCGAAGCGCTGTTCCTCCGCGCCTCGGTGTGGCGTGAGTTCGCCGAGCACGTGGCGGGCTCGCTCACCAAGGGCATGCGCGTGATCGCGCAGGGTCGTCTGCGCCAGCGTTCCTACCAGGACCGCGAGGGCAACCAGCGCACCGCGATCGAGCTGGAGGTCGACGAGATCGGCCCCTCGCTGCGGTACGCGACCGCGCAGGTCACCCGTGCGGCCTCGGGCGGTGGCGGCGGGGGACAGTCCCGTCCCGCGCAGCAGCAGCAGGTGTCGGAGGAGCCGTGGTCCACGCCCGGCTCGTCGACCAGCGCCGACGCCTGGAGCACTCCGGGCAGCTTCGGCGACGACACCCCCTTCTGAAAACACTTCTTCACGGGTGGGTCCCTGAGCTTGTCGAAGGACCGCACCCCGCTCATCACTAAGGAAAAGCAATGGCTGGAAAGTCGAGCGGTGACCGCCGCAAGCCGCGGAAGGGCGCGAAGAACGCCGCCCCCGCGAAGTCCATCCGGGTCGGCGTCATCGATTACAAGGATGTCGCCACCCTCCGCAAGTTCGTCTCGGAGCGCGGCAAGATCCGCGCCCGTCGCATCACCGGTGTGTCGGTGCAGGAGCAGCGTCTGATCGCCACCGCGATCAAGAACGCGCGCGAGATGGCGCTCCTGCCCTACGCTGGCGCCGGCCGGTAAGGGGTACTGAGATGGCAAAGCTGATTCTCACGAACGAGGTCGCCGGGCTGGGTAGCGCCGGTGACGTGGTCGAGGTCAAGAACGGGTACGCCCGCAACTACCTCATCCCCCAGGGCTTCGCTACGGCGTGGACCCGTGGTGGCGAAAAGCAGGTCGCGTCGATCCAGGCTGCGCGTCAGGCACGCGCGATCCACGACCGCGACGAGGCTGTGGCCCTGAAGAACACCCTCGAGGGCACCAAGGTGCGTCTCGCGGTGAAGGCCGGCAAGGAAGGCCGTCTGTTCGGCTCGGTGAAGACCGCCGACGTCGCAGAGGCCGTCACGGCTGCGGGCCTCGGCTCGATCGACAAGCGCAAGGTGCACATCCCCTCGCCCATCAAGGCGACCGGTGAGCACGAGGCGACCGTGCGTCTGCACGAGGACGTCACTGCCGTCATCACGCTGCAGGTCGTCGCCGCCAAGTAAGGCACCCGACGGGCGACGCCTGTCGAACGAAACGCCCCCTGTCCTCCGGGACAGGGGGCGTTCTGCGTCGGGACGAGGACGAGCAATGGGCATTTCTCATACGCTGCGGCAACATGCCGTGCTGTTGGCTCGACCGCATGGCGACCCCCTTCTCCTCCCCGACGTCCAGAGCGCCCTGGGGCGATGCTGCGAAGGGGCTGCTGATCGTCCTCGTGGTGTTCTGGCACGTCGTGCTGAAGACCTACCTGCAGGTCGACTGGCGGCTCGGCATCCCCCTCCCCGGAGCCTGGGGTCTCGCGGCCGATCTCATCTGGCCGTTCCTCATGCCGTTGTTCCTGTTCCTGTCCGGGTACTTCGCCTCGGCAGCTTTGGCCCGACCGTGGGCCGTCGTGTTCCGTCCCCGCGTCGTCCGCTTCCTCTACCTGTATCTGCTGTGGAGCCTCATCCACGCCGCCGCGATGTGGGCGTTTCCGGACTTCCCGACGTTCGTGCCCCGGAGCGTCTCCGCGTTCGTGGAGGGGGTGACGATCAGCCCGCCGAACACCTGGTACCTCTACGCGCTCGCGCTGTACTTCGTCGTCGCGAAGGGCCTGCAGCGACTGCCGCGCGGCGTCCTGCTGGCGGGCGCCGGCGTGCTCTCGGTGGCGGTGGCCGCCGGACTGGTCGACGTGGTGAGCAACCGCGGATCGCTCCTCTACAACCTGTTCTTCTTCCTCGGAGGTGCGTACTTCGCGCCGCGCATCCGCCGCTTCACCGCTCGGCCGCGACCCGCACTCGCCGGGGCCCTGATCCTCGGCTACCTCGCTGCCTACGCCGTCATGCGCGTGACGGGCACGGAGACGGTTCCCGGGGTGTGGCCGGCCGTGTCCGTCCTCGGGGTGGCCATGGGACTCGCCGTCGCGCCCCTCCTCGCCGGCCTCCCTCCGGTCGGGCGGGGACTGCAGGCGCTCGGCGTCCGGACCCTGCCCATCTACCTCCTGCACATGCCGCTGCTGGCCCTTGCCGACGCCGCGCTCGTGGGAGTGCTGTCCGACGCGGGACAGGCCGTGCAGCTGCTCGCGGCCGTCCTGCTCCCGGTGGTGCTCACGGCGACTCTCGTCGCCGCGTGCATCGGCCTCGATCGCCTCACCGCTCGCGACGGACTCACCTGGCTGTGGGATCTCCCTCGTCGGCGGGCCGCGGTCGTCGGTGCGCCGCGCAGAGTCCCCTGGCGGACACCGGTCGCGGTGCTGAGCCTGGTGGGGGTCGGCCTCGCCGTCAGCGCCGCGGCGGCGATCCCCGCCCGCCCCGCCGCGATCGCCGACCGCCCAGGCACCCGCGCGGGAGAAGTCAGCATCGGCGCCGTGGGCGACATCCTGCTGTACGACGCGGCGCGCGGGATCCCGGCGGACCGCGGGCGATCGACCTTCGACGAGGTGCGCCCCTGGTTCACCGAGGACATCGTCACCGGCAACCTGGAGCAGGTGATCGCGGCGGACACCGGCATCGACAAGTGCGGCGGAAGCGATCACTGCCTCGCGTTCCGCAGCGAGCCGGATGCCGCTGCGGCGCTACGCGGCTTCGACGTGATCAATCAGGCGAACAACCACAGTCACGACTTCGGCCGGGAGGGCGTCGACGAGACGAGGGCCGTCTTGCGCGCGGAGGGCATCGACGCCGTTGGTGACCGGAACGAGGTCGTCGTGACGAGGGTAGGGGAGACCACCGTGGCCCTGGTCGGTTTCGCGCCCTATGGGGGATTCAACCGGGTCACCGACCTCCGTCACGTCGGTCAGGTGGTGCGCGCGGCGGCGGAGCAGGCCGATCTCGTCGTCGTCCACGCGCACATGGGTGCCGAGGGACCGGAGGCCGACGCGGTTACCGGGGGGACCGAGCACAGCTTCGGAGAGAACCGGGGTGATCCGCAGGCGTTCGCGCACGCGGCCGTCGACGCCGGCGCCGATCTGGTGGTCGGGCACGGCCCGCACGTCCTCCGGGGCGCGGAGTTCTACCGCGGCCGCCTCATCGCGTACAGTCTGGGCAACTTCGCGGGAGGGGGCGTCTTCGGGGCCGAGGAGGAGACGCGCTTCGGCGCCTACCTGTCGGTCCGTCTCCGTGCCGACGGAACGTTTCTCGGCGGACAGGTCCGCTCGATCCGCTTGGGGGCCGACGGCGGCGCCCCGGAGCCCGATCCGACCGGTCGGGCCGGCGCCCTGATGGACGAGCGCGGCCGGCGGGACTTCCCGGGCAGTGCTGTCGTCGTCGACGCCGACGGGTCGATCGTCCTGCCGTGAGGATAGGCTGCTGGCCATGACGGACGACGTTCGCAACGTGCACGAGGCCCTGTCCACCATCCACGAGCACTGGCAGCCGCACCGGCTGACGAGCGTCAACGACTACGACGTCAAGGTCGTGAAGCTGCAGGGCGAGTTCGTCTGGCACACGCATCCCGAGACCGACGAACTGTTCTTCGTGGTGAGCGGACGCCTGACGATCCAGCTCCGCGACCGCGACGTCGTCCTGAACCCGAACGACGTGTTCGTGGTGCCCCGGGGCGTCGAGCACTGCCCGAAAGCCGAGGAAGAGGTGCACGCGATCCTCTTCGAGCCGAAGGGTACGGTCAACACCGGAGACGCAGGCGGCGACATGACGGCGGAGCTCCAGGAGCTCGGCTAAGCCCCCGCATCGCGTCTGCGGAGAGCGCGTCAGGGCCAGCCGTGGCGTCACGGGGGAACGTGAGAAGACCACATACAATCGCTGTGCGATCAGTGATCCGGGGGGATTCATGCACACGCGTATTCACGTCGATTTTCAGGCCGTCGAGGCTGCGGCTTTGTCGCTGCGGCATCTCGCGTCGGTGCGGGAACCCTCGCATGTTGCAGTGAATGCAACTGTCCGTGCTTGCAATCGATACCTATTCGGCTCCTTCGGTGTCGAAGTGTTCCGACCATAACAGCGTGATCTCGCGGATGCGGAGATCTGGGTTGACACAGTGATGCACTGTCCCATACTTTGTTGCATCTAATGCAAGATTTTGAGGCTTCTCCAGCGGCGCTTCGGCTGATCACGTCAGCATCGAACGTCGCACTGGCGAACCCGGAAGCGCAGGTTTTCAGTGCGATGATCGATGGTTGGCGGAACCAGCAGCTGTCGCGCGGGCTCCGTGAGCAGACGATCCGGAACCGGACGGCGACGGTGACACGGTTCCGTGATTTCGTGGACAAACCGCCTTGGAGGTGGACTGTCGCGGATGTGGATGAGTTCACTGCTCAGTCTGGCGGTCGCACTCGGACGTTGTCGACGATGCGCGCCAACCATGGGTCTATCCGTGGGTTCTGTGACTACCTCACGAACCCGTTGTACGACTGGATGGAGATCTGCGATCGCGAGTTTGGGGAGGTCCCTTCGCAGGTGTGCCTGCCGTGGAACACCGTGGCGCACCGGTTCGAGTTCGAAGGCCATGGGAAGCGTCGCCCGTTCACGTACGACGAGGTCGAGCGCCTGTTCGATACGGCCGACGCCCGCGTCGAGCTGCTCGTGAGTTCCGGGCGAAAGGGTGCGCTCGGCGCGTTGCGGGATGCCCAGTTGCTGAAGACGGTCTACGCGTTCGGTCTGCGCCGCACTGAGGCGGTGATGCTCGATACCGTCGATTTGCACCACAACGCGAAGATGCGCCAGTGGGGCCGCTACGGCGCGGTCCACGTGCGATGGGCGAAGGCGGCGGGCGGTGGCGCGCCACGACGTCGCACGGTGCTGCTGGTGCCGGAATTCGACTGGTGGGTCCCCGGCATGCAGCAATGGCTCGAGCAGGCCCGGGCCCGTTTCGCGCCCGGAGACGACCTCGACGCGCTCTGGGTGACCGAGCGCCGCACGCGTCTGTCTGCTGGGTATCTCGATCGGAGGTTCGCAGAGTTGCGTGATGAAGCCGGCCTGTCGAAGGACCTGACGTTGCACAGCCTCCGGCACTCCTATGTCACACACCTTCTGGAGTTCGGGTACGCCGATCGATTCGTCCAAGAGCAGGTCGGGCATATGCATGCCTCGACGACCTCGATCTACGCCTCCGTCAGCTCGGACTACAAGAACCGTGTGCTCGCCGAAGCGCTGAAGGCCCTCATCGAAGGAGAAGCTGATGACCGTTGAGCTCGACACCGGCTGGAATCTGCGCAGCGTGATGGCGTCGCGCGGGATCTTCCAGACCTCCAAACTGAAACCCCTACTCGAAGAGCGCGGCATCGACCTGTCCCGGGAGCAGGTGTATCGGCTGGTGACTCAGCCGCCCCAGCGGGTGCGTCTCGACGTGTTGGCGGCGTTGTGCGATGCGCTGGAGTGCTCGCTCGACGATCTCGTGACGATCACTCGCCGGGAGGCCTCGACCCCGGTGGCGGTGGGTGAGGAGGCGACACGGGGGGCGATCGGTGATCTCCGTCCTGTTCGCGCGGCGATCCGTCGGCCGCGTACGAAGTAGCCGCGGTGGCCAAGCCTCCGCAGCTGCCGCGAGTCGCTGAAGTCGTCGCTCTCGTCCGCCCTCTCGTTCCCGAGGTCTCTCCCGAGCGACTCACTGAGATCGTGCATACGGTCGCGCCAGTACCCCTCACGCAGCGGCTTCTTGAGCTCGCGCTGATCAAGCAGCCCGGAGTCCTGGAGGGGCAGCATGCGAACGTGCCAGCGACCGTTCAGAATCTGGCCCATGCGCTGGTCAAAGAAGGGGCGAGCCGGGTGGTGTTGCCGACGTGTGAGTCCTGCGGACGCGCGGTGAGAATGCCCCACAAGACGCCGGGCGGTGGTCGGCACTGCTCCCGATGCGAGCGGAAGGCCCGGTCCGTCTCCTGCGCGTCCTGTGGCCGGGTCCGGCCCGTGCAGCGCACCATCGACGGACAGCGTTTCTGCCGTGACTGTTGGCGAGCCGACCCTCGATCGTTCGGCGACTGCTCGCGGTGCGGTCAGCACGCGACCATCGTCGTCCGTCGCCCGGAACTCGTCTGCCTGGCCTGCTACACCGCACCGATCAAGACCTGTGGTCTTTGCGGAGAACCTGGCCGCGTCGCCTCGCACCTCGACGGACGACGAGTATGCGCGCGCTGCTACTACGCGATGCGCAGACCCCAACCTTGTCCCGAGTGCGCGCGCAGAGTGTTCCTCACCGGGTTCATGAATGGCCAGAAGGTCTGCGCCGACTGCGCGGGCACTCCGATCACGATGGCCTGCCCTGGATGCGGCTCGATCGAGGAAATCCGCAAACATCACCTCTGCGTCGAGTGCCGCCGGCCCGTCGCGATCCAACAGCTGCTCGCCGACGATGCGGGAGAGATCCGTGAGGATCTCCACCCGCTTGCTGACTATCTGCTCACGCACCATGGCAAAGCGGCGTCGCTCGAACGCTGGCTGCACAAGAGCAAGTGCGCGATGGTGCTCCGCGAGCTCGCGGACGGGACCCTGCCGCTCACCGCCGAGGCGATCATCACCCGAGCCCGGTCGGGACAGTCGGTCGCGTTCCTCCTCTCACTGCTGGTCCGTTCCGGCGTGCTGCCGGAGCTCGACGTCGAGGGCACGCGCTTCGACCACTGGCTCAACGACTGGCTCGGTGGCATCGACCATCCCGAGGACCGGCTGATCCTGCGCCGCTACTGCACCTGGGAGCTCCTCCGATCCACTCGGACACTGCGCAGCGCGTCCAGCCCTGCTTCCGGCTTCCAGAGGCAGAGGGCTGCACTGAAGTACTGCGCCGCGTTCCTCGGGGAGATCCGGGCGCAGCAGGAGACGCTGGCGACGTTCCCGCAGCGCCTACTCGACGCGTATCTGACCGATTCGCCTAGCCAACGCGACGCGCTGGCACCGTTCACTCGCTGGCTGCGAAAACACCGGCTGAGCACCCTTCGGGTCGAGTTTCGAGCCCATCGCCTCGAGGGGCGAGACTACGCCTCTGATCACCGATGGCAGATGGCCCGCAGGTTCCTGTCCGATGCCGACATGGACCCGAAGACCCGGGCCGCGGGTCTCCTCGTGCTGCTCTACGGGATCCAGCTGACCCGCATCGTCACGATCACCCGGGCACAGGTCGACACGAGCTCGCGGCCCGTGACGCTCACCGTCGGGGCCGAGCCGATCGAGGTCCCCGCGATCCTCGGCGACGCCATCGTCGAGCTCGTCGATGCCACAAAGGGCCATCCTGAAGGGTGGTTGTTCCCCGGCCGGAACCCGGGCCGTCACCTCACCCCGGGGCCGCTCAGCCGTCGCCTTCGCGCCGAAGGCCTGCTTGCCGGGAGCGCCCGCACGACAGCGCTCATCGAGCTCACCCGGCAACTGCATCCCCGGATCGTCTCGGATCTCCTCGGCATCACGACGGCATCCGCTGCCCCATGGTCGCGTCTCGCCGGTGGCGAGTGGTCCGATTACCCGGCTCTCCGCTCCACCCACCCCTGATCAAGCATCACCCGTCAGAGCCGGGCCGGAAATCGCTTCGCGCAGTTGCTCGACGGTCGGAGAGCCTCCCAGCCCGGCAGGGGTACGGAACACCCGGCAGGCGAGCCCGACCGGCGTGTGCTCGTCGGCGAAGGGATCGACGCCGTCGACGAGGACGGTCGGTGACCCGTGGAATCCGAGGCGCTCGGCGTCCTCGGCGGTCTCGACCAACTGTCGTGTGACGCGGATATCTGATCGACCGTCGAGCAGCTCAGCAAGCCGGCGGTCGAGTACTTCCCAGTTCGGGCAGCCGTCGAAGTACTGCAGGGTGATCTCCATGGTTGGCCCTCTCAGTTCTCGGTGCCGCGGAGCATCAGGAGCGCTCCGGCAATCGTAGCGGTGACGATCACGATGTCGGCGAGGTTCCCGATGAACCAGTTGCCGTAGGCGAGGAAGTCGACGACGTGCCCCCGGGCGAATCCTGGTTGGCGGAAAAGCCGGTCGCCGGCGTGCGAAGCAGCGGCCCCGCCGAGCGCACCGATCACGATCGCCCACCCGGGGCGTCGGACCCGGAACGCGAACACGATCGCGGTGGCCGTGGCCGCGACGGCGATGAGAGCGAACACCCAGGTGAAGCTCTCCCCGAAGGAGAACGCCGCGCCGGGGTTGTACGCGAGCTGCAGGCCCAACAGGTCGCCGATCAGCGGGATGCGCTCGTGCTCCGACAGGGTGGCCTCGGCCCACACTTTCGTTCCCTGATCGATCACGACGACGACCACGGCGATCAGAAGCGCCCAGGCAGTGAGCCGCCAGCGTCCTCTCTGCGGACGCTCTCCCGACGCCGATGCCGACTCAACGTCGGTATTCGTGTCCGGGGTCATGCGAGGGCCTCGAAGAGACGGACGATAACGCCGGATTCAATGAGGATGAACAGGCCCAGGCCGATGAACACGACGGGGACGAGCCAGTGCTCGACACGTTCGAGCGTTTCGGTGACGGCCTTGTGGGTGCCGATCAGTCGCCCGGCAGCGCACCAGACGGCGACGAGGATCAGGAACACGACGATCATGACCGCGACGTCGCCGGGCGAGCTGGTGCGGAAGATCGGCGTGTAGAGGGAGATGTTGTCGGCCCCGTTGGCGATCGTGATCCCGGCGACCCCCCATAGTCCGACCGCGGTGATCTTGGAGTCGTCATCATCGTCGTCGCCGTTACGGCGCAGGCCGCGAATGAGCGTCCAGATGCCGATGCCGAGCGGGATCAGACCCAGGAAGCCGACCCATTCGTCCGGGACGATCGTGAGACCGAGCGCGGCGATCACGCTGATCACGACGAGTGTGATGAACCCGAGGTACTGGCCTGCGACGATCTGCCACGGTCGCGGCTTTCCCCGGCTGGAGGCGAGGAACAGCACGGTGAGCACGACGATGTCGTCGATGTTGGTCGCCGCGAACAGGCCGATCGCCGACCCGATGGTTGCGAGCATCAGCTTTCCATTCGTGGTGTGCGGGTGCGTGCGGCGCGCAGGCCGTTGAGGATCACGATGACCTCCGCGACCTCGTGGACCAGGACGACAGCCGCGAGCCCCAGGACCCCGAAGAGCGCGAGCGGGAGCAGTGCGGTGATGATCAGCAGGGACAGGATGATGTTCTGGTTGATGATCCGCCGGCCCCGCCGCGCGTGATCGAACGCCCGCGGGATGAGCCGCAGATCATGACCCGTGAAGGCCACGTCCGCAGACTCGATCGCCGCATCGGAGCCGGTCGCTCCCATCGCGATGCCGATGTCCGCGGACGCCAGGGCCGGGGCGTCGTTGATGCCGTCACCGATCATCGCGACCGATCCCGCCTTCGACAACTCGCCGATCGCGGTCGCCTTGTCCTCAGGGCGCAGCTCCGCGCGCACATCAGCGATCCCGGCCTGCGCAGCCAGCGCACGAGCGGTGCGGGCGTTGTCCCCGGTGAGCATCGTCATGCCGACGCCCTGATCCGCAAGCGTGCGGACCACCTCGGGGACTTCCGGACGCAGCTCGTCGCGGACGCCGATCGCCGCGACCGGTGCCTCGTCGCGGTGCACGATCACGACAGTCATGCCCTGCTCCTCAAGCCCTGCAACCCGGTCGCCGAGCTCGCCGGCGTCGAGCCAGCGGGGGCTGCCGACCGTGATACGAGCGCCATCGACGGTGCCGTCGATGCCGTGCCCGGCCTGCTCGGTCACATCCGCGGCCACGGGAACACCCGGGGCTGCAGCGGTGATCGCCGCCGCAAGGGGATGCGTGCTGTGCTGCTCCAGAGCCGCCGCCCAAGCCAGCGCCTGCTCCTCGGCAATGCCGTTCGCAGTGAGGACCGCGGTGACCGCGGGCTCGTTACGGGTCAGGGTGCCGGTCTTGTCGACCGCGACGTGCCGGACCGTGCCGAAGCGCTCGAAGACCGCGCCGGACTTGATGATCACGCCGAACTTGCTCGCCGCGCCGATCGCGGCAACGACCGTCAACGGCACCGAGATCGCCAGCGCGCACGGAGAGGCCGCTACCAGCACGACGAGCGCACGAGTGATCCATACCTCCGGGTCGCCCAGCAGTGACCCAATGATCGCGACGAGCGCTGCGAGAATCAGCACACCGGGTACGAGCGGGCGGGCGATCCGGTCCGCGAGACGCGCACGCTCGCCCTTCTCCGTCTGCGCTTTCTCGACCAACTCCACGATCGTCGTAAGCGAGTTATCGGTACCGGCCGCGGTCGCCTCGACCTCCAGCACGCCGGAGCTGTTAATCGCGCCGGCCGACACCGCGTCCCCGGGCTCGATCTCGACGGGGATCGACTCCCCGGTGATCGCCGAGGTGTCCAGGCTTGAGCGGCCAGAGCGGACGATCCCGTCGGTTGCGATCCGTTCGCCCGGGCGGACCACCATGACCTGGCCGACCGTCAACTCCCTCGCCGGCACCTGCGCAGAGACGCCGCTCTGCAGCACGGTCGCCGTCTCCGGCACGAGCTTCAGCAGCGCCCGCAGGCCGCCACGGGCACGGTCCATCGCCTTGTCCTCAAGCGCCTCAGCAATCGAGTACAAGAACGCCAGAGCAGCGGCCTCCTCCACATAGCCGAGGATGACCGCGCCGATCGCGCTGATCGTCATCAGCAGCCCGATCCCGAGCTTGCCCTTGAACAGCTTCCGAATCGCGCCAGGAGTGAACGTCGACGCGCCCAGCAGCAGGCCGATCCAGAACAGTACGAGCGCCGGGATCTCGAGCCCGGACCATTCAAGGATCAGACCAGCCAGGAACGCGACACCGGAGAAGACCGGCACCATGATCCCACGGTCCCTCCACCAGGGCCGCTCCACCTCTTCGGTCTCATCCTCCGCCGCAGTGGCAGGCTCGTGCTCGCAGCTACACGCCGCGCTCACGCGTCCGCCCCTGTACCGCAGCAGCCCGGCACCGTGCACGACGAGTCCACACACGGCGCGTGCTCATCGACCGCCAGCGTCACATCCACGAGCGCGACGAGCGCAGCCGCAAGATGCGGGTCAGCGATCTCGTAGCGCGTCTGGCGACCCTCAGGCTCGGCGACCACGATCCCGCAGTCACGCAGGCACGTCAGGTGGTTCGAGACGTTCGAGCGGGTCAGCTCCAGCTCGCGCGAGAGCACGGCTGGATAGCTCGGGGCGTTCAGCAGAGTCATCAAGATCCGGGAGCGCGTCGGGTCCGCCATGGCCCGGCCGAGCCGGTTCATGACGTCGAGGCGCGAAGCAATAGTCAGCATGTACTGAACTATACAGCAAGCGCTGATCAATCATTGGTGATCAGTTCCCCACCATTCATTGGGAGAAGAGTCGGAAGCCGCTGAATACGCAACTCAACAACAGTCGGCGCTACCAGTAAAAGGTCTCTGGCTTTGATCTCTCGTCGGTCGGGAGCGATCTCGCCGCGTCCGCGGCGCAGGCGTTCGCCAGCGGATGGTCGGATGCTCTACGCTTCCTCGCGTTCACGAGCACTGGGCTGGCCGGCGGGGTGGATGCGGCATTGGCTGACTTCCTGGCGGGGGAACAGGCTCACCTCGACGTGCTCACGATTTCGATCGGAGCGCTGGAGAAGTGAGCGCGCATTGGACGGACCGTGACCCTGGCGTCGGAGACATCGCGGCGTGCGTCGCCGCTGCAGCGTGGGCCGATGAGCAGTTGGTTGAACTCGCGAATGCGCAGGACACCGTGTCGTCGATCCGGAATGATCTCGACGGGGCGTGGATCGGGCGCGCTGCGGACGCGTTCCGGGCACGACTCGAAGAGTTTCGCGCCTGTCTCGAGGAGTCGACTGAGGCGATCGCCACCGCGCGGAAAGCGATCATCGCGTATGGGGATGCCGTAACGGAGATCGCCCGGCGGGCCGCACCTCTGACGGACGAGCTTGCAGTTGCGCAGGCAGCCGTGCACGGAGTGATCAACGACGTGTCCTTCGGCGGCCACCCAGGGAGCCGTATCGATGCCGAGCAGCAAGCCCTCATAGCGGTTAGCACAGCCGCAACAGCGTTGAAGAAACTTGCGGTTGACCGTGCCGCCGCTGACGAAGACCTCGCGGTTTCGCTTGCGACAGCTGCGTCGGCCGGGTGGGGCGACTTGGACTGCACAATCGATCTGGTCACCGGGACTCGGAGGGATGCCATGAATGCGCGGGTGATGGACCTGTTCGAGCATTTTCGAACAGGTGACGAGCGCGGAGCCGTGCTCACCGATCGCGACATCTTCGTGCAGGCTCTCAAACGCAGTGCCCACATTGCTGCAACGAGGGAGCAAGTACTCGCGGACTTGCGAGATGGCACGCTAGTTCCCGGCGGAGCGTTGACGGGATCAATGCGGTGTCCAGCACGTTGATGGGCACAGTCCCTGATGCCGTTCTCGGCGCACAGAACCTGCCCGAATCATTCCTCGGCTCCTACCGCGTTCAAGTCCGAGCCGGCGAACTCCGACCGGATGGTGGCGTGGAAGTGACGTATGTGATCAACAACGATACGTCCATCGACTCCGCCACCCGCATTCCCGGAACAGGCGGGGCTCACATCCCTGGGCTATACGGCGCTATGTCAGAAGCGAATGCGAAGGATGGCGAGTGGGCCACACATCACCAAACCATCGTCTGGACCGAAATGGTGTACCCATGAATTCGGGCTCCTCCGCCCGCCGACGCCTGGCAGGGGTGAGTGTCATCATTGCCGCAGTCATTTCTCTCACCGGGTGTGTGGGGCCGGAGGTCACATCTCCGGTCGGTGAGTGGGTCGCTGTCGATGACGATCACGGCACGTTATCGATTCGTCCTGACGGCACCTTCACCATCACCGGCGCGTCATACAACCCCCTCGAAGACAGGGACGCTGACAACGACTTCAACGCCGCTGGGGCCTGGCGCATCGTGCGCGACAACAATGATCTCCTTCTGGACTTTGAAGAAGCCTCGGATGGGGAGTGGAGTGTCGAGCCGAGCGGGATCGTCGTTCCGTTCCGCTCTGGCGCCATCCGCTTCCATGACCCGGATGACGTCCTGGGTATCGAGTATCGACTCGTGGAGGAGAAGCCGGACTAGACGGACGTAGGTGCCGGGCGGGTAGAGGCTGCCATCTCGTTTCCCACGAGGACGACGTGACGAAGCTGCGCCTCGTCGAACGGGCGCACGGATGCCCCGCGGTGGGGGGACCACGGGGCATCCGCCGTTTGCGCGGCGGTCACGCTCGGCAGAGGAAGCGCAGCGAGGGCTGCACCGCACGGGCGGACGCTGCCGCGCACCGGCGGGGGCGAGTCTCCTCCCCCGAGGACATCGCCACCGCCGGGGCTCAGCGCCTACGCCGTGCGACGGCGCAGCAGGCCCGCACCTCCCAGCAGCAGGAGAGCGGCGAGGGCCCACAGCCACGGGGCCGAGGCGCCACCGGTCATCGCGAGGCCGGTGGCCTCACCCGTCGCGGCGGCACCCGCAGCCCACGGCATGCTGGTCATGCCCGCTCCGGTGCTCGGCGTCGTTCCCGGGTTCACTCCGGGGTCGGTGCCGGGGTTGGTGCCGGGGTTCGTGCCCGGGTCCGTGCCCGGGTCCGTGCCGGGGTTCGTGCCGGGGTTCGTGCCGGGATCGATCACCGTGCTCTCACCGACGACGGAGATCGCATTCCCGCCGATCGTGATGGGCAGCGTCACCGGGAGCTCCAGCTGAGTCCCGCCGAGGACGCTGTCGTCGCCGCCGGTGGTGCTGCCTCCGGTCGCGGGTGCGGTCGGGAACGTGGTGCCGCCGGTGGTGCCGGTGACGGTGGCGTCGTCGGTGACGGAGATGGCGTTGCCGGTGACGCCGATGGGGGCGGTCACGGGTGCGACCACCTGGGTGCCTCCGAGGATGCTGTCGTCACCGCCGGTGGTGCTCCCGCCGGCCGCGGGTGCGGTCGGGGCTGCGGTGCCGCCGGAGGTGCCGGAGGCTTCGCTGTCGCCGAGGAGCGAGATGGCGTTGCCGCCGACCGTGACCGGGGCCGTCACCGGTGCGACGACCTGGGTGCCGCTCGCGGTGCCGTCCTCGCCCGAAGTGCTCGACCCGATCGCGGGTGCAGCCGGTGCCGCAGTACCGCCGGTGGTGCCGGTGGCTTCGCTGTCGCCGAGGAGCGAGATGGCGTTGCCGCCGACGGTGACAGGCGCCGTCACGGGTGCCACGGCCTGCGTGCCTCCGAGGATGCTGTCCTCACCGCCGGTGGTGCTCCCGCCGGCCGCGGGTGCGGTCGGGGACATGCCGCCGGAGGTGCCGGAGGCTTCGCTGTCGCCGAGGAGCGAGATGGCGTTGCCGCCGACCGTGACCGGGGCCGTCACCGGTGCGACGACCTGGGTGCCGCTCGCGGTGCCGTCCTCGCCCGAGGTGCTCGACCCGATCGCCGCGGCAGGCGCCGGTGCTGCGGCGCTCTCTCCCTCAGCGGCCGACTCGGAATCACCGAGCAGCGAGATGGCGTTGTCGGACACGGTCACCGGGGCGTTGACCGCCACGAGAGCCTGCGTGCCCGAGAGGACACCATCCAGGCCGTCCGTGTCGAGGGAAAGCACCCCGGCCGCGTCAGGGGCCTGGGGAGCCGCGCTCTGGGGAGGAGCGGCGGCCGGGGTGCTGGTCGTGGAGTCTTCGGTAAGACTGATGGCGTTGTCCGTCACCGTGACGGGAAGGTGAACCGTCACCACGGCTTGGGTGCCGGATGCCGTGCCCTCCTCGCCGCTCGTCTGCGGAGCGGGAGCGGGCGCCGGGGCGGGAGCCGGAGCCGGTGCCGGAGCAGGGGCCGGGGCCGGGGCAGGCGCCGTGGATGCCGCGTCGCCGAGCACGGAGATCGCGTTGTCGACGACCGTGATCGGGGCGGTGATGGGTGCTACGGCCTGGGTGCCGGAGAGCAAGCCGTCGTCTCCGGATGTCTCGGCCGCATTGGCGGCCGTCGCGCCGAGCAGGGTGATCCCGCCGGCGATGAGCGTGCCCCAGAGGACGCGCTTCGCGTAGGTACGCATGATGGTTCTCCTGACGTGACTGGTCTGTCTGATGGGATGCACGCGAGGAAGTGCGCGCGCAGCACGGCATCTGTCATCCGGGTGGGATGACGTGACAGTCCGTCAGTCGGGAGAGACGTCGGTGTCGGCGACGGGGGCGCCCGGAAGGGCGTCGTCCCGTGCGCCGGCGGCCCGCTCCCAGGCACGGAGCGGGGTCGCGCCGGTCTCGCTGAGGCGAGCGGGGGCGCTGGTGGAACCTCCGGCCGAGGCGGCGGAGGAAGACGTGGGGGTGGCCGGAGCGACCGGAGGAGCACCGAACGGCACCGGAGCGGTGTCACCGGCACCGGTGTCCGAGGAGTCGGGCGCGGAGAGCGCGGCCGCGACGGGGGCCAAGGTACTCAGCACAGAGTCCTGTCCTGTGCTCGGCGACGCCGACGGGGCGGGCGCAGCCTCGGCAAGCGCGGCGATGTCCTCGCGCACAGGGGGGACGCCCGAGGGGACGGAGCCCTCCGGGGTCTGCGGTGCGGCCGGCTCTTGTGGCGTGAGCGCCTCGACGACCGGCGGAACGGTCTCTTCGACGACGCCGCCGATCAGGCCGGTCGTGCCATCGACGATGCCGACGACGTTATCGACCAGGTCGATGGCGCCGGAGTCGACGACGATCCCGCCGACCAGCGGAAGGCCGCCGACGAGGTCGAGCACGGGCGCGGTGATCTGCGAGACCGGTGCAGAGCCGAGCGCGTCGGTGACGGGCTCGGTGACCGTCTCGGTGGTCTCGGCGACCGCCTGCAGTACAGGAGCCGCGGTGTCTCCGACGACCGGGATCTTCGTCACCGTCTCGGTCACCGTCTCGACGACGGCGGGAGCTGCCTCCTGGACGGGAGCGACGGTGTGAGTCACGACCGGAGCGACGACCTCGTGCACCACGGGCGCGACGACCTCCTGGACCACCGGCGTCGCCACCTGGTTCACCACCGGAGCCACGACGTTGTTCACGACCGGCTTCGTCACGGCGGTGACGGTCTCGGACACGACAGAGGTGAGGCCGTCGAGCGGACCCTTCGGCTGCTCGTCCGCGTGCGCGGAGCCGCCGCCGGTGAGGACGGTCAGGGCCGCCCAGGCGAGCGCGCCGATTCCACCCCAGAGGACGGCGTGGGGTACGCCGCGTCGGGCGGTCCGAGCGTCCACGTCGTCCTCCCCCTCCGAAGGTCCACGGGTGTGTCGATGGGAGGCACAATACTCGCGGACCCCCTCTCTGTCCAGGGGTGTTTACATCCGATTCGTCTCGTGTCAGATCGTGACGCGCCCGGCGGATTTCCGGCTTGACTTTCCCCAGGTTCTACACATGGCCCCTCCCAAGGGGAAACCTTCAACGCGCAATTTAAACTCGTTTTCATCCACAGGGTGGGGAAACGATAAAACCCCGTTCAGATGCGATAAAAAAGTCCGGTGCTCACACCGTCCACCGGGTTATCCACACCCGTTCTGCACAGACACTCCGAGATTCTCCGCACGCTCTCCACATGGTTATCCACAGGCCGTGTTGCACCGTGTGGAGACCGCTCATAGCGTGGTCGAGCGACCGAATGTCGGGGGCACCTGCTTGTCTGGGGATGGCCGCCGCGCGGCCGCGGTCCCCCGCACCGGCATCCGCGGATGCGCGCGCGGGGCCCGCCTCAGAACCGTCGCATCGAAGGGAACACAGTGTCGATCGCCGACATCTCCGAGGAGCGCCTGGGAGGGCAGCGTCCGCCCGAGCGCACCCCTCCGCACGACCTCCTCGCCGAGCAGAGCGCTCTGGGCGGCATGCTCCTGTCGAAGGACGCGGTCGCCGATGTGATCGAGACGCTCAAGGGCGCCGACTTCTACATCCCCAAGCACGAGCTCATCTTCGAGGCGATCCTCTCGCTGTACTCCCACGGTGAGCCGACCGACGTCGTCGCGGTCACCGACGAGCTCATCAAGACGGGGGAGCTGAACAAGGCCGGCGGCGCCGACTACCTGCACACCCTCACGTCGATCGTCCCGACCGCGGCCAACGCCGGCTACTACGCCGGCATCGTCTCCGAGCGCGCGATCCTCCGCCGCCTCGTCGACGCCGGGACGCGGATCGTCCAGCTCGGCTACGACGGGCAGGGCGACGCGACCGACATCGTCAACAACGCGCAGGCCGAGATCTACTCGGTGACCGGCTCGGAGACGGCCGAGGACTACGTGCCGCTCACGGTCGCGGTCGACGCCGCGGTCGAGGAGATCGAGGCCGCCAACGGCCGCGACGGTTCCATGACCGGCATCCCCACCGGCTTCCGCGAGCTCGACGAGCTCACCAACGGCCTGCACGGCGGGCAGATGATCGTCGTCGCCGCGCGACCCGCGATGGGAAAGTCCACGCTCGCCCTCGACTTCGCCCGTGCGGCCTCGATCGGGCACGACTTCCCCTCGATCTTCTTCTCCCTCGAGATGGGCAAGAGCGAGATCGCGATGCGTCTGCTCAGCGCCGAGGGGGCGATCCCGCTGCAGAACATGCGCAAGGGAACGCTCGACCCGCGGGACTGGACGACGGTCGCCGCCACCCGCGGCCGCATCAACGACGCCCCGCTCTACATCGACGACAGCCCGAACATGACGCTCGTCGAGATCCGGGCGAAGTGCCGACGGCTGAAGCAGCGCGCCGGTCTGCGCATGGTCATCATCGACTACCTCCAGCTCATGACGTCGGGTAAGCGCGTCGAGTCCCGTCAGCAGGAGGTCTCGGAGTTCTCCCGAAGCCTCAAGCTCATCGCCAAGGAGCTGCAGGTGCCGGTCATCGCGTTGTCGCAGCTGAACCGTGGTCCCGAGCAGCGACAGGACAAGAAGCCCGCCATCAGCGACCTGCGAGAGTCCGGATCGATCGAGCAGGACGCCGACATGGTCATCCTGCTGCACCGCGACTCGGTCTACGACAAGGACGTCCGTCCCGGCGAGGCCGACCTCATCGTGGCCAAGCACCGTAACGGTCCGACCGCGACCATCACCGTCGCCTTCCAGGGGCACTACTCCCGGTTCGCCGACATGGCCCCGGGCGGCGACTTCAACTGATCCCCGGCGTCAGCGTCCTGCGTCGGACGTCGACTCCTCGCGAAGGCTGAGTCGGACGTGGCAGGAGTGCGCGCTCGTGAACGGGATCACGCGTTCGATCTCCACGGGGCCGCCCGCTCTCGCCAGCACCGACTTCATGAGTTCCTCGTGCACGCGGCAGACCAGGGTCTGGTCATCCGTCAGCAGCGTGTGGAAGCGACAGGGGGAGAGGTCGACGGTCATCGCCTTCTCGTCCATGTCCGGCTGCAGGCCCACATCGTCGAGGTGGTGGAACAGCGCGTCGAGCTGATGCGTCGCGGCCTCCGGGAGCCCGGATCGCGTCGCCGGGAGCACCGCGCGCATGAGGTCCCCGTGACGGATCGCCTCCTGGACCCGCCGTTCCTCGATCTCATTCGGCTCACTCGGCAGCACGGGGGAGAAGCGCAGCCGCGGTCTTCCGCGTCGACCGGTGTGCTCGACCTCGGACCGGGCGAGACCCTCACCCTCGAGCACGCGGAGGTGGTCGCGCAAAGTGTTCACGTGGAGGCCCATGCGGAGGGAGAGCTCGGCGAGGCCGATCCCCGGAGTGTCCATCAAGGCGGCGAGAACCCGCAGCCGGCTGCTCTGCATGAGTCCGCGATAGGCGTCGGTAGGACGTGGCATGTTACCCATTATCCCCTGAGCGCGGGTTGGGGGGCCGATTTCCACGGTCACCCGCCGAAGGGGGTGCGGACCGCCCGGTTAGCCTGAGGCCATGAGGGCTGGACGAATGGTGACCGCGCTGCGTCTGCTGCTGCCCGCTTTCCTGCTCGGAGCGATCGTCGCGATCTCGTTCCTGGAGGCGCCGCTGAAGTTCCTGGCTCCCGGGATCACGATCCCGCTGGGGCTCGGCATCGGTCGCCTCGTGTTCACCGCCCTCAACGTCCTCGCGGGGGCGGTGCTCCTCGTGCTGACGGCGGTCAGCATCCGCGCCAGGGCCGGACGTCCCTCGGCTCTGCTGCTCGGCGGGCTGTGGCTGGTGTTCCTCGTTGAGGTCATCGTCATCCGCCCGATCCTCAATCGGCGCAGCGACCTCGTCATCGCAGGGCAGGAGGCTCCGGGAACCGACGGCGCGCACTACGCCTACATCGTCGCGGACGTGACGATGGTGGTGCTGCTCGTGGCGTTCCTCGTGGTCACGGTGCGCGCGGTGCTGCCGCCGCGCGCGTCGTCACCGACGACCGGCGTCTAGGACGCGTCGGACGCAGCGGATTCCAGCAGTCGGCGCGCGCTGTCCCGAGCGGTCGCGAACGGCTCCGCGAAGGTCCCCATGCCGACGGTGACGATCGCGCCTTCATAGAGGAGCATGAGCGTCTCGGCGAGCCGGTCCGGGTCGTGGAACCCGGCCTCACCGCAGAGCTCAGCGAAGACCGCGAGCAGCCACTCCTTCTCGCGACGAGCCTCGGCGAGCACCAGCGGGGCGTCCCCGGGGCCGTCGATCTCGGCGCGCGCGTTGATGGCACTGCATCCCTTGGTGCTGTGGCCCGGCACCCAGGAGATGGCGGCATCGAAGATCGCGAGCACGCGGGCTGGCCCCGCCTCCGGGACTCGGGCGAGGTGGGCGGCGACGTGCTCGCGCCAGCGGGCGTCCCGGTGCTGGAGGTACGACACGACGAGCGCCTCCTTCGACCCGAACCGGTCGTACAAGGTCTTCTTCGTCACCCCGGCCGCAGCAGCGATGGTGTCGACCCCGACGGCGTGGATGCCGCGCTCGTAGAAGAGGTCAGAGGCGGCATCGAGCACGCGGCGCGCCCCGGGGGTCAGCGGCGGGAGCTCCGGCACGGCGGTCGACATGGGACGAGTATACCTACCTGTATAGTGACGGGATGAGTAAACAGATCGGTATACTCTCCCGGGTCGTGACCGCGGGTGCGGCGGTGGCTTTCGTCCTCACGTGGAGCTCGGGATTCCTCATCCCCGCGGTTGCCACCGCGGACGTCGACCCGCTGACGCTCTTGGTCTGGCGGTTCACGCCGCTCGCCGTCCTGCTCGTGATCCTTGTCGCGGTGTCCGGAGCGGCGAAGGGGATGACCGCGCGGGAACTCGGCATCCAGGCGGTCGTCGGCGCGCTCGCCCAGTTCGGCTACTGCGCTGCCGTGTACGCGGCCGTCGCCGCGGGGATCGCCACCGGCACCGTCGCGCTGATCGACGCGGTCCAGCCGCTGCTCGTCGCCGTGCTGGTCGGGCCGGTGCTGGGCCTCCGCGTGCGCGGCGCCCAGGTGGCGGGCCTGGTGATCGGGGCGGTCGGGGTGCTGCTCGTCGTGCAGTCGCAGTTCGGCGCCGGCTCCGCGCCGCTCGTCGCCTACCTGCTTCCGGCGGCGGCGATGGTCTGCCTCGTGATCGGCACGCTGGTGCAGCGACGGACGGCCGTGCGCACGGGGGTGCTGCTGACCCTGACCATCCACGTGAGCGTGACCGCCGTGCTGCTCCTCGTCATCGGCGCGCTCGCCGGGGCACTCGTGCCGCCGGCGCGACCCTCGTTCTGGATCGCCGTGGTCCTGACCGCCGTCTTCCCCACGCTCGGTGCCTATGGGCTGTACTGGTGGCTGCTGCGCCGGGTCGGCATCACCGCGCTGCAGGCCCTGCTCTTCCTCGTCGCCCCGGCGACCGCGATCGGCGGGGCGCTGCTGCTCGGTGAACCCCTCACCGCGATCACGCTCGGCGGGTTCGTGCTGTGCGGCGCCGGCGTGACCATGGTGCTCGTGAGCGAGGCGCGGAACCGCGGCCCGGAGGCGGCGCACGGCTCCGCGACGCCGGGTCAGGGCCGGACGCGGACCGCCCGGCCCTCGAAGGTCACCACATCGCCGTCGCGGAGCTGACGCCCGCGGCGCCGGTCCACCTCGCCGTTCACGGTGACGTAGCCGTCGATGATGACCTCTTTCGCGTCGCCGCCCGAGTCCAGCAGTCCCGCGAACTTGAGGAACTGCCCGAGGCGGATGACCTCGCCGCCGATGGAGACCTCGTCGATCGGATCGGAGTTCGTCATCCTTGCATGCTAGCCGTCAGGGCCGCGGTCACTCGTCGACGTCGGTGCCGACGACCGCGAACGAGGCGTCGAAGGAGATGTCGATCGAGCGGTTGTCCGTCGTGAGGACGGAGGCGTCGTAGGGGCTCACGTCGTCGGAGTCCACATCGAGGTCGGTGATCATCCCCTCGGCCTCCGCGAGGGCGGCGTCGACGAGAGTGCGGATGGTCTCCTCGTCGAGCGTGAGCGTCGGTCCCTTGTCGTCGTCGTCCGCGGTGTCGGTCGACACCACGGTCGCGGCGAGGTCGTCGTCCACGCGCACCTCGGTCTCGTCCCCGGCGGACGTGGTGAGCTGCACTTCCCACGTTCCGTCGCGCTTCGCGTCGATCGAGGTGACCTCGCCCTCGGCGGCGTCCTGGGCGGCGGCGGCGATTGCGAGGAGCTCGTCGACGTCGTCGGTGCCGATGCCGGTCACCGGGCCACGGTCGCCCCGGTCTTCACTCGGGCGGGCACCCCCGTCGCCGCGGTGGTCTCCGCGCGGGCCGTGGTCGCCCTCGTGCCGGGGGCCCTCCATGGCGGGGCGGTCGTCGTCGTCACCGAACTCGTCGCCGATCGCGGCACCCACCGCGACGCCACCGCCGGCGAGCAGCACCGCGGCCGCGATCCCGCCACCGATCAGGAGCGCGCGCTTACGTCCGGGCGTGGCGGGGGTCGCGGCGACCGGTGCCTCCGGGGCGGCGTTCGGGGCGGCGGCAGGGCCGGGGGTCGGCGC
Organism: Microbacterium sp. UBA7513; assembly: GCF_002478345.1. Taxonomy (NCBI): domain Bacteria; kingdom Bacillati; phylum Actinomycetota; class Actinomycetes; order Micrococcales; family Microbacteriaceae; genus Microbacterium; species Microbacterium sp. UBA7513. The sequence goes on from NZ_DLNJ01000006.1 coordinate 52,885, forward strand.
GACCGGCACCGTCGGGGCATCGGGGGTCGCGTCGGCGGCCGCGCCGTGGCCGGCGGGGGAGCCCGGTCCGACGTTCTGGTCCTGGCCTGCGCTCGGGCCGGCGGGTGCCGAGTTCTGACCCGCGGCGTCGTTCTCGTCCGGCGTGGGGTTCTGGTCGGGAGCAGGAGTCTTGTCGTTCATGTCTCGATGGTCTCCCGACGCCGCTGAAGCCACCCTGAAGCCTCCTGAAGCCCCGTTCAGGAACCGATATCTCGCGCACGACTTCGGACCTCGGGAACGACACGCCGCCGTGCGGCGGCCAGTACCGGGGTGTCGTCGGGGATCTCCGAAGCTGTGCCCGGCGCGGGGTGTCAGGAGAGAGGGCCGGCCAGGGGGAGGGTGACGGTGAAGCGGGCGCCGCCCCACCGGGACGTGTCCACCGTGATCGCGCCGTGGGCGGCGGTGGCGATGCCGTGAGCGATCGCGAGACCGAGCCCGCTGCCGCCAGCGTCGCGACTGCGGGCCTCATCGAGCCGGACGAAGCGCTCGAAGATGCGGTCCCTCTCCTCCGGCGGGATGCCGGCGCCGTCGTCTTCGACCGTGAGGACGACGTGCGCCGCCTGCGGCTCCACCCCGATCGCCACGCGACCGTTGCTGTGCCGCGCGGCGTTGTCGGCGAGGTTCCGCAGCAGCTGGCCCAGCAGCCGGGGGTCGCCGACGGTGCGGGCCGCACGGATTCCGGAGCCGTCGACGTCGAGCCCGGTGGCCCGCAGCCGACGCACCTCCGCGAGGGCCACGTCGTCCAGGTCCACCGGTTCGGTGCTCCCGGCGACACCCTCGTCGAGGCGGGCGAGGAGCAGCAGCGACTCCACGATGCCCTGCAGCCGCAACCCCTCCTCGGACACCACCTCGGCGAGCTCGTCGATGCTCGTCACCTCCGGGTGCGCCTGGGCGAGCTCCGCATGCTGACGGATCGTGGCCAGGGGAGAGCGGAGCTCGTGCGAGGCATCGGACACGAAGCGGCGCTGCGCGGTCGCCGCCGCGTCGAGCCGGTCGAGCATGCCGTTCATCGTCACGGCGAGGGAGTGGATCTCGTCCGCGGTGTCGGGGGCCGGCACCCGATGATCGAGGCGCTCGGCGGTGATGCCCTCGACCTCCTGGCGGATACGGGTGACTGGCCGCAGCGCGCGCCCCGTGACGAGCCAGGTCGTGACGGCCACGAGCAGCAGCAGCGCGGGGACGGCGATCACGAGGAGCGTCGCCACCGTCGACAGGGTCTCCGCGTCCTCGTCCATCGGCACCGCGAGGACGAGGGTCTGGTCGCCGTCGACGTCTTCCGACACCACGACCATCGGCTCGCCATCGATCCGGACGACCTGCGGATCGTCGTCGACGGGCAGCGGAGTGGCGCCGAGCGCATCGGCGGCCTCCTCGCTCGCCGCGCGCACCACTCCGTCGCGCCCGAGCAGCTGCACGAGGTCGTCGTCGAGCTGGTCGGGGCCGCGGCGTCCCGGGCCGTCGAATCGGCTGACGAGCTCCTCCAGCCGCTGCTCCGCCGCGCGTTCGGTGCTGCCGTGGATGCTCGCGCTCAGCACCCCGTAGAAGGAGAAGGCCCCGAGGAGCAGCGCGACAGCGACGACGAGGGTCGCGCCCAGGGTCGTCCGGCCGCGGACCGACCGCCAGAGCCGCCTAGCCACCGTTCGCCGCCAGCCGGTAGCCCGCCCCGCGGATGGTCTCGATCGCCTCGCGCCCGAACGGCTTGTCGACCTTGCGGCGGAGGTGGCCGATGTACACCTCGACGATGTTCGGGTCGCCGTCGAAGTCGTCGTCCCAGACGCCGGCCAGGAGGTCGCGCTTCGACAGCACCTGCCCGCGGTGGCGCATCAGATGCTCGAGCACCGCGAACTCGCGAGCTGTGAGGGAGATCGAGGTCTCACCGCGCCACACGTGGTGTCCGGCGGGGTCCAGCCGCAGGTCGCCGGCCTCCAGGATCGTCGGTCGGGCCACCGCACCGCGGCGCACGAGCGCCCGGAGCCGGGCCACGAGGATCGCGAACGAAAAGGGCTTGGTGACGTAGTCGTCGGCGCCGCTCTCCAGCGCCTCCACCTGATCCCATTCGCCGTCCTTGGCGGTGAGCATCAGCACGGGAGTCCAGTTCTCTTCGGCGCGCAGGGCCTCGCAGACCTTCCAACCGCTCATGCCGGGCATCATCAGGTCGAGCACGATGGCGTCGTACCGGGTCTCGCGGGCCCGCCAGAGGCCATCGACGCCATTGTGGGCGACGTCGACCGCGAAGCCCTCCGCCTCGAGTCCGCGGCGCACGCCCTCGGCCAGACGCACTTCGTCGTCCACCACCAGGATCCGCATCCCCCCAGTGTGGCCGGTCGACGCTGAATCGGGGCTGAAGCCGTCGGGCCGCTTTCGAATCGCGCACCTGGTTCCATCTGCGGCTCAGATACAGCCAGCTGCGCGATTCGAAGGAGGGTCCTAGCCGACGGCGGACGAGAGGTGCGCCTGGATCTCGCGGATCACCTCGCCCAGGGGGCCGGAGGAGAGGAGACCGGGGCCGAGGGGGCCGGCGGGGTCGGTACCCAGGGGCGGGAGGGTGCGCAGGGCTGCAGCGGCATCAGGGGAGAGCTGTGCGAGTTGCCACCGCACTTCCGCGGCGCGGGCGTCTGCAGCACGAGCGTCGGGAGCCTCCGGGTGTTTCAGCTCGACGGCCCATGCGGCGTAGGCGGCTGCCCCGAGAGCATGCGCTCCCATGTGCGCGACCCCGGCGGCCTGTGCCGCGGAGCGGGCGGCGGCTGTCCCGGCAGGGGTCACGGCGCTGCGGGCGGCCCTGCCCGCGACGAAGCGACGACGGATCTCGCCCGCAACCGTGAGCTCGCCCCGCGCGAAGGCGCGCGTCCTGGCGATGGCATCACGCGCACGGTCGTCGTCCGGGGCCTCGCTCTCGAACAGCGGCAGCACGCGCTCGGCGCAGTCGGCGGCCCACACCGCGACGATCCGACGGTCGGCCTCGGTCATGCCCTGCGGAGTCGACACGGGAGTCACCTCGCCCGTCGTCCGGTGCGCGCACGTGCAGCCTCGTGCGCCTCGCGGAGAAGGGCGAGCACGGCACCCTCCGTCGCCTCCGCGGGGTCGATCACGCACACCCAGCCGGCGGTGCCGTACAGCGGGTGAGGGCGGAGGACGTCGACCGCCGTCGGGTCGGTATCGCCGCCTGTGCGCGACCCCGCCGCGATGATCGACTCCGCGCGTTCGCGTCCGACGTGGATGTTCACCCGGAAGCGCCCTGGAGCGTCCAGCGCGGAGGACGTGTCGCCGGGGTAGTCCTTCGTGATGATCGTCCCGTACGGCTGCGTGCGCTCCGGCATCCGGCCGTCGGGGGCGTGGTAGAAGTACGCGTCTCCCCACGCCAGCTCGGGGAAGCCGCTGCCTCTTTCCGGGGCGACGACGAGGGCACCGTCGAACGTTCGGACCTCTGCGATGATCTCCTGCGTTTCCATCCTTCAATGCTGAGGCTGATGTGCTTATGTGGACTCAAGGGTCGGAAAGACGAGGAAGCACGTGCAGAACCCTCCAGAGCAGGTGATGACCACTGCGGCGCTCGGACGGCTGGTCGGCTACTCGACGCAGCAGGTGCGCGACCTCGAGCGCCTCGGTGTCCTCCCCTCCGCGGAGCGCGGTGCGAACGGGTACCGGCGGTATCGGATGCCGCATGCCCTGGCGCTGCGCGCCTATCGGGCGCTGGCGACGGCGCTCGGTCCGGTGCCCGCGCGTCGACTGATGCCCGCTCTCATCGACGGGTCGGTCGAGCACGCGGCGGAGCGGATCGACACCCTGCACGCGGACCTCGCCCTCGAGCGCTCACGGGTGCGCGCGGCCCTGCGCGGACTCGAGGACGCGGTGGCGGAGGCCGACGAGCCGTTCGTCGAGGACGATGCCATGGCCATCGGCGAACTGGCCCAGGCGCTCGGCGTCCGGTCCTCCGCACTGCGGCACTGGGAACGAGAAGGGCTCGTGCGCCCCCTTCGGCGTGCCGGATCGATCCGCTCCTACGACTCCGCCGCGATCACCGAGGCGCGGATCGCCGCCGCCCTGCGTTCGGGCGGCTACGGCATCCCCGCGGTCTCCCGGATCATCGACGAGGTGCGCGCGCACGGCGACACCGAGCAGGTGCAGCGCATCCTCGCGGAGCGGCTGGCCGACCTCACGCGCCGCAGCGTCGCGCTTCTCGCGGCGGCAGGACACCTGCACGCCCTGCTCGCGGAACGCCTCGCGGAGGAGGAGGGATCCTCCCTCACTCCCGCGCCGGGATCTGCGCCAGCACCTCCGGGATCAGCGGATTCTCGTCGAGCGGGTCGGTGATGACCGCGGCGACCGCCTCGAACGGCAGCACCGGGTAGCGCGAGGCGGCGCCGATCTTCTCGTCGCTCGCGAGCACGACCGTCGCGGCGCATCGGGAGGCGATCGCCCGCTTGGTGACGGCATCGTCGAGCTCTCCCGTCGTGAGACCGTGCCCCGGGTCGACGCCCGTGACGCCGACGAAGAACGTGTCGGCGGCGAGGTGCTGGATGGCCTCCATCGCGAGCCCTCCGCCGGCGACGAGGGAGTGCCGGGTGAGCTCGCCGCCGATCATGATGACGCGCGCGTCCGAGTGCTCGGCGGCGACGAGGGCGACGGCCGGGCTCGGGGTGATGACCGTGATGCCGGTGCCGGAGGGCAGCAGCCGTGCCATCGCGAGCGTGGTGGTGCCGGCATCCAGCACGATCGTCGATCCGGGAAGGATGGTCGTGACCGCCTGGCGGGCGACCCGTTCCTTGCTCTCGGTCGCGAGGTCGTGGCGCTCCCGCACCGGACGATCGGCCGCGGCGATGGGCAGCGCGCCGCCGTACACGCGCTGGAGCCTGCCTTCCTCGGCGAGTTCGCGGAGGTCGCGGCGGATGGCGTCTTCCGATACCCCGAGGTCATCGGCCGCAGCCTTCGCCACGACCCGTCCCTCGCGGGCGAGCACGTCGAGCAGGTGGTCTTTGCGCTGAGCAGCGAGCATACGTTTCCTCACGAAGTTGCACGTTTATGCACGATTCAGACTACAGTCATCCCCATGATGAAGCCACTCCTGATCCTGATCGCCGGCCCCTACCGTTCGGGCACGAACGGCGACCCTGCCCTGATCGCCCGCAATCTCGCGCGCCTGGAGGAGGCGTCCGGTCCGATCTTCCGCCTCGGCCACGTGCCGATGATCGGGGAGTGGGTCGCCTTGCCGGTCCTGCGCACGCTCGAGCCGGCCGACTCCGGCGAGGGCGACGTCATGTACGAGACCGCCCGCCGACTGCTCACGCACTGCGATGCGGTGCTCCGCCTGCCGGGGGAGTCGTCGGGCGCGGACCAGGACGTCGAGATCGCCCACGAGCTCGGGCTGCCCGTGTACCGGTCGCTGGAGGAGATCCCGGTCGCCGCGACTCCGTAGGCTGGAGGCATGACCAAGAACATCTGGACTGTCCTCGGCGTCATCCTCGCCGTCGTGATCGCGTGGTGGATCGTCAGCGCGCTGTTCTCGGTGCTCTGGTTCATCGCCAAGCTCGCCATCGTCGCGGTCGTCGCCGTGGTGGTCTTCCTCGTGCTGCGAGGGATCTTCAGCCGCGACGCCGACTGACCCGCCTTCGAATCGCTCACTTTGCGGCATAACGGCCGGTTTTGCAGCAAAGTGGGCGACTCGAACGGGGTCAGAGGCGGTACTGGGCGGCGCGATGCGTGGGCTGGACCCGGTCGCCGCGGCCGTGCAGCTTGTGACGGAGCGTGCCGGGCACATATTCCTCGGGGTAGGCGCCCCGCTCGCGCAGCACCGGGATGACGTGCTCGATGACGTCCTGCCACGTGCCGGGAGTGACCGCGTAGGCGAGGTTGAAGCCGTCGATGTCGGTCTCCTCGACCCAGGACTGCAGCTCGTCGGCGATCTCGACTCCCGAGCCGACGATCGTCGGGCCGAGCCCGCCGATCGCGTTGTGGCGACCGAAGTCGCCCACCGTCCACTCGCGCCCGAGGTCGGCCTCCTCCTTCAGATGCTGCAACACGGACTGGATCGCGTTCGACTCGACGTTCCCGACCGGCTCGTCCTCGGCGTACTGCGAGAGATCGACGCCCATCCACCCCGACATGAAGGTGAGCGCCCCCTCCGGGCTCGCGTAGGAGAGGTACTCGGCGTGCTTCGCGGCCGCCTCCTCGCTCGTCGCCGCCGTGATGACCGTCAGCAGCGTGTAGATGCGGGCGTCGTGCCGATCACGGCCCGCGGCCTCGAGAGCATCGCGGATGCGCTTCACGGTGCCGGCGAGCACTTCCTTCGAGGGGGCCGCGACGAAGATGGCCTCGGCGTTCTCGGCCGCGAACCGCACCCCGCGCGGGCTCGCGCCGGCCTGGTAGATCACGGGAGTCCGCTGCGGCGACGGTTCGGAGATGTGGATGCCGGGCACGGAGAAGCGCTTCCCCTCGTGCCGGATCGGATGCACCTTCGACGGGTCGGTGAAGATGCCGCGCTCGCGGTCCTCCACCACCGCGTCGTCCTCCCACGAGCCCTCCCAGAGCTTGTAGAGCACCTCGACGTACTCGTCCGCGTGGTCGTAGCGGTCGTCGTGGGCGAGCTGGTCGTCCTGGCCCATGTTGCGCGCGGCGCTGGGCAGATACCCGGTCACCACGTTCCAGCCGACGCGGCCCTGGGTGAGGTGGTCGAGCGTGCTGAGTCGTCGAGCGAACGGATAGGGGTGCTCGAACGCGGTGCCGGCCGTGACGCCGAAGCCGAGGTGCTCGGTCACCGCGGCCATCGCGCTGACCAGGAGGATCGGATCGTTCACCGGGACCTGGGCGCCGTTGCGGATGGCGGCCTCGTTCGTACCGCCGTAGACGTCGTAGGTGCCCAGGACGTCGGCGATGAAGATCCCGTCGAAGGTCGCGCTCTCCAGCAGCTTCGCCAGGTCGGTCCAGTACGACAGGGTGTTGTACTGCCGCGAGCGGTCGTCCGGATGCCGCCACAGGCCGGACGACTGGTGGGCGACGCAGTTCATGTCGAAGGCGTTGAAGCGGATCTGCCGGGTCATGCCCCCATGAAACGGGACCGGACGGGGCCGGGGCGAGCGGGCTCGACACGCACCGAAACAATCCGCGGCGCGGCTCAGGCGTCGTCCTCCGGACGGCGGGGACTCGGGTCGGGAGGGAGGATCTCGATCGGGCGCGCCGCTTGTCGCTGCGCTCGCCACCAGATCACGAACCCGACCGCGGTGAACACGCCGTAGAACACGTACATGAGGCCGGTCGCGTAGTAGCCGGAGCTGAACAGCAGTGGCACCCCCACCACGTCCACGGCGATCCAGATGAGCCAGAACTCGGTCCAGCCCTTCGCCATGCCGTACGTCGCCAGCAGTGACCCGACGAAGGTCCAGGCGTCCGCCCAGACCGGTTCCCACGAACCGAGCGCGCGGAACAGGGGGGTGAGCGCCACGGTTCCGACGACGAGGACCACGACCAGACCGATGCGGGCACCGGTCGGCGCCCACCGCGGCACGATGCGACCGCCGTCGGCATTCCGCCAGCGCATCCACCCGTAGATCGCGACGGCGATGAACATGATCTGCCGCCCGGCCTGACCGAGCAGATGCGGGAGCGACGGGTCGGGGCTCAGTGCGGAGCCGAGGAACACCGTGAGCAGCAGGAGGTTTCCGACGATGCCGACCGGCCACGCCCAGACCTTGCGCCGCATGCCCCCGAGGGCGCTCGCGAGTCCGAACGCGTTACCGACGACCTCACGCACCAGGAGGGTCTGCCCACCCGGAAGCACCCAGGACGAGGAGAAGGCGTCGACGAGCCACTGCAGGAAACCCATCGCTAGAGCGCCGCGTCGGGGGTGGGACGCTCGTCGAGCACGAGCTGCAGCATGCTGAGGTCGAGCCACCGGCCGAACTTCGCGCCGACCTGGGGCATGCGGCCCACCTCCCGGAATCCGAGGCGGTCGTGGAGGGCGAGGGAGGCGGTGTTGCCGCTCTCCACGCCGCCGATCATCACGTGCATCCCGGCTGCCCTGGCCCGGGCGATGAGCTCCGTCATGAGGAGCATGCCGATGCCGCGTCCGCGCTGATCGCCGCGCACGTAGACGGAGTGCTCCACGGTGAGGCGGTAGCCGCTGTGCGGGCGCCACTGGGCGTAGGACGCATAGCCCAGGACGCCGCTCTCGTCGGCGGCGACGATGACGGGACAGCCGCGCGCGGTCCGGTCGGCGAGCCACGCCTCCCGGTCGGCGCGATCCACGGCCTCCTCGTTCCAGATCGCGGTCGTGTGCAGGACGGCGTGGTTGTGGATCTCGGTGATCGTGTCGAGGTCGGCGCTCTCGGCGGGCCTGAGGTGCACGGCGGTCATCGTCAGACGTGGATGTCGGCGGGAGAGGCCTCGCCCTCGTGGAAGCTCGGCTTCCTGCCGAAGAGCTTCGCGATGCCGAGGACGACGCCGACGATCACGAGGCCCCAGACGAGACCGGCGATCGCGGAGATGATCGTGTCGACCACCCACACCACGAAGCCGCCGAGAGGCTCCAGCGCGTGCTCGACCGCATGGAGAACGTCGGCCGGGGCGTGCAGCCCGACCTCGCCGAGGTTGATGAGGACGAGGTGCCCGCCCACCCAGAGCATGGCGACGGTGCCGAGCACGCTGATGAAGCGGAAGACCGCGGGCATCGAGCGGACGATGCGGGTGCCGGTGTGCCGGACGCGCTGGGCCGGGTTCTTCGCCATCTTCAGGCCGATGTCGTCGATCTTCACCAGGAGCGCCACGGCCCCGTACACCGCGACGGTCATGACCAGCGCGATCACGGCGAGGATCGCGAGAGTGGACCAGATGCCGAGTCCCTTGTCGAGGCTGGCGAGGGAGATGAGCATGATCTCGGTCGAGAGGATGAGGTCGGTGCGGACGGCGCCGAGCACGAGTCTCCTCTCGTCGCGAGCGCCCTCGTCGGCGTGGCCGTGCTGCACGCCGAACCACTCGAGCACCTTCTCCGCGCCCTCGAAGCACAGGTACGAGCCGCCGAGGATCAGCAGGTAGGGCAGCACCCACGGCGCGAAGGCCGTGAGCAGCAGCGCGATCGGGATGATGATGACGAACTTGTTCACCAGCGACCCGAGGGCGATCTTGCCGACCACGGGGAGCTCGCGGGCCGGGGTGAGGCCCTGCACGTACTGCGGGGTCACGGCGGCGTCATCGATGACGACTCCGGCGGCCTTCGCCGACGCCTTCATCGCGGCGCTCAGGATGTCGTCGACGACGGCGAGCAGTCCAACGGACATGCGGGTCCTCTTTCCGTGGTGGGAAAGTCAGACTACCGACTCCCGGGCTCAGGCCCGCACGTCCTCCGCGGTCGCCAGCACCCGCTGCAGCGGCTGATAGTGCTCAATGACGGCCTGGCGGTAGCGCTCGACGTCGCCGGAGCGCGCGGCGTCCAGCATGTCGCCGTGCGCCTTGGCGGTCTTGTGGATGTCGTCGGGCTGCGCGATGCCGAGCTGCGGGAGCACGGCGGTGTGCACGTCCCAGAACGCTCCGACGAGCTGGCCGACTAGGCGGTTGTCGATGGCGCCGAAGAGTCGGGTGTGGAACGCCCTGTCCTCGTCGAGGAAGTACTCGCCGCGGCCGGCCTTGTCGACCATCTCGGCGACGAGCTCGTCGAGCTCCGGGTCCGCCTGCGCCTGAGCGGCCTCGACCACGCGCTCGGCCATGGAGAGGTCGAGCGCGAGGCGCACCTCGACGACCTCGCGCAGGGCCTGCAGCGAGCCCTCGGGGGAGAGCACACCGCGGAAGACGAGCGCCTCGACCATCGGGTCCAGCGACATCGAGCCCACGTAGGTGCCGTGTCCGTGCCGGACGTCGACGATGTCGAGGGTGGAGAGCGTGCGGATCGCCTCACGGACCGAGGAGCGCGACACGTCGAGCTCTTCGCAGAGTTCGGCCTCGGTCGGCAGCGGATCGCCGGGGGTGAGTCCGCGCGTGAGGATGAGCTGCTTGATCTGATCCGCCGTCGTGGCTCGCCGCATCCGCGACGCCCTCCCCGTGGTGGACTTCATAGGGTCCCTCTCCTGCCTGCCGGAAACGCTCCGATCCTCTCACTCTTGTGATCCGGTCGAACGTGTGTTTAGAGTACATCAGACGTCAGATGTCCTCAAGGCGTCGCCCCCCACCACCTGGAGCACACATGAACCGACACAGCACTCGCCGCCGCGCGGGTCGTCTCGCGATGGCGGTCGCCGGCACGGTCGCCGCGTCCCTCGCCCTCGCCGGCTGCGGCGGCGGCGCCGCCAGCACCGCCGAGAGCCCCGCCGCGAGCGACATCGACCCGGACGGCATCATCGAGGCCGGGATCTCGTACACCCTGAACGGCAGCTTCGATCCGATGGTCGCCTCCGGTGCCGTCACGGTCTCGGCGAACTGGCACATCTTCGAGGGACTCATCGACCTCGACCCCGTCACGCAGGAGCCCGCCCCCGCCCTCGCCGCCGACTTCCCGACGCAGGTCGACGAGACGACCTACGACATCGACCTCCGCGAAGGCGCGACGTTCCAGAACGGAGACCCGGTCACCGCCGACGACGTGGTCTTCAGCTACGAGCGCGTCCTCGACCCGGCGAACAACTCGCTGTTCCGCTCGTTCGTCGAGTTCATCGACACCGTCACCGCCGTCGACGAGGACACCGTCCGGATCACCACCGACTACCCGTTCTCCCTCATCGACGATCGACTCGGCGTCGTCAAGATCGTGCCGAAGGCCGTGGTCGAGGCCGATCCCGAGGAGTTCGGGGCGAACCCGATCGGCTCCGGCCCCTACGCCCTCGTCTCCGCCGTTCCCGAGGACAAGATCGTCTTCGAGCGGTACGACGACTACAACGGCCCGCGTCCCGCGCTCGCCGCGGGCATGAACTGGAACCTCCTGGCCGACGCCTCGGCCCGCGTCACCGCGATGTCGACCGGCACGGTGCAGGCGATCGAGGACGTGCCGTACATCGACGCCGACGGACTGGCGGCCTCGGCCGAGGTCGAGAGCGTGCAGTCGTTCGGCCTCCTCTTCATGATGTTCAACACGAAGGCCGAGCCGTTCGACGACGTCCGCGTCCGCCAGGCGCTGCACTACGCGCTCGACATGGACAAGATCATCGAGACCGGCATGCTCGGCAACGCCACCCCGGCCACGTCGTTCCTGCCCGAGGACTACCCGAACTACCACGAGGCCTCCACGGTCTACTCCTACGACCCGGAGAAGGCGGAGGAGCTGCTGGCGGAGGCCGGGGTCTCCGACCTCGCGATCACGCTGCGCATGACCGATACCGGGTGGGTGAAGGAGGTCGCCCCGCTCATCAAGGAGTCCCTCGACGCGATCGGGATCGACACCACGCTCGACATCAGCCAGTCGGCGTCGATGTACGAGAAGGTCGACTCCGGCGACTACACCGTCGCCATCGCCCCGGGTGACCCGTCGGTGTTCGGCGTGGACCCCGACCTGCTCATGAACTGGTGGTACGGCGAGAACGTCTGGACCCAGACGCGCACCGCCTGGGCCGACTCCCCGGAGTACGCCGAGCTGCGCACGCTGCTCGACACCGCCGTCACCCAGGAGGGCGAGGAGCAGCAGGAGTCCTGGAACCAGGCGTACGACCTGATCTCCGACCAGGCCGTGCTGTACCCGCTGTTCCACCGCAAGCTGCCCACCGCCTGGAGCTCGCAGGAGCTGGTCGGCTTCCAGCCGGTCCCCACGACCGGACTGTCGTTCCTCGACGTCGGCGTGGCCGCGAAGTAGCACCTGCCCGACAGGGCGGGGGCGCGCTCGCCCGAAGAGCGCGCCCCCGCCATCCCACCCCCGGAAGGAGCGGCTCGTGTCCCACACGCTCCGCCTCGTCGGCCGGCGACTGCTGCAGTTGCCGCTGATGATCCTCGGCATCACGTTCCTGGTCTTCTTCGTGATGTCGTTCTCGCCCGTCGACCCGGCACGCACCGCGCTCGGCGAGACCGCCTCCCCCGAAGCGCTGGAGGCGTACCGCGAAGACCACGGACTGAACCTCCCGCTGTTCGTCCGCTACGTGAACTTCCTGTTCGGCCTCGTCCAGGGCGACCTGGGCACCTACTCCGCCCGCAGCCTGCCGGTGGTCGACGAGGTCGCCCGGGCTTTCCCGGTGACGCTGGCCCTGACCTTTCTCGGTCTGGTGATCGCGGTCCTCGTCGCGTTCGTGATCGGCGTCCTCGCCGCGGTCTACCGCGACCGCTGGCCCGATCAGGTCATCCGCGTCTTCGGCGTCGCCGCGCTGTCCACGCCCTCGTTCTGGCTCGCGATCCTCCTCATCCAGGTGTTCACCCTGGCGCTCGGCGTGCTGCCGGCCTCGGGCCCGCTGCCGGCCTTCGCCGACGACCCGTCCGGGTGGCTCGCCCGGATGACCCTTCCCGCGGTCGCGCTCGCCGTGCCCGTGATCGGGCAGCTCTCCCGGGTCGTGCGCACCTCGATGGTCGAGGAGCTCGATCGTGACTACGTGCGCACCGCCCTCGGCGCCGGCATCCCGCGGGTGATCGTCGTCGGCCGCAACGTGCTGCGCAACGCGCTCATCACCCCCGTGACGGTGCTCGGTCTCCGCATCGGGTACCTGCTCGGCGGCGCCGTGGTGATCGAGATCATCTTCGCGATCCCCGGGATGGGCACCCTCATCCTCAACGGGGTCACCAACAACGAACCGAACCTCGTGCAGGGCGTGACGCTCGCGGTCGCGCTCGCGTTCGTCGTGATCAACATCATCGTCGACCTCCTGTACGTGCTCATCAATCCTCGAATCCGGGCGGTGTGACATGCGACGCAGACTCACGGAACGGCTCTCCGTCCCCGGCCTCCGCTGGGGCCGCCTCTCCCTCGGCTCGATCATCTGCCTCGCCGTGCTCGCGATCATCGCGCTCGCCGCGATCCTGGCTCCGCTGATCTCGCCGTACGACCCGCTCGCCTCCGGCTCCCCGGTGCAGCCGCCGAGTGCGGAGCACTGGTTCGGCACCGACCGGCAGGGTCGCGACATCTTCTCCCGCCTGGTCTACGGCGCCCGCTACTCCCTCGTGATCGGGCTCGGGGCCACCCTCGTCGCCCTCGCCGTCGCCTGCGTGCTGGGCACGATCGCGGCGACCGCGCCGAAGTGGATCTCCGAGACCCTCATGCGCGTCATGGACGTGATCATGTCGTTCCCCGGCATCGCGCTCGCCGCCGTGTTCGTGGCGGTGTTCGGCAAGTCGCTGCCGGTGCTCGTGCTCACGATCGCGTTCCTCTACGTGCCGCAGCTCACGCGCATCGTCCGGGCGAACATCCTCGACCAGTACGGCGAGGACTACGTCTCGGCCGTCCGTGTGATGGGCGCAGGGACCCCGCGGATCATCGTGCGGCACGTCGCCCGCAACGCCATGGCACCCGTGCTCGTCTTCGCCACGGTGCTCGTCGCCGACGCGATCGTGTTCGAGGCCTCGCTGTCGTTCCTCCAGGCCGGCGTGCCCGACCCCGAGCCGTCCTGGGGCAACGTGATCGCCGCGGGCCGCAACCTGCTCATGAGCGGAGCCTGGTGGGCGACGTTCTTCCCCGGCATCCTCATCATGATCACGGTGCTGTGCCTCAACATCCTGTCCGAGGGGATGACCGACGCCATGGTCTCGCCGCGCGCCAGGAAGATCACCGCCGATGCCGCGAACACGGAGGAGTCGACGCACGACCTGGAGGAGGCCGCCGCCCCGGACGACACCCACGTCATCCCGACGGTCGACACCGCGGTCAACCTCTCGGTGCCCAGCGGCGTGCCCGACGTCCTCGTGCCCACCGCGGAGACGGTGCCGCTGGCGGAGCGCCTCGCCGAGCTGCGGGCCCGCGAAGGCGCCCGCACCGATCGCCTGGTATACACGGGAGACGCCGCGCCGCTGCTCGAGGTGCAGGACCTCTGCATCTCCTTCCCGCGCCACGGCGACGTCGACGTGGTCGACCACGTCAGCTTCACCGTGCGCCCCGGCGAGACCATGTCGCTCGTGGGGGAGTCGGGGTGCGGCAAGTCCATCACCTCGCTGGCGATCATGGGGCTGCTCGATCCGAAGGCCGACATCCGCGGGCGCATCCTGTTCGACGGCAAGGATCTGCTGCGGATGACGCCGAAGGAGCGCAACGCGCTGCGCGGCCACGACATCGCGATGATCTACCAGGACGCGCTGAGCTCGCTGAACCCCGCGATGCTGATCCGCGCGCAGATGAAGCAGCTCACGTCCCGCGGCGGCACCCGCACGGCCGAGGAGCTGCTGGAGCTCGTCGGTCTCGATCCGAAGCGCACGCTCGCCTCGTACCCGCACGAGCTCTCGGGCGGCCAGCGGCAGCGCGTGCTCATCGCGATGGCCCTGACCCGCGACCCGCGGCTGGTGATCGCCGACGAGCCCACCACGGCCCTCGACGTGACGGTGCAGGCGCAGGTCGTGGAGCTGCTGATGCGGCTGCAGCGGGAGCTCGGGTTCGCACTGGTGTTCGTCTCGCACGACCTCGCCCTCGTCGCCGAGCTCTCGCACCGGATCACGGTGATGTACGCGGGCCAGGTCGTGGAGCAGGGCACCACCCGCGAGGTGCTCACGCAGCCCGTCCACGAGTACACCCAGGGCCTGCTCGGGGCGGTGCTCTCGATCGAGGCCGGCTCCGACCGCCTGCATCAGGTGTCCGGTGTCGTCCCCTCGCCGCGGGACTTCCCGCAGGGCGACCGCTTCGCGCCGCGCTCCGCGGACCCCGCCCGGTACGCCGGCGTGGAACCCGTGCGGCGGCACATCGACGGCACCGAGCACTACTACTCCGCGCATCCCGACGATGCGCCCGTCGAACCGATCGGAGCAGGACGATGAGCGAAACCGTCATCCAGCTGCAGGACGTGCACGTCCGCTACCGGGCCCGCAGCTCGTCGTTGTTCCGCCCGCACTACGTCGACGCGCTCGCCGGGGTCTCGCTCACGGTCCGCCGCGGACAGACGCTGGGCATCGTGGGCGAGTCCGGCTCGGGCAAGTCCACCTCCGCGAAGGTGCTGATCGGCCTCGAGAAGCCCACGAGCGGTCAGGTCGTCTTCGACGGGGAGACCGTGCGCTCCTTCACCCCCGCGGTGCGCAAGCGCCTGGGGCGCATCCTCTCCGTGGTCTTCCAGGACCCGGCGACGGCTCTGAACGCCCGCATGACCGTGCGGGACGCACTGCTGGATCCGCTGCAGGTGCATCGCCTCGGCTCCCCGGCGAGCTGGGACCGCAAGGTCCGCGACCTCATCGGGCTCGTGGGGCTGCCGTCGTCGGCGCTGGAGGCGCTGCCCAGTCAGCTCTCCGGCGGCCAGCGGCAGCGCGTGGCGATCGCCAGAGCCCTCGTCCTCGACCCCCAGGTCATCGTCGCCGATGAGCCGACCTCGGCCCTCGACGTCTCGGTGCGCGCGCAGATCCTGAACCTGCTGACCGACCTGAAGCAGCAGCTCGGGCTGGGCATGGTCTTCATCTCCCACGACATCCAGACGGTCCGCTACCTCTCCGACGAGATCGCCGTGATGAACAAGGGCCGCGTGGTCGAGCACGGCGACGCCGCCCGGGTCTTCGACGACCCCGCCGACCCCTACACCCGCACGCTGCTGGGGGCCGCGCCCTCGCTGCTCGAACCCCACCACTGAAAAGACGGAACACCTATGCCTTCCCCCGCTCCCGCCCTGTCGTTCTCCGGCGTCGTCCCGCCGGTCGCCACCCCGCTGCTCCCGGACGGGACGATCGACCACGCGTCGCTCACCCGCCTCGTCGAGCGCCTGATCGGGGAGGGCGTCTCCGGACTGTTCGCGCTCGGCTCCACCGGCGAGACCGCCTACTTCACCGATGACCAGCGCGTCGGGCTGCTGCAGACGATCGTCGCCGCGAACGATGGACGCGTGCCCGTCATCGCCGGGGCGATCGAGCTCACGGCCCCGCGCATCATCGAGACGGCCCGCCGACTCGCCGCCGCGGGCGCGCAGGCGATCGTGACCACCGCGCCGCTGTACACGTTGAACTCGCCGGCCGAGGTCGCCGCGCACTTCCGCACGATCGCCGCCGCGATCGACGTGCCGCTGTGGGCCTACGACGTGCCGGTACGCGTGCACGCCAAGCTCGGCATCGACCTTCTCGTTCAGCTCGGCCGGGAGGGCGTGATCCAGGGGGTGAAGGACTCGTCCGGCGACGACGTCGGGTTCCGCCGGCTGATCGCGGCGAACGAGGCTGCCGGTCGCCCGCTGCAGCTGCTCACCGGACACGAGGTCGTCGTCGACGCGATGGCCCTCGTCGGTGCCGCCGGTGTCGTCCCGGGCCTGGCGAACGTGGAGGCTGCGGGCTACGTGCGGCTCTGGGAGGCCGCGCAGCGCGGTGACTGGGCGACCGCGCGGGCCGAGCAGGAGCGCATCAACCGGCTCTTCGACATCGTGTTCCAGCCCCAGGGGCTGTCCGGCGACGCCACCGGCGTCGGGGCGTTCAAGGCGGCGATGCACGCGCGCGGCATCATCGACCACGCGGCGATGGCCGACACGGTGGAGCCGCTGACGCCGGAGGCCGTCGCCGGCATCCGCACGATCCTCGACGAGCTCGGTCTGCTCCCGGTCGCCGTCTGATGCGCGAGGTCGTCCTCGCCGTCGACATCGGCGGCACCAAGACGGCCGCGGCCCTCGCCGACCGGGCGGACGCGCTGCTGCGAACCACCGCGGCGCCGACCCCCGCGAGCGAGGGACCCGCCGCCGTCGTGGCGACCGTCGCCGCGCTCGCGGAGGACCTGATCGACGACGGGACCGTGCTCGCCGGGGTCGGCGTCGGCGCCGCTGGCGTGGTCGACGCCCGCACCGGGACGATCGTGTCGGCGACCGACACCTTCGCCGACTGGCCGGGCACTCCGCTGGCCGCCCTGATCCGGGAAGCGCTCGCGGACCTGCTCCCCGCCGACGCGCCGGTCGCCGTGCAGAACGACGTCGACGCGCACGCCACGGGGGAGTACCTGCACGGGGCCGCCGCGGGAGCCGCGAGCGCCCTCGTCGTCGCCGTCGGCACCGGGGTCGGCGCGGGCGTCATCCTCGACGGCCGTCCGGTGCGCGGTGCCCATCACGTCGCCGGCGAGCTCGCGCACCTTCCCATCCCGGGCGCCGCGCACCTCCGCTGCCCTTGCGGCCGGAACGGACACCTCGAAGCGCTCGGCTCCGGCATCGGTCTGCACCGGCACTACCTCTCGCTCGGCGGTGACCCGGCGCTGCGCGATGCGCGCGGGGTCGCCGCCGCGGCCGGCACGGGGGACTCCCTCGCCGTCCGCGCCGTCCAGGACTCCTCCGCCGCCGTCGGCCGCGCACTCGCGGGAGCCGCGACCCTCCTCGATCCGGAGCGGATCGTCGTCACCGGCGGCGTGCCGCGCATCGGCGAGCTGTGGTGGGACTCCCTGCGGGCGGCCTTCCACGCCGAGGCCATCGACGCCCTGCACGACACCCCCATCCTGCCGGGAACCCTCGGCGACGACGCGCCGCTGCGGGGAGCGGCGGCATCCGCCTGGAGGCGACCATGACATCCACTCCCATCCTCGAACGCCTTCACGGCGGCCTGATCGTCTCCTGTCAGGCGTACCCCGGGGAGGCCATGCGCGACCCGCGCACCATGGCGCAGGTCGCCGACGCCGCCCTCGTCGGCGGTGCCGCCGGGATCCGCGTGCAGGGCATCGACGACATCCGCGCGGTTGCGGACCTCCCGGTGCCGATCATCGGGCTGTGGAAGGACGGCGACGCCGACGTCTTCATCACGCCGACGCTGGAGCATGCCGTGGCCGTCGCCGATGCGGGCGCCGACATCGTGGCGATCGACGGCACCCGACGCCCCCGGCCCGACGGCCGGACGCTCGCGGAGACCATCGTCGGGCTGCGTGCGCATTCCGACGCGCTCATCATGGCCGACTGTGGTTCGCTCGACGACGCGATCGCCGCCGAAGCCGCGGGCGCCGACATCATCGGCACGACCCTGTCCGGCTACACCGGGGAGCGGCCGAAGGGCGACGGCCCCGACCTCGAGCTCATCGGCCTCATCGCGGCACGCTGCACGCGCCCGGTCGTCGCAGAGGGCCGCATCCACACCCCGGCGCACGCCGCCGCCGCGATCGCCGCGGGGGCCTCCGCGGTCTGCGTCGGCACGGCCATCACCCATCCGGCCACCATCACGTCGTGGTTCGCGCGGAGTCTCGCCGAGGCCCGTCAGTGACCCCCGTGCTCCTCAGCGCCTATCCGCTGTCCCCCGCGCACGCCCGGTGGGATCCGGCACTCGAGGCCGCGCTGCTGCCGGAGCTCTGCGCGCTCCCCGGGGTGGCCGGGCTCGAGGTGCCGTGGATGGGGGCGGTGCATCCGCACGACCCGTCCTGGCTCCTCGACCACGTGCCGGCCGTGCCCCTTGCGGTCACCGCAGTGCCGTTCGTGATGCGGCGGCTCGGGGAGGATTCGTCGTACGGCCTCGCCTCACCGCAGGCGGACGGGAGAGCTGCGGCGGTGGCGGATCTGCGGCGCGTGGCGGACGATGTCGCGCGGCTCACCGCCGAGAGCGCCGCATCGGTCGCGGTGGTGATGCTGCACACCGCGCCCCGCGGGAGGGGAGACGGGGACGCGCTCGCCCGGTCCCTGGAGGAGGTCGCGGCGTTCGACTGGAGCGGAGCCCGGCTCGTCATCGAGCACTGCGACGCCGCCGTTCCCGGTCAGACGCCGGAGAAGGGGTTCCTCCCGCTCGCTGCCGAGATCGCGGCCATCCGGTCCACCGGTTCCCTGGTCGGCCTCTGGCTCAACTGGGGGCGGTCGGCGATCGAGCTGCGAGACGCGGACGCGGTGACCGCGCAGATCGCCGACGCCGGGCCTCGGGGCTGCTGACCGGGCTCGCGTTCTCCGGGGCCGCGCCGGTCGAGAGCCCGTACGGCCCCGCCTGGGTGGACGCGCACCTGCCCATCGCGGAGACCCATCCCGCGTCCGCCTCGCTGCTCGACGCGGCACACGTCCGCGCGGGGCTCCGCGTCGCGGGCGCCGTGCCCTGGCTCGGCCTCAAGGTCGCGCGACGGCCGGAGGATCGCACGGTCGCGGAGATCGTCCGCACCGCGGAACGGAACCTCGCCGTCGTCCGAGACGCGGGCTGAGCGCGAGAAACTCTCAGCCCGCTCCCAGCCCCGCGGGACCAAAACGGGCTCGTCCCTGGTTCTCCTCAGTGACGCCGCAGCCAGCGGCGTCGGACAAGGAGCCACTCATGTCGAACGACTACGGCAGGACCCCCGAGGCCGTCAGCGGTCTCACGAACCTGCAGTACGAGGTCACGCAGCAGGACGCCACCGAGCCGCCCTTCCGCAACGCCTACTGGAACAATCACGACGACGGCATCTACGTCGACGTCGTCTCCGGGCAGCCGCTGTTCTCCTCCCGGGACAAGTACGACAGCGGCACCGGCTGGCCGAGCTTCACGCGCCCGATCGACGCCGACGCCGTGACCACGAAGACCGACCGCACGCTGTGGATGACCCGCACCGAGGCGCGGTCGTCCGGGGCCGACAGCCACCTGGGGCACGTCTTCGACGACGGGCCCCGCGCCGAGGGCGGCCTCCGCTACTGCATGAACTCGGCGGCCCTCCGCTTCATCCCGGCGGAGGATCTCGAGAAGGAGGGGTACGGTCGCTACAGCCCCCTCTTCACCACCCACACCTCTGAGGAGCAGTCATGACCGACACCGGAACCATCACCCGCACCCCCGGGACCGAGACGGCCGTCCTCGCGGGCGGCTGCTTCTGGGGCATGGAAGATCTCATCCGCCGCCAGCCCGGGGTGATCGACACCCGGGTGGGCTACACCGGCGGGGAGAACGACCACGCGACCTACCGCAACCACCCCGGTCACGCGGAGGCCGTGGAGATCGTGTTCGACCCGAGTGCGACGACCTATCGCGACATCCTGGCCTTCTTCTTCCAGATCCACGACCCGTCGACGCTGAACCGTCAGGGCAACGACATCGGGTCGAGCTACCGGTCGGCGATCTTCCCGCTCACCCCCGAGCAGGAGCAGGTCGCCCGCGACACGATCGCCGACGTCGACGCCTCCGGGCTGTGGCCGGGGAAGGCCGTCACGACGATCGAGCCCGCCGGTCCGTTCTGGGAGGCCGAGCCCGAGCACCAGGACTACCTCATCAAGTACCCGAACGGCTACACGTGCCACTTCCCCCGCGCCGGCTGGGTCCTGCCGAAGCGCGAGGACGCCACCGCCTGATCCCCGAGACCCCGCTTTCGCGCCGAGACCCCCTCCTGCACACGCATGCAGGAGGGGGTCTCGGCGCATAGACGGGGTCTCGGCGCGCTCAGGACCCGGCGAAGAAACCGAGCGCGGCCTCCTTGAAGTCGCGGGAGCCGGGGGCGTTGAAGTGGTGGCGGTTCGGGAGCTCGACGAAGCGGGCATCGGGAGCCGCGGCCGCCAGTGCCCGGGAGCCCTCGATGATCGCGTCCTTCGATCCTGTCGCGAACAGCAGCGGCACGACCGGGGCGTCCGCGGGATCGGGATCGATCGTGCCGGAGCCCCGAAGTCCCTCGGCCAGGGCGATGAGCGCGCGCAGATCGTTCCCGGGCACCCGCTCGGTCAGCGCGATGTAGTTCTGCGTCGTGCGGTCCTCCACCGGGGTGCCGTCCGCGATGTACGCGCGCACCTGGTCGAGGTCGAGACGCGCGAGGGGGATGCCGTCGGGGACACCGCCCAGGACCGCCCGGCCGATCCGATGCGGGAGCTCGCGGGCCACCTCCCACCCCACCCGGGCTCCGAGCGAGTAGCCGAGGTAGAACGCGTCGTCGACGAGGTACGTGTCCATGACGGTCTCGACGTCGGTCACGAGGTTCCGGATGGCGTACGCGTCGGACTCGTGCGGCTTGTCGCTCTTCCCGTGGCCGCGCTGGTCGAGAGCGAGCACGCGGTACCCGGCCCTGGTCAGCTCGCGCACCCAGCCGGTCAGCACCCAGTTGTCGCGGGCGCCCGAGGCGAAGCCGTGCACGGCCACCACGACGGGAGCGTCGAGCTCGCCCCACGTATACGTCGCCAGTCGCGTGCCGTCCGCCGCGTAGACGTGCTGCGGGGCGGGCATCTCGGTGAGGTCGGAGAGGGGAACAGCCACCCCACCATCCTCCCCCCACTCCTGCCTTCCGTGGCGCCGAGACCCCGGTTATGCGCCGAAACCCCCTCCCCGCGGTGTCGCGGAGAGGGGGTTTCGAGGAGAACCCGGGGTCTCGGATCAGACGCGGTCGCGCAGGGCGGCGCCGAGCTCGGCGTCCACATTCGTCCAGTACTGGAAGAAGCGCTCGCGGATGGCGTCGACCGTGATCGAACGGCCCTGACCGGTCAGGACCTCCAGGAAGCGGGCGCGCTGCGGGCCGTCGAAGACCTCGCGGTACAGCGTGCCTGCCTGACCGAAGTCGTCGTCCTCGGCGTGCAGCGTCGCGGCGGAGCGGGTGAGCTCGCCGTCCGCCGACCAGTTCACCTCGATGCCCTTGGCCGGGTCGGCCTCGGGGCCACCGGGGGTCCCGAAGGAGTTCGGCTGGTAGGTGCGGTGCGCGGCGTCGTTGTACTGGTACCGCATCGAGCCCTCGTGCTGGTAGTTACGGGTCTCGGCGGCGTGCGGCTGGTTCACCGGCAGCTGGTTGTAGTTCGCGCCGATGCGGTGCCGCTGGGCGTCCGGGTAGGCGAAGATCCGGCCCATGAGCATCTTGTCGGGCGAGAGGCCCGTGCCGGGCACCTGGTTCCCGGGCGTGAAGCCGGCCTGCTCGATCTGTGCGAAGAAGTTCTCCGGGTTGCGGTTCAGGGTCAGCGTGCCGACCTTGATGCGCGGGTAGTCCTTCTTCGAGATCGTCTTGGTGAGGTCGAAGGGGTTGAAGCGGTAGTCCTTCGCCTCCTCGTACGGCATGATCTGCACGTAGAGGTCCCACTTCGGGAAGTCGCCCTCGGCGATCGACTGGAACAGGTCGCGACGGTAGTGGTCTGCGTCGGAACCGGCCAGCTGCTCGGCCTCCTCCGGGCTCATCGCCTCGACACCCTGGTGGGAGACGAAGTGATACCGGACCCAGAACACCTCGCCCTCGGCGTTGACCCACGAGTAGGTGTGCGAGCCGTAGCCGTTCATGTGACGCCAGCTGCGGGGCAGACCGCGCTCGCCCATCAGATAGGTGACCTGGTGGGCGGTCTCGGGCGAGAGCGTCCAGAAGTCCCACTGCATGTCCGCGTCGCGCAGGCCGGAGTCGCCGAGGCGCTTCTGGGAATGGATGAAGTCCGGGAACTTGATGGCGTCGCGGAGGAAGAACGTCGGGGTGTTGTTGCCGACGATATCGAAGTTGCCCTCGGTCGTGTAGAAGCGCAGCGAGAACCCGCGCACGTCGCGCCAGGTGTCGGGGGAGCCCTGCTCGCCGGCGACGGAGGAGAAGCGGATGAGCGTCTCGGAGGTCGCGCCCGGCTGGAACACGGCCGCCCTGGTGTACTTCGAGACGTCCTCGGTGACGACGAACTCGCCGAACGCGCCGCCGCCCTTGGCGTGCGGATTGCGCTCCGGCACCCGCTCGCGATTGAAGGAGGCGATCTTCTCCACCAGGTAGTGGTCGTGCAGCACGGTGGGGCCGTCGGGGCCCACCGTCAGCGAGTGAGCGTCGCTCGCGATCGGCGCTCCGGCCTGTGTCGTCGTGGCCGGACGGCCCGCGTCGGTGGGGTTGGTCATGGTCTTCTCCTTCTCCGCGCGGACATGCCGAACGGACCCTCGGGGAGGGGATCGGTGGATGCGCCTACGCGGCGTTCTGGCAGCTGGGGCAGAGGCCCCAGAAGGTGACTTCGGCTGTCTGCACGGTGAAGCCCCCCGTCGAGGACGGAGTGAGACACGGCGCCTCGCCGACGACGCAGTCCACATCGCCGACCGCACCGCAAGAGGTGCAGACGACGTGGTGGTGGTTGTCGTCGATGCGCCGTTCGTACAGCGCCGCGGAGCCTGCCGGTTCGATCCGGCGGATGAGGCCCGCCGTCGTCAGGTCCGCGAGGATGTTGTGCACCGACTGGATCGACGTGGTCGGAAGCACGTCGGACACAGCGCGGTAGACCCGCTCCGCATCCGTATGGGCCATGGAGCCGAGAGCCTCGAGAACGGCGACGCGGCCCGCAGTCGCACGCAGCCCGGCGTCGCGCAACGCCGAGTCGAGTTCCGTCTCCATACGCTCGACTCTACACGTGTTTTGAGTGATTCAAAAGAGCATGCCGGGATGCCGGGCGCGTCGCCGCCGTCAGACGAAGCGGACCGTCTGCTGCAGCCGGGTGCGGATATCGAACAGCTCGTTGCCGCCGATGGCCCGCGCCCCGGGGACGCCCTGCCGCAGCACCATCGCCAGCGCGCTGCGCCGCACCACCACGACCGGGACCCCGCGAGTGCTGCCGAGCGGGGTGACCGCCTGGGCGAGGTCGTCGTCGGGGAGCACCACGATCGCCCCGCCGAACTTCACCTTCGCGGCCTTCGCCACCGCGCGCATCCGGGCGAGAGCCGCCGTGACCGGGGCTCGTGTGCCGAGGCTCGGGCCGGTGATCTCCCCGCGGCGGAATCCCACGATCCCGCCGAAGTCCTCGGACATGACGCCGTAGAGGCCGGAGGGGCTGAGCACCACGTGGTCGAGCTTGTCCTCGGCGGTCTGTCCTGCGGCGACGTCGTGCCAGACCGTGAAGCCCATGCCGAGGTCGGAGACCGTGCGGGCCGTGGCCTCCTCTGCGAGCGCGTCGGCGAGCAGCCGCCGGAGCTCCCGCGGGGCGGCGCGGACGAGGGCCGGGGCGTACGGATCGGGGACCTCGACCCCGTGACCCGCCCACTCGCGGATCAGGGAGAGGTAGCGTTCGCGGCGCCAGCCGCCGGGGTGTCCGTAGGAGCGGGCGCGCGGCCGGGTGTCGGTGCGCACGGTCTGCGGACGCCAGCCGCTCCATTCGCCGCCATCGTCGGTCAGGCCCGCGCGGCGGTCGTACGCGGCGCGGTCCTCCGCGGTGCCGATGAGCTCCCACGCGCGCTGGACCTGGATGAACACGGCCGCGTCGCCGCCGGTGTCGGGATGGGTCTGCCGCAGCCGCAGCCGATACGCCCGCCGGAGCTCGACGTCGTCGATGGCCGGATCCACGCCGAGGATCTCGTACGGCGAGGCCGAGAGCGGACTGTCGAACATCGCTCTCCTTCCGCGACCGCGGCGTCCAGGATATCCGTCGGACGGTGTGCGACCGCCGGGAGGCCTCAATCCGCGACGTCGACGATCCGCTCGATCCCGACGACCGGGGCCACCGCGCCCCCGGACGCGGCGGCGAGGTCGGCGCTCAGACGCGGAAGCGCGGCAGCGGGCACCCACAGCTCCAGCTGTGCGGAGGCTCCGTAGGCCGGCGTGCCGAGCGTGGCCCCGTGCGACGCCGCCCAGTCACGGAGCAGGTTGTCGTAGCGGCCGGCCTCGGCGTGCGGGACCTCGACGGTCGCCTGGGTGAGCGCCGCGCGACGGACGAGTGCGGCACGGTCGAGCGTCTCGGACACCGCCGTGGAGTAGGCGCGGATGAGGCCGCCCGCCCCGAGCTTCACCCCGCCGAAGTAGCGGGTGACCACCGCGACGACGTCCGTGAGGCCGCGACGCCGGAGGACCTCGAGCATCGGAACGCCGGCCGTGCCGGAGGGCTCGCCGTCGTCCGAGGAGCGGGCCTGATCCCCGTGCAGGCCGGTCACCATCGCGGTGCAGTTGTGGTTCGCGTCCCAGGCGCGCTTCCGGATCGTCGCGATGACGGCTTCGGCTTCGGCCACCGAAGACACGGGCGCGACGTGCGTGAGGAAGCGCGACTTCCGGATGACGAGCTCGTGGTCGACGGCCGCCGCGATCGTCGCGGGGAACGGGGGCGGTGTCGACATCGGCCCCACGATACCTCCGTTCGAATCGCCCGATTGGTCCCGAATCCGGGCCGGATGCCGCCAATCGGGCGATTCGAACCGGGTCGACCGAACGATGGAGGCGCGCCGCGGCCTGGCGGACGAGAATGTCAGCATGCCGACCGGAGACATCGCCGAGACCGACCACCCCGGAGGGCGGACGGGAGCACGCACGCGCTCCTGGGGGCGCCTGGTCACGTCGCTCCGTATCGGCCAGGCCGTCATCACCGTCGTGCTCACCGTCGTCGGCGTCGTCCGCTCCCTCGCCGACGGGGTCCCGGTGCCGTGGCTGCTCGCGACCGCCCTCGCCTTCCTCGGCTGGTACGGCGGCGGACTCCTGCTCTCCTCCCGTACGCACGACCGGGCGCTCGCCGCCGGCTGGCTGCTGGGGCTCACGGCCATCTGGCTGGGGGCGGTGGCGTTGTCGCCGGAGTTCGTCTGGCTCGCGTTCTCGTTGTGGCTGCTCGCCGGCTTCCTGCTGCGACGGCGATGGGCCGTGCTGCTCAGCATCCTCATCCTCGCCGTCGTGATCGTCGCGCCGCTGCTGCACACCGGGACGACCACCTACGCGAACGTGATCGGGCCGCTGGTGGGCGGCATCTTCGCCCTCGGGATCTCCCGCGGCTACCTGGAGCTCGTCCGCGACGGGCGGGAGCGGCGGCGACTGATCGCATCCCTCGTCGCGACGCAGCAGGAGATGGCGGCCCTCCAGGACGAGCTCGCCCGGACCCAGCGGGAGTCCGGCGCCGCCGCCGAGCGCACCCGGGTGTCGCGCGACATCCACGACACGGTCGCCCAGAGCCTGTCGTCCATCGTCCTGCTGGCGCGGTCGGCGGCCGAGCACGAGGACGGCCGCGATCGGGCGCTCGGACAGATCGGGGCGCTCGCCGCGGAAGGGCTCGCCGACGCCCGACGCATCGTCGACGACCTCATGCCCGCCGAGCTGGACGGCTCCGCGCTGAGCGACGCCCTCGCCCGGATGCTGGAGCGCCTGACCGCCGAGACCGGGATCGCGGCCACCTTCCATGCCGACGAGGATCTGCCGGCGCTCGGCCTCGACGCCGAGGTCGCCCTGCTGCGGACGGCCCAGTCCGCGCTCGCCAACGTGCGCAGCCATGCCGGCGCCACTCGTGTCGTGGTGACGCTCGCGGACGCCGGCGACGCGGTGCGGCTGGACGTGGTCGACGACGGTCGCGGCTTCGACCCGTCGCGGCTGGAGTCGACGGGGCCCGGCGGCGGCTACGGTCTGCGGGCGATGCGCGCTCGGCTGCGTGAGCTCGGCGGCGGTCTCGACGTGGAGAGCGCCCCGGGCGACGGCACCGCGCTGTCCGCCCACCTGCCCCTCGGAGGCCGGTCGTGACCCCCGTGCGGATCCTGCTCGTCGACGACCATCCCATCGTGCGCGCCGGTGTGCGCTCGCTGTTCGACCGCCGCGATGACGCCGAGGTCGTGGGCGAGGCCGCGTCGGGGGAGGAGGCGGTCATGCTTGCCCGGCACCTCCGTCCCGACGTCGTCCTCTGCGATCTGCGGCTGGGGGCGGGCATGGACGGCGTGCAGACGACGGCGGCGCTCCGGGCGCTCGACCCGGCGCCGGCGGTGCTCATCCTCACGACATTCGACCGCGACGCCCAGATCCTCGGCGCGATCGAGGCGGGGGCGGCGGGGTATCTGCTCAAGGACATCGATCCGGAGGACATCGTCCGGGCCGTTCGGCAGGCCGCGTCGGGCGGGCAGGCGCTGACGCCGGAGCTCACGGCGCGCGTCGGCCGCGCCCTCCGCGCCCCGCGGGTGCAGCTCACGGGGCGCGAGCTCGACGTGCTGCGGCTGCTCGACACCGGGGCCTCGAACCGGGAGATCGCGAAGGCGCTGTTCGTCACGGAGGCGACGGTGAAGACCCACCTCGTGCACGTCTTCGAGAAGCTCGGGGCCGACAGCCGCGCGAAGGCGGTCGCGATCGCCAGGGAGTCCGGTCTGCTTTGACGCCCGCGGTCTCAACCATTCGATGGATCCGCGGCGACGGCTCCCCGGCGAGGCTGGAGGCAGACAGAAAGGACTCCCATGCGCAGGCTCTTCACCGCCGCGTTCGCCTCCATGCTGGTGGGCGTCGCCTCCGGACTCTTCTACCGCGAGTTCACCAAGATCAACGGCTTCCCCGAGGGGGCGCCGACACAGCTCGGACTCGTGCACACGCATCTGCTCGTGCTGGGCTTCGTCGTCTTCCTCGTGGTGATGCTCCTGGAGAAGGCGTTTGCGCTCTCCGAGAGCCGGCTGTTCGGCTGGTTCTTCTGGACCTACACCGCCGGGCTCGTGCTGACCTCGGCGATGCTCGTCTGGCACGGCTGCCTCACGGTGCTCGGCCAGGAGTCGACGAAGATGATCGCCGGCATCGCGGGCGTGGGGCACATGTTGCTCGCCGCCGGCATGGTGCTGCTGTTCCTCGCGCTCCGCCCCCGCGTCTTCGCCCCGAAGGTCGCGGCCGCACGGCCCGCGACCCTCGAGTCGGTCGCCTGACGCTCAGTCGGCCGGGATCGTGTCGTCGCGCAGGTACGCGATGTGCGCGGCGTGGCGCTCCAGGTGGTGCGGCGACTTCCGCACGAACAGCCAGGCGACGATGAGGATCGCGAACCAGATCGGTGTCACCAGCAGGGCGATCAGGGTGTCCGGCTGGGTGGTCAGCGCCCAGAGGATGAACAGGAAGAACGCGAGCACCACGAACACCATGAACACGCCGCCCGGCATCTTGAACGCCGAGGTCGCCGCCTTCTCCGGACGACGGCGCCGGTACACGAGGTAGCTGCAGAGGAAGATCGTCCACACGAACATGAAGCACACGGCCGACACCGTGGTGACCATCTCGAACGCCGTGCCGATGTCCTTGCCCGCGTAGAGCAGCACGACGCCGGACAGCAGCAGGATGCAGGACAGGAACAGGGCGTTCTGCGGCACGCGGCGCTTCGAGAGCCGGCCGAAGAGCCGGGGGGCGTCGCCGTCCTGCGCCAGCCCGAAGACCATGCGCGAGGTGGAGTAGATGCCGGAGTTCGCGCTGGACATCGCGGAGGTGAGCACCACGAGGTTGACGACGGTGGCGGCGATGCCGAGTCCGGCGAGGGCGAACATCGCGATGAAGGGGCTCTCGCCGGCGACGTACTCGGTCCACGGCGTGACGGACATGAGGATGATGAGCGCGCCCACGTAGAACAGCAGGACCCGGATCGGGATGGCGTTGATGGCCTTCGGGAGGTTGCGCTTTGGGTCCTTGGTCTCCGCGGCGGCGGTGCCGACGAGCTCGATGCCGACGAACGCGAACACCGCGATCTGGAAGCCGGCGACGAAGCCGAGGAAGCCGTGCGGGAACATGCCGCCGTGCTCCCATAGGTTCGCGAAGCTCGCGGTGCCGGCGTCGTGGGAGAACCCGGTGAGGATCATCACCAGGCCGGTCACGATGAGGGCGACGATCGCGACGATCTTGATGAGCGCGAACCAGAACTCCATCTCCCCGAAGGCGGCGACGGTCGGCAGGTTGAGCGCCAGGAGGATCACGACCACGAGGAGGCCCGGGATCCACAGCGGGACGCCGGGGATGAGCGCGTCGGTGTACCCGGCGATCGCGATCACGTCGGCCACGCCCGTGACCACCCAGCAGAACCAGTACGTCCAGCCCGTGAAGAAGCCTGCCCACGGGCCGAGCAGGTCGCTCGCGAAGTCGCTGAACGACTTGTACTTGAGGTTCGACAGCAGCAGCTCGCCCATCGCCCGCATGACGAAGAACAGCATGAACCCGATGATCATGTAGACGAAGATCACGGAGGGGCCGGCGACCGAGATCGTCTTGCCGCTGCCCATGAACAGGCCCGTGCCGATCGCGCCGCCGATCGCGAGCAGCTGGATGTGCCGGTTGCTGAGCGCGCGCCGCAGGTGCTCCTCGCCTCCGGCTCCGTTCTGCCCCTGGCGGATGGCCCCCGTGTCTTGCTTCGTCACGCTCATCTCCTCCGGTCGTCGTCGACTGATGCAGAGTAACCACCGCGGCCCGCTCGTCCGAAATCGACGGCTCCCGCGACGGCAATCCGGCTCGAGGTGTTCCGTTCGCCCGAAACGATTCGATAAACTGGGCGCACCCTCGATCCATCCCCTCCTTCCCTGCGAGCCCCTTCCTTCATGGCCACCACCCTCACCACGGGCCGTCCGTGGCGCGTCATCCTCGCGTTCTCGATCCCGCTCCTGCTCGGCAACGTCGTGCAGCAGCTCTATCAGTTCGCCGACGCGATCGTCGTCGGACGCCACCTCGGCGTCCAGTCCCTCGCCGCCGTCGGCGCGACGGGCAGCCTGCTCTTCCTGCTCCTCGGCTTCGCCTGGGGGCTGACGAGCGGCTTCGCCATCCCCATCGCCCAGGCCTTCGGTGCGCGCGACGACGCCGCCGTGCGCCGCTCGGTCGCGACGGGTGTGCTCCTCAGCGGCATCACGAGCGTCGTCCTCACGGTGGTCGCCCCCCTCATCGCCGGCCCGATCCTGGCGCTGCTGCAGACGCCGCCCGAGCTCATGGCCGAGGCGACGGTGTTCACGCAGATCAGCTTCCTCGGCGCGGGCGCGACGATGTTCTTCAACTACCTCTCCGCCATCATCCGCGCCATCGGCGACTCGAAGACCCCGCTCGTGTTCCTCACGGTCTCCTGCGCGCTCAACGTCGGCCTCGTCGTGCTCATGGTCGGTCCGCTGGAGTGGGGCGTCGCGGGTGCCGCGCTCGCCACCGTGGTCGCACAGGCCGTCTCCGTGATCCTGTGCCTGGAGTTCGTGCGCCGGCGGCTGCCCATGCTGCACCTGCGGCGCTCCGACTGGCGCATCTCCCGCACGGACATCGCCGACCACCTGCGCCTCGGCCTCCCCATGGGCTTCCAGGCCTCGATCATCGCGATCGGGACCCTCACGGTGCAGGTCGCCCTCAACACGCTCGGCGCCGACGCGGTCGCGGCCTACACGACGGCGTCCCGCGTGGACAGCCTGGCGGTCGCCCTGCTCTCCTCGCTCGGGCTCGCCGTGTCGATGTACGCGGCCCAGAACCACGGTGGCCGCCGCCCCGACCGCATCCGGCGCGGTGTGGTCGAGGCCACCTGGATGGCGGTCGCCGCGGCGATCGTCCTCGGCGGGCTGCTCATCGCGTTCGGCGCGCCGATGGTCCGGCTGTTCGTCGGTGACGGTTCGGACGACGTCGTCGACATGGCGCACCGCATGCTCATCATCAACGGCTGCGGCTACTGGGCGCTCGGCATGCTCTTCGTGCTCCGCGGCGCGCTGCAGGGACTCGGCCACACGCTGGTGCCGACGGTCACCGGCGTGATCGAACTCGTGATGCGCGTCGTCGCCGCGGTGGTCCTCGGGGCGATGATCGGGTTCGACGGCGTGGCCCTCAGCAACCCGCTCGCCTGGGTGGGTGCGATCGTGCTCCTCGTGCCGGCCTACGTCAAGGCGCATCGCGCGCTCGCGACCCAGCCGGTGGCCCCGGCCGAGGCCACCGAGACCTCCGCGATCGCGATCGTCGGCCCCACCGACGGCTCGATGGTGGTCGACGCGGTCGTCACCCGCCCCGTCCGCGTCGTGCGCCCGCGGCGACTGCGGTGGCCGGTCCGGCGCTGATCCGCGGATATCCACCGGAAGGATGACCCGGATCGGACTTGAGACGGATGGCCTTCCGGAGAGACACTTCTAGTGTCGAAGGTGCGGAGGGGTTCCGCCGGACGGGGGGTCGTCATGACGACATTGGGAGTGGCCAGAGACCTGGCCGCCATTCTGGTACCGATCGGATACGTGGGCGCGGCGCTGGCCGCGGTCTGCGCGATCGTGGCCGCGATCGCGATCATCCGCGGAGCCGGGGGGCTCGCGGGCGGCGCGGTCGGACTGTGGATCGTGTGCGCGCTGATGAGCTTCACCGCGAGCTTCGCGAACCAGTGGCTTCCGCTGATCGCGGCGGGCGCGTCGCTCGCGGGCATGCTCGTGATCGGCGGGATCGTGCGCGCGATGCTCACGGCCGGCGGCTTCGAGTCGCGACGCCGGGCCGCGCGCGTGAAGCCGGCGCCGGCGACCACGACGACGGCCACGCTCAAGACCGGCTCGACCGCGACGCCCACGGCGCCGGTCGCCGTCGTCTCCTAGCGCTCAGCGGTAGTCGCGGTCGCGGTGCTGCCGCGCCTCGTCGCCCGCGGCCACGCGGGCGCTCTCGCGCGCCCGCAGCTCGACGCGGCGGATCTTCCCGGAGATCGTCTTCGGCAGCTCGGGCACGAACTCGATGATCCGCACCCACAGGTGCGAGGAGAGCCGTTCGTGCGCGTAGCCGAACACGGCGCGCGCGGCGGCCGCCTCGTCCGCGCCCGCGTCCGGCGTCAGGCACACGTACGCCTTCGGGACCGCCAGGCGCGTGGGGTCGGGGCTGGGGATGACGGCTGCTTCGACGACGAGGTCGTGCTCCAGCAGCACGGACTCGAGCTCGAACGGCGAGATCTTGTAGTCGGAGGCCTTGAACACGTCGTCGGAGCGTCCGATGTAGGTCAGGTAGCCGTCGGCGTCGCGCACGGCGATGTCCCCGGTGTGGTGGAAGCCTCCGGCCCGCGACTCCGCGGTCTTCTCCGGATCGTCGTAGTACCCCGCCATGAGGCCGAGCGGCGGCTGCGCGAGGTCGAGCGCGATCTCGCCCTCGTCCTCCACGACCTCGCCCGTCGACGGGTCGAGCAGCACGACCGGGTAGCCGGGCAGCGGACGGCCCATCGACCCGACCTTGACGGTCTGCCCGGGGGAGTTGCCGATGCAGGCGGTCATCTCAGTCTGGCCGAAGCCGTCGCGGATGGTGCCGCCCCACGCCTCGCGCACCCGGTCGATGACCTCGGGGTTCAGCGGTTCGCCGGCGCCGACGAGCTCGCGCGGAGGGTGCGCGAGCCGCGAGAGGTCGGCCTGGAGGAGCATGCGCCAGACCGTGGGCGGGGCGCAGAACGTCGAGACGTGGTGGGTGTCCATGACCTCCATGAGCGTGTTCGCGTCGAAGCGGGCGTAGTTGTAGACGAACACGGTCGCCTCGGCCAGGAACGGCGAGTAGAAGCTCGACCAGGCGTGCTTGGCCCACCCGGGGGAGGAGATGTTGAGGTGCACGTCGTCCGGGCGTACGCCGAGCCACCACATCGTGGAGAGGTGGCCGACCGGGTAGGAGACGTGGGTGTGCTGCACGAGCTTCGGGCGGTTCGTCGTGCCGGAGGTGAAGTACAGCAGGGCCGTGTCGCCGGCGGGCGTCGGGCCGTCCGGGACGAACTCCCCCGTGGTGGTGGCGGCATCCGCGAACCGCTTCCAGTCGGCAGGTGACGACGCACCCACGCCGATGCGCAGCACGTCGGGGTCGATCCCCTCGAGGCGGTCGGCCAGGGCGCCGAGGGTGACGACGGCGCCGGCGCGGCCGTGTTCGATGCGGTACGCGAGGTCGGAGGCCGACAGCAGTGTCGAGGTCGGGATCGACACCGCGCCCAGCTTCGTGATCGCGAGCATCACCTCCCACAGCTCGATCGTGTTGTTGAGCATGACGATCACGTGGTCGCCGCGGCCGATGCCGAGGCCGCGCAACCAGGCGGCGACCTGGTCGGAGCGGGCGGAGAGCTCGCCGTACGTCCAGGAGCGGAGGCTGAGGTCGGCCTCGACGATCTGCACGGCCGGACGGTCGGGGTTCTCCCCCGCGATGACGTCGAACCACTCGAGCGCGAAGTTGAAGGCGGTCAGGTCCGGCCAGGCGAACTCGCGGCGTGCGGCGTCGTAGTCCGTGGCGTGCGTGAAGAGGAGGTCCCTCATCCCGCGGATCGCTTCGGTGGCGGGGGTGGCACGACGGCTCATGGTGCTCCTTTGCAACGGCGTCCCTCCATCCTGCCCCCTCGTTCAGCGGGGGAGGAAACCCGTGCCGTCGCGGAGTTCGAATACGAGCTGGGTCTCGGTGCCGCGGACGACGGGGTGGACGGTGATGTGCTCGAGCACGATGTCGCGCAGAGCGGTCGCGTCCTGGACGGCCACGTGCACGAGGAAGTCGTCGACGCCGGCGACGTGGAACACCTGGAGCACGCGGGGGATCGCGACGAGCGCGTCGAAGAGTGCCGTGACCTTGGGTCCGGTGTGATGCGCGAGACGGACCTTGATGATCGCCTGCAGCGGGTAGCCGAGTGCGGAGCCGTCGAGGCGGACGCGTGTGTCGCGGATGACTCCGCGCTCGCGCAGGCCTCGGATCCGGTGGGCGCAGGTGGATTCCGCGAGTCCGAGGCGGTGGGCCAGAGCCTTGTTGGTGATGGCCGCATCTCGGCTCAAGGCCGCGAGCAGCTCCAGGTCGATCTCGTCGAGTTGTGCTTTCGCCAACGTGCCCTCCTTGCTGCCACCGGATGTTGCAGAGAATAGCGGCGATCCTCGACTTCACGACGTGTTCTGTCGATGATCTGCGGAAACGTCGCGATTCGGCCAGCGTGGAGGGATGACTGCACCGCTGCATCCCGACACCCTCGCCGTCCACAGCGGCCGTGCCGACCTCGAGGCACTCGGGGTCCACGCGCTGCCGATCGACCTCTCCACGACGAATCCGCTGCCCGACGTCGAGCGCGGCGGCGACTCGTACGAGGCGATGGCCACCGGGGGGCGGCCGCCGCAGGACGGCAGCATGGTCTACGCCCGCCTCTGGAATCCGACGGTCGCGCGCTTCGAGGACGCCCTCGCCGAGCTCGAGCACGCCGAGGCCGCCGTCGCGTTCGGTTCCGGGATGGCGGCCATGACCGCCGTGATCCTCGCGCACACCGGTGCCACGGAAGCGCGGCACGTCGTCGCGGTGCGTCCGCTCTACGGAGGGACCGACCACCTGCTGGGGTCCGGCCTGCTCGGTGTGGAGACGACGTACTGCGGGCCCGATGAGGTCGCCGCCGCCCTCCGGCCCGACACCGGACTCGTCGTCGTGGAGACGCCGGCGAACCCGACCCTCGAGGTCGCGGACATCGCCGAGGTCGTGCGGCAGGCGGGGGGCGTGCCGGTCGTGGTCGACAACACGTTCGCGACCCCCGTGCTGCAGAACCCGATCGACCACGGCGCGGCGATGTCGCTGCACAGCGCCACCAAATACCTCGGCGGCCACGGTGATGTCATCGCCGGCGTCGTCGCCTGTGACGAGAGGACCGCGGAGGCGCTGCGTCGCGTGCGTGCGGTGACCGGGGGGCTCCTGCACCCGCTCGGCGCGTACCTGCTGCACCGCGGTCTCACGACCCTGCCGGTCCGCGTGCGGCACCAGCAGGAGAGCGCTCGTCGCATCGTGCAGTGGCTGGTCGATCGACCCGAGGTCGCCGAGGTCTTCTATCCCGGGCTCGACGGGGATCCGCGCGGCATCCTGGAACGGCAGCTCCGCGGGCCGGGGGCGATGATCGCCCTGCGGCTGCGCGGCGGCTATGCAGCGGCCGCGGCGGTGGCCGGGGCGACCCGCCTCTTCACGCACGCCGTGTCGCTCGGAGGCGTCGACTCCCTCATCCAGCACCCCGCCGCGCTCACGCACCGCCCGGTCCCCGCGGAGGCGCGTCCCGCTGCCGACGTCCTGCGCCTGTCCATCGGCCTCGAGAACGTCGACGATCTCCTCGCCGACCTCGCGAACGCCTTCGCCACTCTCGCCGATCCACCCCTTTCCGTGCCTCCCACCCCGGAAAGTGCGTCACATATGGGGGTGGCTCGTACGTAGGGGGCCGGGTCGGCGATTGTGTGAGAGTGACAAGAAACTGAGTATCGTCTGAGGTGGGACTTGGTACCTGACGGCAAAACCGGGGGTGGTGGACAGGGCGGGGCCTACAGTCGCGGGTGGCAACGACGCCACTGACCTCGGGAGTCCTCAATGACGAGTGAAAAGACCCACGCGCACGGCCTCGGCATGCGCATCGCCGTGACCGTCCTCAGCCTTCTGCTGGCGGCGATGGTGCTGTTGTTCTTCGCCACGATGAGCAAGGTGTCCGCGGGCGCCTCGGAGCTCGCGGACGGCACGACCACCGCGCAGGGGGGATCCTCGGACCTCGCCGCGGGTGCCGCCGACCTCGCCGCGGGAGCCGACGAGTTGGCCGCGGGCACGCAGGATCTGGCGGCAGGCACCGCGACGGCGCAGCAGGGTTCCGAGAAGCTGAGCGACGGGGCGACGACGGCCGCCGCGGGCGCCACGACACTCGCCGAGGGCGCCGGAACTCTCGCGGCGGGAGCCGCCACCGCTCTCGACGGTGCCGGACGGGTGAGCGGTGGAGCGCAGACGGCGCTCGCCGGGTCGCAGGAGCTCGCGGCCAAGATGGCGGCGGCAGATGCCGGAGCCCGACAGCTCGTCGACGGCGCGACCACTCTCGCCGCCGGTGTCGACGGCGCACACCGGTACGCGAACGGCGTGCTCGAGGGCGCGACGACGCTGAGCACCACGCTGCGCGCCGGAGTGAGCGCCGATGTGCAGAAGCTCGCCCATCCGGACACGCAGACGCTGCTGACGGGCGTCGCCACGAACGCTCCCGGCAATGCGCGGACGCTCGCCGCCGGTCTGCAGGGCCTCCTCGCCGCGAACCCTGCCGATGTGCAGCTCCAGCAGCTCGCGGCGCTCGCCGCCGGCGTCGAGAAGCAGGTCGGCGCGCTGGCGGCCCCCGCCGCGGCTGCTCCGGGCCTCGCACAGGGACTCATCGGCGCCGCCGACGGCTCCGCTCGCGTCACGGCCGGCGTCGGCGCGCTCATCAACGGGGACCCCTCGAAGGGCTGGCCGGGGACCGCGGCGCTGGTCTCCCCGAAGGGCGCTCCCGCCCTGGTCGCCGGAGCGCAGACGCTGCAGGACGGCACTTCCCGGCTCGCGGCGGGCGCGGCGGATCTCTCGTCCGGGCTGCAGACCCTCTCGACCGGAGCATCGTCGCTGTACTCCGGCACCGCGGAGCTGAGCGCGGGCGCGGCGCGGCTCGACGAGGGTGCCGGGACTCTGGCCACGGGCATCGGCGCGCTCCAGTCGGGTGCCGGCGACCTCCGGTCCGGGATGACCGAACTCCGCACCGGCGCCGACGCGGTCGCCGAGGGGTCCGGCACCCTCGCGGCCGGAAGCGCGAAGCTCGACGCTGGCGCCGCGGACCTCGCGGCCGGCAACGGGCGCATCGCCGACGGCTCCGGCACCCTCGCGACGGCCACGGCGGGCGCCGCGCCCTCTCTGCTCCCGTGGATCCTCGGGATCGGTCTCGTCGGCCTGATCGCGGTCGGCTTCTGGATCGGCCACCGCGTCTCCCACCGTCGCGCGGTCCTCGCCCTCGCCTGACCGTCGACCCACCCCCTTCCGTGCGACCCACCCCCGAAAGTACGTCACTTTCGGGGGTGGGTCGCCCTCAAGGGGGTGGGTCGGCGAGTGAAGGTCAGCGCTTCGGGAGGGGGATCGTGCCGGTGGCGATGCGCTCGGTGGGCATGCGGTCGCGATCGTAGGTGATCTCGTCGTAGCCGTGCGGAGTGGGCAGACCGTCCTCGCCGATGCTGACGAACACGATCTCGTCGATGGTGAGGATGCGCTTGCGGGTGATCATGTTGCGCGCGACGGCCCGCATGGTGAGCGACGTGGTGCCGAATCGGGTGGCCTGCAGCCCGATCTCGATGAGGTCGCCCTGCACCGCCGACGCCTCGAACGTGATCGCGGAGATGTGCCGGGTGACGACGCGGTAGTTGCCGAGCTGCACGATCGCGTAGATCGCGGCCTCCTCGTCGATCCACTTCAGCAGGCTTCCGCCGAACAGCGTGCCGTTCGCGTTGAGGTCTTCCGGGCGCACCCACTTGCGGGTGCGGAAGTTCAGGCCGTCCTCGGACTGCCATGCGGGTGCTTTCTGTTTCGCCATGCCCCGAGGCTAGGCGGGTCGTGCGTCGGCGGTGTTACGTCGCGTTTTCCGGCGGGTGCACACGCCGCCGCCCAGAGCGGATCTGCTCCGAGCGGATTCGCCTCCGCGGCCGCAGCCGGAGCCGGAGGCTGGGGACATGAGCGAAGAAAAGCCCCTCCCGCAGTTCGGCCCCGAGGCCCGGCGCGCCCTGTTCCACGAACGGGTGCTCGTCCTCGACGGCGCCCTCGACGACGACAACGGCACTCTCCTGATGACGCAGCTCCTCGGCCTCTCCGCCGAGGATCCGGCGGCCGACATCGCCCTCTGGATCCACTCGCCCGGCGGGTCCGTGCCGTCGATGCTGGCGATCCGCGACCTCATGCACCTCATCCCGAACGACGTCTCCACCCTCGCCCTCGGTCTCGCCTGCAGCGCCGGGCAGTTCCTGCTCTCCGCGGGGACGAAGGGCAAGCGGCGCGCTCTCCCGCACGCCCGGATACTGATGCACCAGGGCTCGGCGGGGATCGGCGGCTCGGCGGTGGAGATCGAGGCGCAGGCCGACGACCTCCGGCACATGCGCGACACGGTCCTCGGCCTCATCGCCGACGACACCGGTCAGCCCGTCGCCCGGATCTTCGAGGACTCCCTGCACGACCGCTGGTACACGGCGGCCGAGGCGCAGGACTACGGGTTCGTCGACGAGATCGTGCGGTCGACGGCGGAGATCATGCCGCGCCGTCGTGCGCGGGTGGGACTGGGGGCGGACGCATGAGCGGCTACACGATCCCGAACGTCATCGCCCAGCATCCTCGGGGGGAGCGGGTCATGGACGTGTACTCGCATCTGCTCGCCGAGCGCGTCATCTATCTCGGCACCGGCATCGACGCGGGGGTGGCCAACGCCCTCATCGCGCAGCTCCTGCACCTCGACGCGGACGGCCCGGAGACCGGCGTGCAGTTCTACATCAACAGCGAGGGCGGCGATCCCGGTGCCGCGCTGGCGATCTACGACACCATGCAGCACATCCGTCCGCGGATCGCGACGACGTGCGTCGGGCAGGCCATCGGTCCGGCGGCGCTCCTCGTCGCGGCGGGAGCGCCGGGGGAGCGGGCGGCCCTCGCCCACGCGCGCATCGTGCTGCATCAGCCGGCCGGTCAGTCGCGCGGAGCCATCCCGGACCTCATCCTCGCGGCCGACGAGGTCGTGCGGGTGCGCGCGGACATGGAGACGATCCTGGGTCGGCACACCGGCCGCTCCCTCGCGGAGCTCCGTGCCGACACCGACCGGGACCGGGTCTTCACCGCCGCCGCCGCCCTCGACTACGGCCTCATCGACACCGTGCTCGGTCCCCGTGATCCGGAGGCACGATGAGGTGACGGGTGCACGACGGGTCCCCGGGTTCCGTCGTGCACCCGGGGACCGGTCGTGCAGGTGAAACGGGTCAGGCGGCCAGGGCGAAGGCGCCGCGGGAGGCCGACACCGCCGCCGCAGCGGGGGTGGCCTGACGAAGCTCCTCGGCGACCGCGCTCGTGAGCTCCACGAGAGTGGCATCCAGGGCCCCGGCGATCGCGGCGATCATCTCGCTGGACGGCTCCTTCCGTCCGCGCTCGACCTCGGAGAGGTACTGCGGCGAGACCCCGGCCTTCTCCGCGGTCTCGCTGAGCGTCTCCCCGCGGTCATGACGCCGCCGCCGGAGCTGATCCCCGAGCAGGTCACGCCACAGCGGCTCGGGGCCGTTCGACGGCGGACGGACGGGATGCGGGGCGAGGGGGAACGGGACGATGTCGGCCATGCCTCACGATAGGCCGCAGCCTGTGCGGCGATCGAGAGGTTCTGCTCAGAGCAGAACGCGGCTCACAGCGCCGCCGTGACGCCCGGCAGCAGCGCGCCCAGGATGTCCTGCAGCCGCTGCCGGTCCTCCGCGGACAGCGGGTCGAGGATGAGCTCGCGGATCTGGGCCACGTGGACGGGCGCGGCTGCCCGGAGCATCTCCCGGCCCTCCGGGGTCAGCGTCGCGGAGAGGGTGCGCTTGTCCGTGCTGCACGACGTCCGCTCCACCCACCCGCGCTCCTCCAGGGAGTCCAGGGCGTGGCTCAGCCGCGACCGGCTGAGTCCCGCGATGCGCGCGAGCTCGCTCATGGTGATGGCGTCCGCCCCCTGACCGGCCAGCGTGACGAGGATCGCGTAGCGGGCGTGGTTCAGGCCCACCTCGTCCTTCAGCGCCCGGTCGAGGACCTGGGGCAGCAGCTGGACGAACCGGATGATCGGGAGCCACGTCGCGAGCTCGTCGTTGTCGAGTCGCCGCGGGTGCCGCGTCTCGCTCATATCGTGCTCCTCGGAGGTCACGCCGCGGTCAGGTCGATCGTGTGCGCCGTGTGGTCGCGCTTCGCCTGGAGGTAGCGCGAGTTCGCCTCGGACAGGTGCACCTCGGTGCGCACCCGCTCGGTGACGTGGATGCCGAGGGCGTCGAGCTGTGCGGCCTTGTCGGGGTTGTTGCTGAGCAGACGGATGCGGTCCACGCCCAGCGCGCGCAGCATCTGCGCCGCGACGGTGTAGTCCCGCTCGTCCTCGCCGCGCCCGAGGGCCACGTTCGCCTCGTAGGTGTCCAGGCCCGCATCCTGCAGGGCGTACGCGTCGAGCTTGGCGTAGAGCCCGATGCCGCGGCCTTCCTGCCGCAGATAGAGCAGGAAGCCGCCCTCGGCGGCGATCCGCTCGACGGCCTCCCGCAGCTGCGGTCCGCAGTCGCAGCGCTCGGAGCCGAACACGTCTCCCGTGAGGCACTCGCTGTGCGGGCGGACGAGAGGGTCATCCCCACCGCCGGCGGAGCGGGCGAGGGCGGCCTGCCAGTCACCGAGGCCGAGCAGCAGATGCTCGCGTCCGTCCACGAGTCCATCGAAGGTCACCACGTCGGCCGTCGTGGTGAAGCCGTCCGCGAAGCGCAGGGGCACCCGCACGCGGGTGCGCTCCGCGGCGACCGTTGAAGTTTCAATCATGTGAGGAGAAACACCGGGGACGCGTGGCTATTCCCGGGCAGCGAGAACCGTGTCCGTCCGTGACGGCGACGCCACGCGCGGCGTCGCGCACTCGGTAGCCTCGCACCATGAGTCACTTCGTCTCCGCGACCGAACTCCACGACCTCCTCGACGGCGGCGCCCGGATCCGGGTCGTCGACGTGCGCTGGCGCCTCGATCGTCCCGAGGCGGGCCCGGGCGACTACCGCTCGGGTCACATCCCCGGCGCCGTGTTCGCGTCGTTGGATCAGGAGCTCTCCACGCCCGGAGCGCCCATCGAGGGGCGGCACCCGCTCCCGTCGACGGAGACCCTGCAGGCGGCGGCCCGGCGCTGGGGCGTGCGGCAGGGCGACGCCGTCGTGGCCTACGACGACACCAAGGGTCTCGCGGCGGCCCGGGCGTGGTGGCTGCTGCGGCAGGCGGGGGTCGAGGTCCGCGTGCTCGACGGCGGGCTGCGCGCCTGGACCGCGGCCGGATACGACCTGGCGACCGACGACGTCGTGCCGGAGACCGGTGACGTCGTGCTCGCGGATCCCGGCCAGGACGCCCTCTCGATCGACGAGGCGGCGGCGTTCCCGGAGACCGGGGTCCTGCTCGACGTGCGCGCCCCCGAGCGCTACCGCGGCGACACCGAACCGCTCGACCCGATCGCCGGCCACATCCCCGGTGCCCGCAACCTCCCCACCACGCGGCACCTCGACGAGAGCGGGCGCATCCGCGATCACGACACGGTGCGGGCGACGCTCGCAGAGATCGGGATCACCGCGGAGACGCCGGTCGCGGCCTACTGCGGGTCCGGCATCACGGCGGCGCACACGGCTCTGGTCCTGCACGAGGTGGGCATCCCCGCGAGGGTCTTCCCCGGCTCCTGGAGCCAGTGGTCGAACACGCCGGGCCGGCCGGTCGCGACGGGCGATCAGCCGGGCTGAGCACCCTCGCGAGGTCCGTACCCCCAGCGCAGGCCGAGGGCGCCGGGACCGAACGCCCGGCGGACCTGATGCACCGACGTGCCCCGAGGCCGGGGGAGCGCGGTGACGACGGTGCCCCCGGCGGTCTCGACGAGCTCGTCGCACCAGTCCGGCACGGCATCCGGGTGGAAGCGCGTCCACACGAGCAGCTCCCGCGCCTGGCGGGACAAGGCGTGCCCGGTCTCCCGATCCGAGGGATGTCCGGGCGCGTATTGCACCGACCACTCGACCACCGCGGTGTCCGGGGCCGTGAGGGGCTCGTCGAGCTCGATCAGCGCACCGTGCGCCTCGCCGTTCGGGTGGGAGTAGCGGGCGGTGACCCGTCCGCCCGCCACGGCCGTCAGGAGCGGCGGAGGTCCGGGGACGCCGGGGGTGAGGTCGAGGACGGGGATGGCCGTGATGACCCCGGTGGTGGACTGCACGATGCTGCGGGTGAGGCAGGAGGACACCTCGCCGTCGGCGTCCACGTCCGTGACCGAGTGGACGGTGAGCTCCCGCGACGTGTCCGGATAGGTGGCGCCGAGGGCGGCGTAGACCTCACGGACCGCCCGCTCCATGTCGACCTGCTCCAGCGGGAACCCCTGCGGGCCCAGCGGCCCCGTGCGATGCGGGCGCAGGAGCCGGCTCAACGCCCCGGTATCGAGGCCCAGCAGATCCTCGATGTCGGCGAGAGCGGCGAGCGACTGCGGTCCTTCCGGGCGGCGGGCCCCGGACCGCCAGTAGCTCAGCGTGGCCATCGAGACGCGGTTGCCCCGGTCGCGGAGCTGCCGCTGCAACCACGACAGCGTCACGGGTCTCGCGTTGATCGCGTCGCGCAGTGCCGCGGCGAACGCATCCGGCGTCGCCCCTCTGTTCTCGCCGTCCCCAAAACCCATCACAGCCCCCACCCGGTATGTGAAGAACACATCTCTAGAGTGAGCATACGACCGCACGCGCACACCTCAGGGGACCAGGTGAGCAAGTGGGTCACGGGGCTGCGATGTCGCGGGGAGGGTGCCCGACCCTGCGGCAGTGGCCCGACGCAGTGATGCCCCCCTTGCTGCGTATGTCGTGAAGCCCGGCAATCGATCTGGGGAGATCCGCCGGGCTTCACGAGCATCCCCGGGCGCTTCCGGCTCCTGGCCCCGCGTAGACTGGTAGGGAAACCCCGGAGGATCTGGCCGTCATGTCTGTCCCTGCTCGCGCGTTCACCATGCGCCACGTGCAATTGCTGCGCGCGCTGTTCGCCGCCGTCGCCGCCCTGATGATCACCTTCTCCTCGGATCACTCCGCGGCGGTCGGTCTCGCCGTCTTCAGCGGTTTCGCGCTGGTCACCGCCCTCGTGCACATCCTCGCCGCGTGGCTCGTCCTCCCGGCGGGGTCGCGCTGGTCGGCGATCCTCCTCGCGGTCGTGAGCGTGATCGCCGGCATGGCCGGCGGCGTGCCGGCCTGGCGCACGGACGACATGTTCTTCATCGTGCTCATCACCTGGGGCGTGCTCAGCGGCGGCCTGGAACTGCTCGCAGGCATCCGCGCCCGCCGCACCGGGGGAGCGCTCGCCACCGACGCGATCACCGTCGGAGCGCTGGGCGTGCTCCTCGCCGTCGTCCTGCTGCTGATCCCGTCGGGCTTCGTCCAGGAGTACACGATCGAGAAGGCGGGCACGTTCGAGCTGTCCGGCATCATCCTCGGCGTGGGGATGTTCGGAGGGTATGCGGCCATCGTCGCGGTCTTCCTCGGCATCGCCGGCCTCACCCCGAAGCGCGCGGACGCCGACGACGTCGCTGCCGCCCCCGAGAACGATGCGGCTCCTGTGGAGCACGGAGGAGAGCGATGAGCGACGACAAGCCCACTCGACGGGACATCCTGCGGCCCCTGCACCTGCTCGGCATCGCGCTCGGCTGCGGCGTGTTCGCCATGGTCGTCACCCTCGTCTCCACCGGCGCCTTCACCCTCCGCGTGAACACCGCCATCGCGAACGGGACCTATGAGGGCCTCACCCCGGTGGCGCTGAGCCTCGTCGTGGGTGGTGGCGCCTTCATCGCGACCCTCCTGATCCTCGCGATGCTCATGCTCGCCGTCGATCCCGCCGACGTCACCAAGCCCGTCGACCGCCCCGTGCTGTACGACGCGGAGGACGACGCTGCGAGCGACGGCACCACCGACGAGCAGGGACGCCCCGCCTCGTCGTGACGGAGACACCCGGCGGAATATCGGTGGGGTCGTTCCGCTTGTCCCTGGAGTGACTGCCTCCGTCGACCGCGCCTCCATCGGACTCCGGTCGGAGCGGGGACCCATCCTCGGCGCGCTCATGCTCGCCACCGGCCTCATCGCCATCGACGCGACGATCCTCGCCACCGCGGTGCCGAGCATCGTGCGCGACCTCGGCAGCTATCAGCAGTTCCCGTGGCTGTTCTCGGTGTATCTCCTGGCCCAGGCCGTGAGCGTGCCGATCTACTCGCGGTTCGCCGACACGGTGGGCCGCAAGCCGATCATCCTGCTCGGCATCGCCCTGTTCCTGCTCGGGTCCATCCTCTGCGGCTTCGCCTGGAGCATGCCGGCACTGATCGTGTTCCGCATCATCCAGGGGATCGGCGCCGGGGCCGTCGCGCCGATGTCGATGACCATCGTCGGTGACATCTACACAGTCGCCGAACGCGCGAAGGTGCAGGGATACGTCGCCAGCGTGTGGGCCATCTCCTCGGTCGTCGGACCGGCGCTCGGCGGCATCTTCGCCCAGCTCGACGCC
Organism: Microbacterium sp. UBA7513; assembly: GCF_002478345.1. Classification (NCBI taxonomy): domain Bacteria; kingdom Bacillati; phylum Actinomycetota; class Actinomycetes; order Micrococcales; family Microbacteriaceae; genus Microbacterium; species Microbacterium sp. UBA7513. The sequence goes on from NZ_DLNJ01000006.1 coordinate 96,401, forward strand.
TGGCGCTGGATCTTCTGGATCAACGTGCCCCTGTGTCTGATCGCCGGATGGATGCTGCTACGCACCTACACGGAGCAGAAGCAGACCCAGCGGCACAGCATCGACTACGGGGGAGCGGTGCTGCTGACCATCGGGCTCACAGCGCTCATCCTCGGCATGCTGGAGGGTGGGAACGCCTGGGCCTGGCTGTCCGTGCAGAGTGCCCTCTGCTTCGGGATCGGGGTGGTCGCGCTGGTGGCCTTCGGGTTCGTCGAGCGCCGGGTGGCGGAGCCGATCGTCGATCTGCGCCTCGTGACCCGTCGGCTCATCCTCACGACCACGTTGGTTTCCCTCGGCATCGGCGCGCTGATGCTCGGAGTGACCAGCTTCGCCCCGGCCTACCTCGAGGGGTCCATCGGCATCGCTCCGCTGCTGTCGGGTCTCGCGGTCGCGGCCCTGACCCTCGGCTGGCCGCTCGCCGCCGCGAACGCCGGACGGCTGTACCTGCGCATCGGCTTCCGACGCACCACGCTCATCGGTATGAGCATCACGACCGTCGCCGCCATCGCGCTCGCCGCCGTCGCCTCCTGGCCCAACCCGTTCGTCGTCGCCGGCATCGCGTTCCTCCTCGGCTTCGGACTCGGGTGGAGTGCGGCCCCGACCCTCATCGCTGCGCAGGCCTCGGTGGGCTGGGGCGAGCGCGGCGCGGTGACCGGGATGAACGCCTTCGCACGGTCTGCGGGAAGCGCCGTGGGCGTGGCGGTGTTCGGGGCGATCTCGAACGCGGTCATCGCGCAGGGGGCGGGACCGGACGACCCCACCACGATCGTCCACGCCTCGGTGTGGGTGTTCGTGGCGGTCGCGGTGACCGCCGCGCTCACGCTCCTGGCGGCGTCGTTCATGCCGAAGGACAGAGTCGAGGAGCACTCCGGGGAGTCGGGCTCCTAGCTCCTGCCGGATTCAGCGGGCGAGGCGCGCCGCGATGCCCGTGTAGGTCGCCGGGGTCAGCGCGAGCAGGCGCTGCTTGGCCGCGTCCCCGATCTCCAGACCCTCCACGAACTCGGCGAGGTCGGCGGCGCCGACCCGGTGACCGCGCGTGAGTTCCTTGAGGAGCGCGTACGGGTCCTGGATGCTCGACCGGCCGGCGACGACCTCGGCGCGGATCACCGTCTGGATCGCCTCGGCCAGCACCTCCCAGTTCACGTCGAGGTCGGCGAGCAGCACATCGCGCGAGAGCGAGATCGCGTTCAGGCCGCGGCGCAGGTTGTCGAGAGCGAGCAGCGAGTGCCCGAACGCGACGCCGATGTTGCGCTGCGTCGTGGAGTCGGTGAGGTCGCGCTGCAGGCGGCTCGTGACCAGCGTCTGGCCCAGCGACGCGAGCAGGGCGCCCGAGATCTCGAGGTTGGCCTCGGCGTTCTCGAAGCGGATCGGGTTGATCTTGTGCGGCATGGTCGACGAGCCGGTGGCGCCGGCGACCGGGATCTGCGCGAAGTAGCCGAGCGAGATGTAGGTCCAGATGTCCGTCGCGAGGTTGTGCAGGATCCCGCCGGCGTGACGCACGCGGTCGTAGAGCTCGACCTGCCAGTCGTGCGACTCGATCTGCGTCGTGAGCGGGTTGAAGCCCAGGCCCAGTCCCTCGATGTACTCGCGGGCGATGGTCGGCCAGTCGGCGTCCGGGTCGGCCGCGAGGTGGGCGGACCACGTGCCGGTCGCGCCGGAGAACTTCGCGAGGTACTCGGAGCCGGCGATCTGCGCACGCACGCGCTCCAGGCGCCAGGCGAAGACCGCGAGCTCCTTGCCCATGGTCGAGGGTGTGGCGGGCTGGCCGTGCGTGCGCGAGAGCATCGCGGCGTCGGCGTGCTCGACCGCGAGCTCGCGCAGCTTCGCGATCACGGTGTCGAGGGCCGGGAGCCAGACCTCCTCGACCGCGCGCTTGACGGTGAGGGCGTAGGACGCGGAGTTGATGTCCTCGCTCGTCGCGGCGAAGTGCGTGAGTTCGGCGATGCGGTCGAGGCCGAGCGTCGAGAGCCGGTCGCGCACGAGGTACTCGATCGCCTTCACGTCGTGCTGCGTGACGGCTTCCTTCTCGGCGAGCCAGTCGACCTCGGCCTGCCCGAAGTCGCGGTACAGCGCGCGAAGGCGCTCCTTGTCGCCGTCCGACAGCGGGCTCGTCTCGAACAGCGAGCGGTCGGTGAGGGCGATCAGCCACTCGACCTCCACCTCGACCCTGGCGCGGTTGAGCCCGGCCTCGGAGAGGAAGTCGGCGAGCCCGGTGACGGCGGCGCGGTAACGGCCGTCGAGGGGGCTGAGGGGCTGAGGCGGAAGCGAGGGCTGGAAAGTCAGGGGAGTCCTCCTGATCAGGCCCCGAGGATTCGGGGCGTGCGGGGCAGGCGCAGGGCGGGTTCGAGCTGGCGGAACAAGCCGCGAGTCGCCGTCTCGATCATACCGAGCACCGAATCGAACATCTCCGGGCCGGCGTAGTACGGGTCGGGGACGTCATGGGTCGAGGCGTCCGGGTCGAACGCGAGGAGGAGGGTCACCTTGCCGTCCTCATCCTCGTCCCTGGCCCATTCGCGGAGGATGCGCTCATGCGTGCGGTCCAGGGCCACCACGAGGTCGTTCTCGGCGAAGGAGGCGGCGGTGAACTGGCGGGCGCGATGCAGGGAGCCGTCGTACCCGCGGCGGGCGAGGGCGTCGATGGTGCGGTGGTCGGCGCGCTCTCCGAGGTGCCAGTCCCCGGTGCCCGCGCTGCGCGAGACGATCTGAGAGCCGAGACCCTGCCGCTCAGCGAGGTCCCGGAACACGACCTCCGCCATCGGAGAGCGGCAGATGTTCCCCGTGCAGACGAAGATCACACGGAAGGGATCTCGGGCTGTCACGGATCCATTCTGCCGGTCGATGCCGTTCCTGCACAGCGGGGCCGGTTCGCGGCCGGCCCTCGACCCTCCCTGCACCGTCGCGTGCCCGGTCCGGCTGTCCACCGGTCGTTGCCGCCCGAGGGGCCCTGGCCCCACCGGACGCCGCCCGGCGGAAGGCTGAGTTCATGCCGTCCTTCGTCCTCACCGCGCTCTCTCCCGGCGTCGATCCTGCGCTGCGGGCCGGAGCGCTGTCCGAGCTGGACGCCGCTCTCGCGGGGCTCGACGATCTCGCTTCCACGCTGACGGCGCTGCGTGACGCGTGCGCCTGGGAGTCCGACGGCGTCGAGGCGCTGCGGTGGGCCCTCTGGCGGCTGTCGGACGACACGGCGACGGTGCACCGGACGCTGCAGGCGTGCCGCGGGGAGGTCGAGGGCGCATGAGCGGGCTCAACATCGATCACGGCGGCGCGATCGCGGTGGATACGACGCAGCTCCGCGAGCTCGCGGAGCGGGTGCGGGCTGTCGTGCCGGTCTGCGCGGAGGTGGAGGAATCGGTGGAGCGGGTCGAGGCGCTGCTCGGCTCGGCAGCGTGGACCCCGCTGGCCTCCGCGGCCTGGTCCCTCCGCTCCGCCGTGATGGCGGTGCAGACGCTGACGGCCCGCGTCCACGAGACGGCCGCCGATCTCGACCTCATGGCCGAGGTCTACGAGGTGGTCGAGCTGCGGGCGCGGGCGGAGGTGCTGTCGCACACCGATGCCGCTGCGGCTGCCGCAGTGGAGGCGCGGTTGCGGCTGCTCCTCGCCGCCGACGAGCGTCTGGCCCCGCTCGCAGACCTGCAGGAACGGACCGCGGACGAGCGGCGCTTCCGGGGCTTGGGCGATCAGTTCGACGCCGGAGGGCTGCTCCCGCCGATGTTCCTGGGCGGCGCTGTCGTCGGCGTGACGTCGGGGCTGGGGCGTGTGCGGCCCGGGATGCTCCTCGGTGCGACGGCGGATCCGGTGCGCGTCTCCGCGGCCTCCCACTCGCGTCCGGCCGGGGCGCCGAGCGGCTTGGCGAGCGCCTTCCGCCGCATGCCCTCCGCTTCCGGTGCACAGGTGGCGATCGAGAAGTACACGGTTCCGGGCGAGTCCCCGCGCTACGTCGCCTACGTCTCGGGCAGCCGCTCGATGTCCCTCCGGGAAGGCGGCGGTGTCGAGGCCTGGGACATGAAGTCGAACATCGAGCTCTACACCGGGGGCCGGTCCGCGTCGTATCAGGCGACTCTCGACGCGCTGGCCGCGGCGGGCGCGAGACCCGGCGATCGGGTGGACGTCGTCGCCCACTCGCAGGGCGGAATGATCGCGGCGCACCTGGCGATGGAGAGCGCGTTCACGGTGACGACCCAGATCACCGCCGGGAGCCCGGTCGAGCCGACGCTGTCCGCCGACCAGACGCTCGTGCAGCTCCGGCACACCGACGACGTGGTGTCCGCGCTCGCCGCAGGAGGGGCGAGGGAGGGCACGGGGTCCGCCGACAGCTTCACCGCCCGTCGGGTGGGTGACCCCGACCCCGGGCGCCAGGACCTCGCACTCGCGACGCATTCGCTGGAGAGCTATGTCGAGACCGCGGCGATGGTAGACGCCTCCACCGACCCGCGGGCGGTGGCTCTCGACGCCTACTGGGCGGACCTCGATCGCGCCGTCACCGTCGAACGCACCGAGTACCGCGCGGAGCGTGTGCTCCCCGATCCGTGAGCCGTACGCGCCGCCGGCAGACGGGTCAGTCGCGGCGGGAGCGCTTGTTCTGCGGGCGCAGGATGAAGCCGAAGATGCCGTTGATGATCGAGATGATCAGGGCGGCGAGAACGCCCCACCAGAACGACTCGACCGTCAGGCCCCACCCGAAGCTGCTGGTGATCCAGGCGGTCAGCCAGAGCAGGAAGCCGTTGATGAGGAAGCCGATGAGGCCGAACGTGAGGATGTACAGCGGGAAGGCGACGATCTTCACGACCGTGCCGATGATGGTGTTCACCAGCGCGAAGAGGGCTCCGACCGCGAGCAGCGTCAGGACGAGCTGCAGCGTCTCGCCCGGCGGGAAGGCGCGCACCGTGACCTGGAGCACGGGGATGAGCGTGACGACCCAGATGGCGAACGCGTTGACGACGACCCGGATGATGAAGCGCATGATGCGTTCAGTCTCCCACGCGGGGCTCGCGGTGTCAGCCGCGGTCGTCCACGGGGATCCGGTTCTCGCGGATGCGTCGCTCCGACTCGTCGAGGTCGATGCTGCCTGATGCGACGCCGATGACCAGATCGAAGGCATCGTCCGTCGTGAAGCGGTGCTTCCATCCGTTGATCCAGAGGAATGCCACGAAACTCGTCCACGCCGTGCGCTTGTTCCCGTCGAACAGGGGATGGTTGCGGGCCAGAGACTCGAGGAGGGCGGCCGCCTTCCGGTCCAGCGTGCCGTAGGCGTCCTCCCCGAACAGCGACGCGGCAGGGCGCGCGAGAGCTGACGCCAGGAGTCCGGCGTCCCGGACGTGGAACCCCAGGCGGCCGACGATGCGGAGGCCGTCCTCCAGAGTCAGATACTCGGTCACGCGTCTTCGAGTCGCTCGAGGAGGACCTTGTCGTTGTCGAACACGAAGTCGACGGCGGCGTCGACGAGGGCCGACCGATGAGTGTCCGCGACGAAGCGGTCGGCCGCCTCGATGAGCAGCGCATGCTTGGACGTGTGTCGCTGGGCGGCGACCTCGCCCAGCCGCGCATCGAGTTCCGCAGGGAGTCGCACCGTCATAGCCATACCAGAATGGTATCACCGCACCCTCGGCCCCGAAAGGGTGGCGGGCCGCACGTCCTAGACTCGACGCGTGACCGAGCCGACCCTGCCCCGCATCCGTCCCGCCATCGCCTCCCTCGCGCCGTACCGCCAGGGTAAGCAGGCCGGTCCCGAAGCCTTCAAGCTCTCCAGCAACGAGAACCCGTTCGACCCGCTGCCCTCGGTCCTCGACGCGCTGCAGCACACGACCCCGATGAACCGGTATCCCGACGCCACGGCTGGCCGTCTCCGCGCACGGCTCGGCGCCCGCTACGGGGTCGAGCCCGAGCGGGTCCATGTCGCCTCCGGCAGCGTCGCGATCCTGCACCAGCTCGTGCTCGCCACGGCGTCCGTCGGCGACGAGGTCGTCTACGCCTGGCGATCGTTCGAGGCGTACCCCAGCCTGCCGCTCGTCGCCGGGGCGACAGGGGTGCAGGTGCCGCTGACGGCCGACGCCCGTCACGACCTCGATGCGATGGCCGACGCCGTGACCGACCGCACGCGGGCGATCATCGTCTGCACGCCGAACAACCCGACCGGACCCATCGTCACCTCCGCCGAGTTCGCGGCGTTCGTGGACCGTGTGCCGTCCGACGTGCTCATCATCCTCGACGAGGCCTACGCCGAGTTCGTCACCGCCCCCGACGCCGTCGACGGCCTGGCCGGGCGCGTCTTCGAGGCGCACCCGAACGTGGTCGTCCTCCGCACGTTCTCCAAGGCCTACGGTCTGGCCGGCCTCCGGGTCGGCTATGCGATCGGTCACGAGAAGGTGCTCGACGCGGCACGGACGACCGGGATCCCGCTGTCGGTCACCTCCGCGGCCGAGAACGCCGCCATCGCGAGCCTCGATGCGGAAGCCGAGCTCCTGGAGCGCGTCGCCGTGATCGTCGAGCGCCGCGCCCGTCTCGTCGAGGGGCTCCGAGCGCAGGGCTGGGAGGTGCCGGACGCCCAGGGCAACTTCGTCTGGCTGCCGACCGGTGCGCGCACCGACGAGGTCGCGGCGGCCTTCGTCGACGCCGACCTGATCGTGCGCCCGTTCTCCGGCGACGGCATCCGGATCTCCGTCGGCGAGGAGGAGGCCGTCGCCCGCGTGCTCGAGGTCGCAGCGACCCTCCGCTGAGCGCGCCCTCGCCCCACGAACCGCGGAATCTCGGGGTTCCGGGGAGATACGAGGGCGTCCTAGGTATGCGTGACCCGGCATGCCGGCGCGGGTAGCGTGGGGGCCGTGAGCACCTCTGAGACCCCCCTCGTGCGCGTTCTGGACGAGACCGGAAAGGTCGCCCCGACGCCGGCCGCGGAGCAGTACCTGCCGCTCATCGAGGCCATCCCCGACGACGAGCTCGCGCAGTTCTACCGCGACATGGTGGGCATCCGCGCGATCGACACCCAGGCCACCAACCTGCAGCGGCAGGGCCAGCTCGCCCTGTGGCCGCCGAGCCGCGGACAGGAGGCGGCGCAGGTCGGCTCCGGCCGTGCCGCCCGCGCGCAGGACACGATCTTCCCCTCGTACCGCGAGCACGCCGTCACCCGGATCCGCGGCGTGGACCCGGTCGACATCATCAAGCTCATGCGCGGCGTCTCCCACGGCGGCTGGGACCCGACCGACCCGAAGAACGGCAACACCCGGCTCTACACGCTCGTCCTCGGCTCCCAGGTGCTCCACGCCGCGGGCTACGCGATGGGCCTCACGTTCGACGGCCGCACCGGCACCGGCGACCCCGAGCGCGACGAGGCCGTCGTCGTGTACTACGGCGACGGCGCCTCCAGCCAGGGTGACGTGCACGAGGCCATGGTGTTCGCGGCGAGCTACCAGGCCCCGACGCTGTTCTTCCTGCAGAACAACCACTGGGCGATCTCGGTCCCCGTCACCACGCAGTCGCGGGTGCCGCTCGTGCAGCGCAGCGCCGGGTACGGCATCCCGAGCGTCCGCGTGGACGGCAACGACGTCCTCGCCAGCTACGCGGTGTCCCGCGTGGCCCTCGACGATGCGCGCGCCGGCGGCGGCCCTCGCGCCATCGAGGCCGTGACCTACCGGCTCGGCGCGCACACGACCAGCGACGATCCCACGAAGTACCGCGGCGACGACGAGGAGCTCGCGTGGGCCGGGCGCGACCCGATCGTCCGCATGCGCGCCTTCCTGGAGAACCGCGGCGCCGAGGAGAGCTTCTTCGCCGAGGTCGACGCCGAGGCCGCCGATGCCGCGGAAGACCTCCGCGCCCGCACCGTGCAGCTCGGCCCGCCCCGCGCCGACCTCATGTTCGACCACGTGTACAGCGAGCCGCATCCGCTGATTGAGGAGCAGAAAGCGTGGCGCGCCCGCTACGAGGCGTCGTTCGAAGGAGAGGGCCAGTGACCCGGGAGACCATGCCGCTGGGCAAGGCGCTGAACGCCGGAATGCGCAAGGCGATGGAGGACGACCCGAAGGTCCTCCTCATGGGCGAGGACATCGGCAAGCTCGGCGGCGTCTTCCGCATCACCGAGCACCTGCAGCGCGACTTCGGGGAGCAGCGCGTGCTGGACACCCCGCTCGCGGAGTCGGCCCTCGTGGGAACCGCGATCGGCCTCGCGATGGCCGGGTTCCGTCCCGTCGTCGAGATCCAGTTCGACGGCTTCGTCTTCCCCGCGTTCGACCAGATCACCACCCAGCTCGCCAAGCTCACCAACCGGCACGAGGGGTCGCTGCGGCTGCCCGTCGTGATCCGCATCCCGTACGGCGGGCACATCGGCGCGGTCGAGCACCACCAGGAGAGCCCGGAGGCCTACTTCACCCACACCCCCGGTCTGCGCGTGGTGTCGCCGTCCACCGCGAACGACGCCTACTGGATGATCCAGGAGGCCATCGCGTCGGACGACCCGGTGATCTTCCTGGAGCCGAAGAGCCGGTACTGGCCGAAGGGCGAGGTCGAGCTCGACGCGCCCGCCGTCCCGCTGCACTCCTCGCGGGTGGTGCGGACCGGGACCGACGTGACGCTCGTCGGACACGGCGCCATGGTCACGACTCTGCTCCAGGCCGCCGCGCTCGCCGAGGCCGAGGGCACGAGCTGCGAGGTCGTCGACGTGCGCTCGCTGTCGCCGGTGGATTACGAGCCGATCCTCGGGTCGGTGCGCAAGACCGGACGCATGGTCTACGCGCAGGAGGCTCCGGGGTTCACGAGCCTCGGCAGCGAGATCGCCGCGACCGTCATGGAGCGCGCGTTCTACGCCCTCGAGGCTCCGGTGCTGCGGGTCTCGGGGTACGACACCCCGTTCCCGCCCGCGAAGCTCGAGGGCGCCTACCTGCCGGATGCCGATCGCATCCTCGAAGCCGTCGACCGCTCCCTGGCCTACTGACACCGACGTTCCATGTTCACAACTCAGGACAATCGCCCCCTTCACCCGTCCAGCGCGGGCGCAGGGGCGCGCACCGGTTCGAGTCTCCTGAGTTATGAACGCGGCCCACGAAAGGACTCCGCATGAGCACGCAGAACTTCCCCCTTCCGGACGTCGGCGAAGGGCTGACCGAGGCCGAGATCGTCGCCTGGAAGGTGGCCCCGGGCGACCGGGTCGCCATCAACGACGTCATCTGCGAGATCGAGACCGCGAAGTCCCTCGTCGAGCTGCCCTCCCCGCATGCGGGCGTGGTCGGCGAGCTGCTCGTCGACGAGGGGGCGACGGTCGAGGTCGGCACCCCGATCATCACCTTTGTGACCGACGCGGCCGGCTCGGGGACCGGTGCGGTCGCGCCCGGCACCGTTGCGACGGCCGAGGCGCCCGCGCCCGAGGAGGGCGGCGGGTCGGTGCTCGTCGGCTACGGCTCCGGAAGCGGCGCGACCTCGCGACGCAAGCGCCCGGCCGAGCGCCCGGTGCGGTCGTCGGTCGGCGTGATCGCGAAGCCGCCGATCCGCAAGCTCGCCCGCGACCTCGGCGTCGACCTCACGAGCGTGACGCCCACGGGCGCCGACGGCGAGGTCACCCGCGACGACGTGATGAAGCACGCCTCCCAGGCCAGCGTCTTCCGCAACATCGAGACCCCGGAGTGGGGGAGCGTGCGGGAGGAGACGGTGCCGGCGCCGCAGGCCCCGTCCGGCCTGGCGCGTGGCCTCGCGCCCGTGCGCCCGTCGGCGGCCGGCGACGACCGCACCGAGTCCATCCCGGTGAAGGGCGTGCGCAAGGCGACGTCGTCGGCGATGGTGCAGAGCGCGTACTCCGCCCCGCACGTGACGGTGTGGAAGGAGATCGACGCCACCCGCACGATGGAGCTCGTCAAGCGCCTCAAGGCCTCGCCCGACTACGCCGACATCAAGGTCTCGCCGCTGCTCATCATGGCCCGCGCGGTGATCTGGGCGGTGCGCCGGACGCCGATGGTCAACGCGGCCTGGATCGACACCGAGGCCGGGGCCGAGATCGCCGTGCGCCACTACGTGAACCTCGGCATCGCCGCCGCCACGCCCCGCGGCCTGCTCGTGCCGAACATCAAGGACGCGCAGGACCTCAGCATGAAGGACCTCGCCCGCGCCCTGAACCGGCTCACGCTCACGGCGCGTGAGGGCAAGACCCCGCCGGCCGACCAGCAGAACGGCACGATCACCATCACGAACATCGGCGTATTCGGGATGGACGCCGGCACTCCAATCATCAACCCGGGCGAGGCCGGCATCGTCGCCATGGGCACGATCAGCCAGAAGCCCTGGGTCGTCGACGGCGAGGTGCGCCCGCGCTGGGTGACCACGGTCGCCGGCTCGTTCGACCACCGCGTGATCGACGGCGACGGCATGAGCCGCTTCATCGCCGACGTCGCCTCCATCCTCGAGGAGCCCGCGCTGCTGGTGGACTGAGGTCCCTGCGCCGCAACAGGCAATCGCGCGAGATCAGGCTCTGGCGTGGGGGAGAGCCTGCTCCCGCGCGTCGGCATCATCCCCGGTGTTCGAGTGGCACCTGCGCCATGCGCTCGAGACGAATCAGGGCCAAAGGTCACTCTTCGGTCGGGACGCACGCTCGCCCGGGACGGGTGAGACCTCTTGCCTGGTGTTCCGGCCCGGGTCTACTCTCCGGCTGGGGGAGATATCCGACCGAGATGAGTCGAGATGTCCAGTCGTACATCGCAGGTGCTGGTCCGAAACACGCAGGGCGCTCGTCGTCGCGCGCGTCTGCTGCTCTCGGCAGCGTTGGCGGCGCTCCTCGGCGTCGCGGGCCTCGTGGGCGCGTCCGCCGCGGTGGCGGCACCGGGGAGCCCCGGGGTGCCGCAGGCGCCGGCGACCGCGGTCTACCTGGAGACCTTCGAGAACCAGACGGCGACCAACGGCATCCGGATCGGTCAGTACACCGGCGGGGCGGCGGCGAACACGGAGACCTACGTGACGAGCCCGAACTGGGCTCCGGTCGCCGACCAGTGCAACGGCTGGGTCCTGCGCTCGACGACACCGCGGAACGCGGTGGTGACCGGCGTGGACTCGGGCTGCGACGCCACGGCCTGGGCGTATCTCCAGGGGATGGCGACAGCCATCGGTCTGTACAAGGGTCAACCGCTGGCGGCGGCTCAGCAGAACCAGATCCTGTCGGAGTACACCAACGGCGGCTCCGCGCCCGGCCCCGGCGTCGAGTTCCAGACCGCCAAGCCCATCACCGCAGGGATCGTTCCCGGGCACTTCTACCTCATCAGCGCGGTGTACGGTGCCGCGAACTGCGTGTCCGAGGGGCCGACGTTGAACCGTGTGGATCCGCGGCTGAGCTTCAACCTGATCGTGAACCAGACCGGCAGCGGGCCCGCGCCCGGTACGGGTGGGGGCACGGTCACCACCCTCGCCAGCGGCCTCAATCCATGCACTGATCCGGCAGCGCGAGAGATCACGGTGGGCGGGAGGCTCTTCCATGTCGCGGAGCTGCAGTCCGCGGGATTCCGCGCCGACGCCACGACCACCTCGCTCGGCGTGCAGCTGTTCAACGCGGCGGGCGGGTTCCGTGGGAACGACAGCGGTTTCGACGACCCGCAGATCGTCGACGCGACACCGCAGCTCGACAAGGTGTTCAGTCCGACGACGGTGAAGGTCGGGCAGACCTCCACGCTGACGTTCACCATCACCAACACGGACGATCTCGAGGCGAAGAACGGATGGTCGTTCACCGACACCCTCCCGGCGGGGCTGCGTTTCGCGGGCGATCCCACCACCGACTGCCCGGCGGGAGCGGCGACGGTCGACGGGACGCGCATCAGCGGGACCGGGAACATGGACGCGGGCACGGTCTCGTGCACATTCACGGTTCCGATCACCTCCGACACCGAGGGTTCCTACACGAACGGCCCGTCGAACATCGGCCCGATCAGCGGTCTGCTCGAGCCGGGCAACAGCACGGTGGTCTTTACCGCCGCGGACGCGCCCGCGATCAGCCTCGTGAAGTCTTCGAGCCTCACCGACCCGGCGCAGTACGTACTGAACGCCCCGGTGACGTACTCGTTCCTGGTCACCAACACCGGAAACGTCGACCTGACCGCGGTCGCCGTCTCCGAGACGGCCTTCAGCGGCACGGGGAGCCCACCGGTCGCCGCGTGTCCGCAGACCACGCTTGCACCAGGGGAATCGACGACGTGCACGGCTGAGTACACGCTCACGCAAGCAGACATCGACGCGGGAGAGGTGACCAACACCGCTCAGGCGACCGGCACTCCACCGGAGGGGGATCCGGTCACTGCGACGGACGATGCCGTTATCTCCGGGAGCGAGGCACCGCAGCTCTCCCTCGTGAAGACGGCTGACGCGAGCGGCGTGCAATCCCCGACTCGCGTCGGCGATCCCATCGCCTACACGATCCTCGTGACGAACACCGGCAACGTCACGCTCACCGACGTCGCCGTCACCGACACGCTCCTCGGAAGCGCCATCACGTATACCTGGCCGGGGGCGGCGGGCACCCTTGCGCCCGGGCAGAGCGCGACAGCCACCGGAACGCACGAGGTCACCGCCCTCGACATCGAGACCGGCGCGGTGACGAACACCGCCACCGCCACCTCTCGCGACCCCAACGGCGCCGAGGTGCCGGCCGGGCCGCAATCCACGACGACGCCGCTGGACCAGGCTCCGGCCCTCGCGCTGGTCAAGTCCGCGTCCCCGGCGCTCAGCACGCCGCCGGCACCCGGCGACCTCATCACGTTCTCGTTCACCGTCAGCAACACCGGGAACCTCGACCTCCGCGAGGTGGCGATCACCGACCGGCTTCCGGGCCTGTCCGCCATCACCTACACATGGCCGGGCGACGCCGGGGTGCTGTTCCCCGGCCAGGAAGGCACGGGGACGGCCACCTACGCGATCACACAGGCCGATATCGACGCCGGTGTCGTGGCGAACACCGCCGTCGCGAACGGCACCACGGAAGCAGGAGCCAACGTCCCCTCCAACGAGGCCGACACCTCTACTCCCCTGGAACGGGCACCGGCCCTCACCCTCGTGAAGACAGCCGACGGAGCCGGGATCACCGACCCCGCCGAGCCGGGGCAGCCCATCGTCTACTCGTTCACGGTGACCAACTCGGGGAACACGACCCTCACCGCGGTGGCCATCACGGACCAGCTCTCCGGCCTGCCGCCGTTGACCTACACCTGGCCCGCGGCAGACGGCGTCCTCCTGCCGGGCCAGGAAGCCACCGCCACCAGCACCTACTCCACCACCGCCGCCGACATCGACAACGGAGAGGTCACCAACAACGCCACCGCCACCGGGCAACCACCGGCCGGCGACCCCATCGATTCGGACCCCGCGACCACGACCACGCCATTGACGCAGGCCTCGTCACTCAGCCTCGTCAAGACCGCTGACGCGAGCGGGATCACTGATCCGGCAGAAGCCGGACAGCCCATCGTCTATTCCTTCACCGTGACCAATACCGGAAACACGACCCTCACCGACGTCGCCGTCTCCGACGAACTCGCGGGCCTCCCGCCGCTGCGGTACACCTGGCCCGGCGAGGCGGGAGTGCTGCGTGCCGGCGAGGAAGCCACCGCGACGAGCTCCTACCCGATCACGACCGCCGACATCGACAGGGGCAGCGTGACCAACAACGCGACAGCCACCGGGCGGCCCCCGACGGGCGACCCCCTCGAGTCCGATCCGCAGTCGACCACCACACCGCTCGAGCAGGAGTCTGCACTGGAGCTCCGTAAGAGCGCGGATGGATCCGGGATCACGGACCCCGCCGAGGTCGGACAGCCCATCGTCTACACCTTCACGGTCACGAACACCGGCAACACCACTCTCACGGACGTCATCATCGTGGACGAGCTGGCAGGGCTGCCTGCCTTGACCTACACCTGGCCCGCGGCGGAGGGGGTGCTGCTCCCCGGCGAGGAGGCCACCGCCACCAGCACCTACGCGATCACCGCCGCCGACATCGCCCGGGGCACAGTCACGAACAACGCGACGGCCACCGGCACACCCCCGACAGGGGACCCCATCGAATCCGACCCCGCGACGACGACGACCGACCTCGTCGTGACCCCGGAGCCGACACCGAGCCCGACCCCGGCGCCGAGCACGGGCGGGCTCTCCGACACCGGAGGGACCGTGCCGCTCGTCGCCCTGGCTGCCGCCGTGTGCCTTCTTGTCGTCGGCAGCGGGCTTGCTGTCGCAGCTCGACGGAGGAAGGTCACGCGGAACCAAGATCACTAGATCACGGGGACCGGGATTGAGTCCTCGGGTTGACCAGCTAGAGAGTGGCGACCAACAGGCAATCGCGCGAGATCAGGCAGGAGAGCGGGGGAGCTGCTGATGTCGCGCGTGCGCCTGTTCTGGCGGGAGGGCGGGAGGGGACCAGGCAGGTCGACTCTGCGGCCGTGCTCCCCCTCACGGAGGGCCGTACATCGCACTCGGGTGGTGGACCCAGGCGTTCGCGCGAGAGCAGGCTGCCAGGGAGGGAGGGGCCTGAACTCGCGCGCGTGCCTGTTCTCGCCAGGGGAGGAGGTCAGGCGGTGAGACGCTGTTCCGCGAGGCGCGGGACGGCACGTTCCCGAGCGGCCTTCCGGGCGGTCGCGATGGCCCCGGCCGACACGACCTCCGCGCCGAGCGTCGAGGCGAGGATCTCCGGTGCGGGCAGGTGCAGCTCGTCCGGGAGTATCCGGCGGGCGGTGGCCAGCACGGGTTCGATGCTCTCCGCCACGGCCCCGCAGATGATCACGCGCGCGGGGTCGTACATGCTGCCGAGCACGCCGACGACCCGGGCGAGCGTGGCGCCCACGCGCTCGGCGACGTGGAGGGCGTCGGGGTCTCCGGAGGCGGCGAGCGTCAGCACCAGTCGGGGGTCGACCGGCCCGTCCGCCACGAGCCGGCCGAGGGCTCCGTCGGCGGGGGCCTCGCCCTCCGCGACGGCGGCCCGGGCCTGCTCTTCCAGCGCGTACCGCAGCCCGACCGCCGAGCCGACGCCGATGATGTGATCGAACACCACGCCCTCGCCGACGCCGCCGTGGGCGCCGTGGAGCACGTGCCCGTCGACGACCACGCCGCCGCCGAAGCGCTCGCTGGCGAGCAGGGCCACGTAGTCGCGGCAGTCGACGGCGACCCCGAGCGTCCCCTCGGCGATCGCGGCCAGCTGGGCGTCGTTCTTGACCTCGACCACCGGAGCCCAGTCGTGCAGGGCCTCGGCGAGCCCGGGGTTCGTGCGCTCCCAGAAGCCGTCGGGGTGCGGGGGCGAGATGCCGTCGCGGTTCACGGGAGCGGCGACACCGGCGCACACCGCGAGCACACGCTCCGAGGGCACCCCGGCCTCGTCGCGCGCGGCGCTGAGGTGCTGCAGGATCGTCGCCCGGCGGTCGTCGGCGCTCTGCGCGGGGTCGACCTCCACGCGATGGTGCACGAGCGTGCGATCGAGCAGATCCGCGACGGTCACCGCGAGGTGCGTGTCTCCGGCGTCGATGCCCATCACCACACCGAGGTCCGCCGAGAGGGCGAAGCGGCGCGCGGGGCGTCCGGAGCGGTAGTCGCCGATGGCGCGGGCGTTCGGCAGCTCGCGCAGCACGTCCGCGGTGACGAGCGTGTCGATCGCGTCGATGGTGGTGGAGCGCGTCAGCGAGGTGCCGGCCATGGCCTCGGTGGCGGTGAACTCGCCCGCCGTCCAGGCGAAGTCGAGCACCGCGCTCACGCTCGCGCGGCCGGTGCCGAGTCCCGTCGAGACCTCTGTCACTCCCCTTGACCTTTCTGTCGCCCAGATGAGACAGTACCTCTAGACGGACTAAATTCGCTCACTAGATTTACTCCGCGGATCTACGAAGGGACGATGGTGTCTGCAACACGACCACGAGTGGTGCGCTGGACCGCCGGAGCGCTCGGCCTCGTGCTGACCGGCGCCGCGCTCACCGGCTGCGCCGCGGGCGGGGGAGCGGAGACGATCCGCTTCACGTTCAGCAAGCGCGAGGCGATCCCGTTCATGACGGAGCTCGTCGCGGAGTACAACGCGTCGCAGGACGACGTGCGGGTGGAGATCGACACGTCCGGCGTCGACGTCGTGTCGGCGAGCTTCGTCCGCGGCAACCCGCCGGACATCATGCTCGCCAACTACAACTACGAGGTCGCCCGGTTCGTGCAGCGCTGCGCGCTCACCGATCTCTCCGACACCGAGGCCGCCGCCGGCATCCGCGACGACCTGCAGCCGCTCATGGATCAGTACGGCTCCTGCGCAGGACGCACCAGCGCGCTGCCGTACTCGGTCATGGCCGCCTCCGTCATCTACAACAAGCAGATCTTCGCGGAGCAGGGCCTGGAGGTGCCGCAGACCTGGGACGAGCTCCTCGCCGTCAGCGACAGCCTCCGCGAGGCCGGGATCGACCCGTTCTACGCCACCTTCAAAGACGACTGGACCGTCGGGCAGGGGTGGTACGACTACGCCGTCGGCGGCTCGCTCGACGTGCTGGCGTTCTTCGACGCGCTCGCCGCCGAGGGCACCGACGTCGGCCCGGACTCGGAGGTCTCGTTCGAGAAGGACTTCGCGGAGCCGATGGACAAGATGATGCTGCTCGCGGACGAGTACACGAACGAGGACGCCGCGAGCCGGGCGTACGGAGACGGGAACCTCGCCTTCGCGAAGGGCGAGGCCGCGATGTACCTGCAGGGGCCGTGGGCGTTCAGCGAGATCGCCAAGACCGACCCCGACCTCGACCTCGGGACCTTCCCGCTGCCCATGACCGACGATCCGGACGACCTCGCGGTCCGCGTCAACATGGACCTCGCGGTCATGATCCCGGAGGAGTCGAAGCACCAGGAGGCCGCGCGCGACTTCCTGGAGTACCTCTACCTCCCTGAGCACATCGAGGAGTACAACGCGTCGCAGCTCGGGTTCACCCCGACGACCGACGCGGCGCCGCCGGACGACCCGCGCATCGAGGGCATGATCGAGTACTACGACGAGGGCCGGATCTATCAGGGCCCCTCAGTGCTCGTCCCGAAGACCCTCCCGATCTTCAACTACGCGCAGGCCATGGTCCTCGGCGCCGCCCCGTCGTCCATCCTCCGCACCATGGACGCCGACTGGTCCCGCATCGCCTTCCGCGCCCCCATCCCGAGCTCCGAGGATTCCGCATCGGGCGAGACAGAGGAGTCCGCGCCATGAGCACCACCACGACCACCGGCGCCGCCGCCGGGACGAGCACCACCGCGATCATCACCGGCGGGCAGCGGAAGATCCGCCGCCACACCCGCCGCGTCGAGCCGATCTACTACCTGTTCCTCCTGCCGACTCTGGTGATCTTCACGCTCGCGATCACCGTCCCCGGCGTGATCGGCATCTTCTTCAGCTTCACCGACTCCATCGGCATCGGCGAATGGAGCTTCAACGGGCTGACGAACTACATCGCGCTGTTCAGCGACCCGGCGATCCCGCAGAGCTACCTCTTCACGTTCGGGTTCTCGATCGCGACCGTGATCGTCGTCAACGTGATCGCGTTCCTGCTGGCGGTCGGCCTCACGTCCCGGATCCGGTTCAAGACGGGCCTGCGGACGATCTTCGTGATCCCGATGGTGATCTCGGGCATCATCATCGCCTACGTCTTCAACTTCCTGTTCTCGAACTCGATCCCCGCGGCGGGCGCGGCCACCGGCATCCCGTGGCTGGAGACGAGCCTGCTCGCCAACCCCGATCTCGCCTGGGTCGCGATCGTCATCGTCACCGCCTGGCAGGCGGTCCCCGGTACCCTCCTCATCTACATCGCCGGACTCCTGTCGGTGCCGGGCGAGGTGTACGAGGCGGCGAGCATCGACGGTGCCAGCCGGACTCAACAGCTCACCCGCATCACCATCCCCCTCGTCGCCGGATACGTCGTCATCAACGTGATCCTCGGCTTCAAGGGCTTCCTCAACGCCTACGACATCATCGTCGGCCTCACCAACGGCGGTCCCGGCACCGCCACCCGCAGCGTCGCGATGACGATCATCGCGGGCTTCAACGGCGGCGACTACGCCTACCAGATGGCCAACGCCACGATCTTCTTCATCGTGGCCGTGCTCATCTCCGTCCTCCAGCTCTCGCTGACCCGCGGAAGGAACACGTTCTGATGTCGACGGAGACCCTCACCACCATCCCCGCGGACGGACGCCGGAAGCGGCAGAAGATGGAGCGCGTCAACTGGTCGGGAACCATCATCCTGATCCTGTGCACGGCGACCATCCTCATCCCGTTGTACGTGACGATCTCGATGGCGTTCAAGACCACCGGGCAGGCGGTCGACGGCAACGCGTTCTCGCTGCCGGCGCCGTTCAGCATCGACGGCTTCGTGCAGGCGTGGACGCTGACGAAGTTCCCCGTGGGTGCCGCGATCTCGCTGCTCGTCACGGCGGGGACGGTCATCGCGACCATCGTGCTCGCGGCCTTCGCGTCGTACGCGATCGTGCGCAACTGGGACCGCCGACTGTTCCGGTACTCCTTCTTCTACCTGCTCGCGGCGATGTTCATCCCGTTCCCCGTCGTGGCGCTTCCGCAGATCCAGCTCACCGGACGCGTTGGCCTCGACAACCCGTTCGGCGTGATCATCCTCGCCACGATGTTCCAGCTCAGCTTCAGCGTGCTGCTGTTCACGGCCTTTCTGCGGTCGATCCCCATCGAGCTGGAGGAGAGCGCGCGGATCGACGGCGCGACCACCTGGCAGACGTTCTGGAAGCTGATCTTCCCGCTGCTCGCCCCGATGAGCGCCACGGTCGGCATCTTCGCCTTCCTCTACGCCTGGAACGACTTCATGATGCCGTCGCTGATCATCTCCGACCCCGCGCTGCAGACCCTCCCGGTGCGGCAGAACCTCTTCCAGAACCAGTTCAGCAACAACTACAACGTCGCCTTCGCCTCGTACCTGATGGCCATGGCTCCCGCGATCGTCGCCTACCTCTTCACTCAGCGCTGGGTGATGGAGGGCGTCACGCAGGGTGCCGTCAAGGGCTGACCCGACCCCCGCAAGAAACAAGGAGAGCCTCTTCCTCATGACCGATTCGCTGCTCACCGCGACCCGCGAAGACGACAAGACCGCGACCTGGTGGCGTCAGGCCGCCGTGTACCAGATCTATCCGCGGAGCTTCGCGGACGCCGACGGCGACGGCCTGGGTGACATCCCCGGCATCGTGTCGCGCGCCGACTACCTCGCCGAGCTCGGCATCGACGCGGTGTGGCTGAGCCCGTTCTATCCGTCGGAGCTCGCCGACGGCGGGTACGACGTGGCGGACTACCGGAACGTCGACCCCCGCCTCGGCACTCTCGACGACTTCGACGCCATGGTCGAGGCGCTGCACGCGCGGGGCATCCGCGTCGTCGTCGACATCGTCCCCAACCACACCTCCGACCAGCACGCCTGGTTCCAGGAGGCGCTCGCCGCAGGCCGCGGCTCGGCCGCCAGGGAGCGCTACATCTTCCGTGAGGGCACCGGCCCGGACGGCACCGAGCCGCCCACCGACTGGGTCTCGGTCTTCGGCGGCAGCGCCTGGGAGCGCGTCGCGGACGGTCAGTGGTACCTGCACAACTTCGCTGTCGAGCAGCCCGACCTCAACTGGGACCACCCCGAGGTGCGCGAGGACTTCCTCACGACGCTCCGCTTCTGGTCGGACCGCGGCGTGGACGGGTTCCGCATCGATGTGGCCCACATGCTGACGAAGGACCTCACCGAGCCGCTGCCGTCGCGCGCCGAACTCGACGCGATGGACCGCACCTCGGGCACGCACCCGATGATCGACCGCGACGACGTGCACGAGATCTACGCGCAGTGGCGCGCGGTCTTCAACGAGTACGACCCGCCGCGCACCGCGGTCGCCGAGGCATGGGTGGAGACCCCGGAGCGCCGCGCGAAGTACGCTTCCGCGGAGGGGCTCGGACAGGCGTTCAACTTCGACCTGCTCGTCGCCGACTTCGACGCGGCCGACTTCCAGCGCATCATCGCCGACAACCTCGCCCAGGCGCAGGCCGCGGGCTCGTCGACGACCTGGGTGCTCTCGAACCACGATGTGACGCGGCACGCCACCCGCTACGGCCTGCCGCCCCTGCGTGGGCGTGCGGTCAAGCAGGGCACGGAGTGGGTGCGCGCCGGAGGCCCGGAGGAGGGTCTCGACCGCGAGGGCGGCCTGCGCCGGGCGCACGCCGCGACCCTGCTGTTGCTCGGCCTGCCGGGCAGCGCCTACCTCTATCAGGGTGAGGAGCTGGGCCTGCACGAGGTCGCGGACATCGCGCCCGACCAGCGACAGGACCCCGGGTTCTTCCGCGGTGCGGACTTCGACGGCCTCGGACGTGACGGCTGCCGCGTGCCGCTGCCGTGGACGACGTCCGGCAGCTCGTACGGCTTCGGCGCGGCCGGCGCGCACCTGCCGCAGCCCGGCTGGTTCGCGGAGCATGCGGTCGAGGTGGAGGACGCCGACCCCGGCTCG
>NZ_DLNJ01000007.1:0-596 GCF_002478345.1 Microbacterium sp. UBA7513
CCCCCCCCCCCGCCCCCCCCCCCCCGGCCGTAAACACCCCCCCCCCGCCACCCCCCGCCCCGCCCACGTTCCTGTTCCCGCCCCCCCCCCCGCCCCGGACGCGGGATCAAGAACGCGCCCCATCCCCGTCCGGCAAGGCCACCTTCGATCCCGCACCACGGCGACGCCACACGCAACGCGTCGGGCATGAGATCCCCGGGCGGGATCACGAACGTGCCTCACCCGCGACCGACAGGGACGATTCTGATCCCGCACCGATGCGCTGCGCGCGACGGCACGCGCCGTCCGAGTGCGGGATCAAGAACGCACCGCACCCGCGACCGACAGGAGCCCTTTCGACCCCGCACCGTACGGGGCGGGACGCGGGACTCGTTACGGGATCAAGAACGCACCCGATGTGCGTCTGGCGAGGGCACTTTCGATCCCGCACCGACGAGAGGCACACCGCCCGCACCGGGGCGGCGGCGGGCGGAACGGCGGTGCGGGATCAGGAACGCACCCCATACGCTTGCGGCAGGGGCGTTTCCCGTCCCGCACGGGGGGGGCTGCGGGGGCTGCGGGGACGGACCGGGGGCGGAACCGGCGGGGGCGGGGGC
>NZ_DLNJ01000007.1:737-178531 GCF_002478345.1 Microbacterium sp. UBA7513
GCGGGGGCGGGGGCTTGCCCGGGAGGGCACGCCGGTTGACTCTCGGCGCGGGATGGACGCCGCGCGCTTGAGGGCTCCCCCGGCCCGGCCGGAGCATGAGGCAAGCGCATCGCGACGACGCGGTGCCCGGGGCGACGAGGCCCCGCCGTGTGCGACGTCAGGACCCTCATGACCGACATCTCCACCGACCCCGCTCTGGACGAACGGCGCACGTACGACGAGTTCGCCGCGGGCATCGACACGTTCCGCCTGCCGAACACGACGCTCGCCGGAACCACGCTCACGCTCACCCTGGACGACGACGCCACCTTCACGCTCCGCTTCGACGAGGACTCCGTGACGTGGGAGGGAGGGGGCGCCTCCGGCCGCGACCCGTATGACGCGGTCCGCGTGCGCGACGACGTCGTCTTCGTGAACATCCCCTTCGAGACCCGCGAGCGCGAAGCCCTCACCGTCGTGTTCTCCACCACGACCCACCGCGCCACCGTCATCCGCTCCCGCATCGCGGCGGAGGCCGTCGAGGGCACCCCGCGGGTCGGACAGGACTTCTGGGCCGCGACCACCGACGCCGGCCCCGCGACCGGAGAGGTCCCCGGTCCGAGCCGCGACCTCATCGGCAAGCGGAACATCTACCGCTACAGCCCCCACCACCTGTACGAGCACGTCTACGTCTCCAGCCAGCGCTACGCGTGGCAGTGCCTCGAGGGCGTCCAGCGCGGTCACGGCGACATGGACCTCTCCACGGTGTGGAAGTTCGCGGACGGCCTCTACCTGTTCTGCTTCCGCGAGTTCCGGATCGCAGTGGCGAGCGTCTGGCTGCACGACCTCGGCTACCAGCTCATGACGACGGGGATCTTCCTCGGACTCAACGGCGACGGCGAGTCCGAGCACTCCCGCGCCGGCGGACACATCTACCCCCTGGGCGCCGTCGCCTACCCCGACGCCCAGCCCGTCTGACCCCTCGACCCTTCGACGGGCTCGGGGACCCGGAACGAAAGAGAGCACATGAGCAACGCAGACCTGATCCGCGACCACTACGCCGCGAACGACCGGGGCGACCTGGACGGCATGCTCGCGCCCTTCGCGGCCGACATCGAGTGGACGGAGGCCGCCGGGTTCCCCTACGCCGGAACGTACATCGGCCCGGACGCGGTCGCCGACAACGTCTTCGGCCGCATCCAGGAAGAGTGGGACGACTACACCGTCGCGATCGACGAGGTCGTCGACGGCGGCGACGTCGTGGTCGGCATCGGCACCTACTCCGGCACCTACAAGCGCACCGGGCGGTTCTTCGCCGCCCGGGTGGCCCACGTCTGGCGCGTGGCGGGCGGCGAGATCGTCGCCTTCGAGCAGTTCACCGACACGGAGCTCGTGAACCGCGCTCTGCGCGCGCCGTCGACGAGCACCGAGACCCAGCCTTCGAGCTGACAGCAGGACCCGAACAGGAGAGGCAGAAGCACATGAACAGACGAGCATCCGGCACCGCGGCGGTCATCGCCGTGGCCGCCCTCGCTCTCGCCGGCTGCGCCGGTGGCGACGGAGCCGGGGGCGACGGCGCCCCCATCGTCGTCGGCTCCGTGAACACGATCAGCGGCCCGGCGACGTTCCCGGAAGCGTCGCAGGCGGCCGCCGCCGTCTTCGACGCGTTCAACGAGGAAGGCGGCCTGGACGGCCGCACCATCGAGTACAAGATGCTCGACGACAAGGGCGACCCCGCCACGGCCACCGCCTCGGCGCGGGAGATCGTGGGCAGCGATGAAGCCGTCGCGCTCGTGGGCTCCGCGAGCCTCATCGAGTGCGAGATCAACGCGAAGTACTACGAGCAGGAGGGCATCCTCTCGGTGCCCGGCATCGGCGTCGACACGGGCTGCTTCGACAGCGAGAACATCTCGCCGGCGAACGTCGGCCCGTTCAACGACATGACCCTCACGCTGCAGTACGGCTCCGAGGTGCTCGGACTCGACGACATCTGCATCCTGCTGGAGATCGCCGGCTCCACCCGCCCGACCTACCAGGCCGCGATCGACAGGTGGACCGAGATCACGGGCAAGGAGCCGAAGTACGTCGACGACACCGTGCCGTACGGCGCCTCCGACTACACGCCCTACATCGTCAAGGCACGGGACCAGGGCTGCAAGGCCCTCGCGATCAACCCCGTCGAGCCCGACGCGATCGGACAGGTCAAGGCCGCGAACGCGCAGGGCTGGGACGACGTGACCTGGCTCTACCTCACGAGCGTCTACAGCGAGAACTTCGCCGACGCGATCGACGACGCGGGCGCCGGCATCTACGTCCCCGCCGAGTTCTATCCCTTCACGGACGACAGCGACATCAACGCGGACTGGCGGGCGCTGATGGAGGAGAACGACATCCCCCTCACCTCGTTCAGCCAGGGCGGCTACCTCGCGGCGACGTACTTCATCGAGGTGCTGAAGAGCATCGACGGCGACATCACCCGGGAGAGCGTCTCCGAGGCGTTGAAGGGCATGGACCCGATCGAGAACCCGATGGTGGGGACGCCCTACGCCTTCGGCACGCAGAACACCGCGGGGTGGCCGATCGTCCTGAAGTCGGGCACGAACGCCTGGGAGAAGGTCGCCGACGACTGGCTCCGGATCGGCGAATAGTCCCCGCGCTTTCGACAGGCTCAGCGACCCACCCTGGGTCCCTGAGCCTGTCGAAGGGCCCTCCCCCTCACCAGAAAGGACGCCTGATGCTCCAAGGCGCCATCGCCGGTCTCGCCGCCGGCGGCCTCTACGCCGTCCTCGGCGTCTGCCTCACCCTCATGTCGCGCCTCGTGCGTGTGGTGAACTTCGCCCAGGCCGCGACCGGCATGTTCGGCGCGTTCACCGCCGTGTGGTTCGTCCGAGAGATCGGGCTGCCCATCTGGCTGGGCTCGATCCTCGGGGTCCTCGTCGCGGGCGTGCTCGCCGCGGCGATCGGGTTCATCGCCGCGACCTGGCTGTCGGAGGCCTCGACGACGACCCGCTCTGCCATGACGGTCGGACCGCTCCTGCTGCTCATCTCGCTGTCGTTCATCCTGTTCGGCAACAAGCCGCAGCCGTTCACCCCGATCATCGCCGGCCCTGCGTTCTCCTTCGGCGGCGTGGTGATCAGCCAGGTCACCGTCGCGACGGTGGCGATGGCCGTCGTCACCGCCGTCGCCGTCCGCATCGTGCTGCGCCGCACCCGGGTCGGCACCCAGCTGCGCGCGCTGTCGGAGCGGCCGACCACGGCGGAGCTGCTCGGCATCCGCTCCCGGCCGCTGTCGATCGCCGTCTGGTTCGTCACCGGGATCATCAGCGCCATCGCGATCATCATCGTCGCGCCCTCCCAGTCGAATGACGCCACGAGCCTGTCCATGCTCATCGTCCCCGCCGCCGCGGCCGCGCTCCTCGGCGGCTTCCGCCGGCTCGACCTCGCCGTCGTCGGCGGGCTGCTCCTCGGCGTCCTCGGCGGACTCGTCGCGCAGATCGACGAAGTGGCGCTCGTGCGCAACTTCCTGCCGTTCCTGTTCATCGTCGTCCTGCTGCTGTGGACGCAACGCAAGGAGGTGTGGGATGCCGCTCGCTGACCGCCCCTGGTTCCGGATCACCTGGCCGTTCGCCGTCGCCCTCGTCGGCATCGGCGTGGGCGCGCTCCTCAGCGCCGCCCTTCCCGGCTACTTCGTCTTCCTCGCGATCAGCGCCGTCACGGCCGCGATCGCGATCCTCGGCCTCGGCATCGTCACCGGCTCGGCCGGGATGATCGCCCTGTGCCAGCTCACGTTCGCCGCGGTCGGGGCCTGGATCGTCTCGCTGCTGAACGTGATGCAGGCACCGGGCGGGTTCCTGGTCTGGCTCGTGCTCGGCGGTGTCGCAGCCGGTCTCGTCGGCATCCTCGTCGGGCTCCCCGCCCTGCGGCTGCGCGGGGTGAACCTGGCGGTGGTGACGCTCGGCTTCGCCGCGGCGGCCGACGTCACGCTCGTGCAGATCCAGTTCCCCGGCTCCGCGGACGGCATCGCGATCGAGCGACCGGCGCTGTTCGGGAGCGACCGGGAGTTCTTCTTCCTCTCCATCGTCGTGCTCGCCGTCTGCGGCCTGGCGGTGTTCTTCCTGCAGCGCGGCCGGTGGGGCGCGAGCTGGAAGGCCGTTGCGTTCTCCGAGCGGGGCACGGCCGCGGCCGGGCAGAGCGTGCGCACCGCGAAGCTCACGGCGTTCGCGGTGTCGGCGGCCCTCGGCGGCATCTCCGGCGGGCTGCTCGCCGGACAGGTGCAGCTCCCCTTCGCCTCGAGCTTCACGCCGCTGCAGTCCCTCGCGCTGTACGTGCTGGCGATCATGTCCGGCGCGCACCTCATCGACATGGCCATCTTCGGCGGACTCCTCTGGGTGCTCGTGCCGGAGCTGCTCAAGCGTTGGGGCGTGCCGCAGGACTGGGGCTTCGTCGTGTTCGGCGTGCTGGGAGTGCAGGCCCTCACGAGCGGCACGAACCTCGGCCAGGGCATCCGCAACCTCCTGTACCGGCGGGCCGACCGGCGCACGGCCACCGCGGACCTCACGGCACTCCCGCCGGACGCGGGGACCGAGGCGACGGCGATCACCACGACCACGACCGCCACCGTCGACGAGGCCGCCTTCGACGGCGCTCCGGTGCTCACGGTCGACGGCCTGACCGTGCGGTTCGGGGCGCTCAAGGCCCTCGACGACGTCTCGTTCGCGGTGCCCGCCGCCTCGATCATGGGGCTCATCGGTCCGAACGGCGCAGGGAAGTCGACCTTCGTCGACGCCATCAGCGGCTTCCTCCCCCAGCACGAGGGCCGCGTGCTCCTCGGCGACCGCGACCTCGCCGGCCTCTCCCCCACGCGGCGTGCGCGGCTCGGACTGCGACGGACCTTCCAGCAGGACCGCGTCCCTCCGGCGCTGACGGTGGGCGGCTACGTGCGCTTCGTGGCCAGACGGCGGCTCGCCGCGGCGGACATCGACGAGGTCCTCGCGTTCTTCGGGTGCCCGCCTGCCCGGGCGCGCCTCTCGAGCGTCGACGTCGGCACCCGGCGGCTCGTGGAGGTCGCGGCGAACGTCGCCGCCCGCCCGCGCCTGCTCATCCTCGACGAACCCGCCGCGGGCCTCTCGCACGAGGAGCATCTGGCGCTCGCGGCTCGCCTCCGCGAGCTCCCGGGACGCTACGGCGTGGCCCTCATCATCATCGAGCACGACCTGGACCTCGTCCGCTCGGTGTGCCCGACCCTCACGGTCCTCGACTTCGGCCGCGTCCTGGCGAGCGGCCCGCAGGCGGAGGTCCTCGCGAACCCCGACGTCGTCACGGCGTACATGGGAGAGACGGAGCTGCTGAAATGAGCGCACTGGTGCTCGACGGCGTCACGGTGAGCCGCGGTGCCGGACCGGTCATCTCGGACGTCTCGCTGCGGGTCGCCGGCGGCGAGGTCCTGGCCCTGGTCGGCCCGAACGGGGCGGGCAAGACGAGCCTGATCGAGGCGGTGTCCGGCGTGACGCCGCACTCGTCCGGGTCGATCCTGCTGGACGGGGATCCGATCGACCGGCTCTCCCGCGTGGCGCGGGCCCGGCGCGGCATCGTGCACATCGAGCAGGGGCGGGCCGTGTTCCCGTCGCTGACCGTGCGCGAGAACCTCTCCCTCACGGCACGCACGGCCGGCGAGATCGAAGCCGTGCTCGCGCAGTTCCCGGAGCTGGAGAAGCGCATCGACTCCCCCACGGCGCTGCTGTCGGGTGGGGAGCAGCAGATGGTGGTCTTGGCGCGGGCGTTCGCGGCGAAGCCCCGGGTGCTGCTCATCGACGAGATGTCCCTGGGCCTCGCGCCGGTCGTGTTCCTGCGCCTGATGCCGATCGTCTCGTCGATCGCGGAGTCCGGGGTGGCGGTGCTGCTGGTGGAGCAGTTCACGCAGCTCGCACTCGGTCTCGCGCAGGAGGCGGTGGTCGTCGCCGGCGGCCGCGTGTCGTTCCAGGGCGCGCCGCAGGCCCTCCAAGACGACCCCGCCCTCCTCCACCGCGCCTACCTCGGGGGCTGACTCCCCGTCGACCCACCCCGTTGCGCTCCTCCCGGCCCCTTGCGTACGTGCGCAAGGGGCCGGGGCGCGCGAAAGGGGGTGGGTCGGCGGCGTGGGGGTTAGCCTGAGGGAGTGACCGAGATCCTCCACGCCCGCGCCGCCCTGCTCGACATGGACGGGACCCTCGTCGACTCGACCGCCGTCGTGGAGCGCCTCTGGCTCGCCTGGGCGGAGCCGCACGGGATCGATCCGGACACCGTGCTCCGCACCGTCCACGGGCGCCAGGGACACCAGAGCATGGCGATCCTGCTCCCCGAGCGCGACCACGCGATCAACCTCCGCGAGAACGAGGTCATGCTCGCGACCGAGGCCTCCGACGTGGACGGTGTGATCGGCATCCCGGGCGCCGAGGACCTGCTCGCCGCGCTTCAGCCGTTCCCGCACGCGGTGGTCACCTCGGCCAACATCGCCCTCATGACCGCGCGGATGGGCCAGGCCGGGCTCATGGTCCCCGAGCTCGCCGTGACGGCGGAGAACGTCTCGGCCTCGAAGCCCGATCCGGAGGGCTTCCTCCTCGCCGCCCGCACCCTCGGCATCGACCCTGCGGACTGCGTCGTGTTCGAGGACTCCGGCGCCGGCATCCAGGCCGCCCACGCCGCGGGCATGCGCGTGATCGGCATCGGCCCGCACGCCGGGGCCCACGCCCCGACCGTGCACGTCGACGACCTCACGCACGTCGCCGTGGTCCCGACCGACGACGGCTTCGAGCTCCGCATCGACGGACGCGCGGGCGGGAGCGGCCCCGCCGACTAGGCGGCGGAGCGGTCGGCTGCCGGACGCCGGCGGAGGACCGGCTCGAGCACCGCGGGCGGGTTGTACTGCTGATCGAGACGACCGACATCGGAGCCCGGCGGGACGATCTCGTCGATGCGGTCGAGCAGTTCGTCGCTCAGCGCCACGTCGACCCCCTCCAGCAGGTCGTCGAGCTGCTCCATCGACCGCGGTCCGATCAGCGCGCTGGTCACGCCGGGGTGCGCGATCGCGAAGGCCATCGCGAGGTGCGTCATCCGGATGCCGCTCTCCTCGGACAGGGCGACGACCTGCTCCACCGCGTCGATCCGGCGCTCGTCCTGGTTGTGCCGGAACATGCCCGCCCTGGCGAGATCGGTCTGCTGTCCCTTCCGGAACCGCCCGGTCAGCATGCCGCCGGCGAGCGGGCTCCAGACCAGCGTCCCCAGGCCATAGCGCTGCGCGACCGGCAGGACCTCGCGTTCGATGCCGCGGTTGAGGATCGAGTACGTCGGCTGCTCCGTCCGGAAGCGCTCGAGCCCGCGGCGCTCGGACGTCCACTGCGCCTCGACCTGCATCGACGCGGGGAAGTCGGAGCTGCCGATCGCGCGGACCTTGCCGCTGCGGACGAGATCGGTCAGGGCGGAGAGCGTCTCCTCGAGGTCGACGCCGTCGTCGGGACGGTGCGCCTGGTAGAGGTCGATGTGGTCGGTGCGGAGCCGGCGGAGCGAGTCCTCGACGGCACGCATGATCCAGCGGCGGGAGTTGCCCCGACGGTTGGGGTCGTCGCCCATCGGCCCGTTGAACTTCGTGGCGAGCACGACGTCGTCGCGGCGCCCGACGAGCGCTTTGCCGAGGAGCTCCTCGGACCCGCCCTGCGAGTACCGATCCGCGGTGTCGATGACGTTGATGCCCGCGTCGAGGGCCCGGTGGACGATCCGGATCGAGTCCTGTTCGTCGCCGTTGCCGATGCGGCCGTCCGTGCCGAGCATCATCGCGCCGAGCGCGAAGGGGCTGACCCGGATGCCGGTGCGGCCGAGGGTGCGGTAGTGCATGAGCGGTTCCTTTCGTGGCTGGCATCCCGCCGTCCGGTGTCCTATCGTTGACCGAAGCGGAACGCTCTTCCGGAAGCATACGGAACACTGTTCCGTTTACGCAACCCTCGGAGGATCCATGCGCGCCGACGCCCGCCGCAACACCGACGCCCTCATCGACGCCGCGCGCGAGGTCTTCGCGACCAACGGGGTCGACGCGCCCGCCAGGGCGATCGCGGATCGTGCCGGCGTCGGAGTGGGCACGTTGTACCGTCGATTCCCGCAGCGCTCGGATCTGGTGGTGGCCGTCTTCCGCACCGCCGTGGATGCCACGGAGCAGGCGGCCGCCGAGCTCGCCGCCGCGCACGAGCCCGACGAGGCGCTCGCCCTCTGGCTGCAGCGGTTCACGCAGTTCATCGCGACCAAGCGGGGACTCGCCGCCGCCCTGCACTCCGGCGACCCCGCCTTCGAGGCGCTGCCCGCGTACTTCACCGCCCATCTCGGGGGCGCCCTCGACGGCCTGCTGCGCGCCGCCGAAGCAGCCGGGACCATCCGCGCCGACGTCGACGCCACGCAGCTGCTCTACGCCGCGGCGAACCTCTGCCAGTCCGCAGGGTCGGAGGAGCAGAGCCTGACCCTGGTCGGACTGCTCGTGGACGGCCTCCGCTACCGCGCGACGGCCGCCGCTCAGCCCTGACCCGCCTGACCCGGCGCTACATCCCGGCGTGGTCGAAGGCGATGGTCGGCACGTCGACCACGTGCGACCCGCCGTCCGCCACGATCACGGCACCGGTGATGTACGACGATTCCCCCGACCCCAGGAACCGCACGACGGAGGCGATCTCGGCGGGCCGCGCCGGGCGGCGCAACGGCACGTCGGCGGTGACCGTCGCGTACCCCTCCTCGCGGGAGCCGAGACCGGCGTGCGCCGCGAACTCGTCCATCTCCTCGTCGGCCATCGGCGTCTGCACCCACCCGGGGCAGATCGCGTTGACGCGCACGCCGTGGCGTCCGTAGTCGCGCGCGAGCGTCCGGGTGAGGCCGATGAGGGCGTGCTTGCCGACCGTGTATCCGGCCACCGACGGCCCCGCGAAGAGCCCGGCCAGCGAGGAGACGACCACGATCTGCCCCTTGGCCTCGATCAGCGCCGGCAGCGCCTCCCGCGCCATCACGAACGCGGTGGTGAGGTTGGCGCGGATCGCGGCGTCCCAGCTCGCGTCGTCGGTCTCGGCGACCGGGGAGAACCCGTGTCCCCCGGCGTTCGCGACGAGAACGTCGATCCGGCCGAACCGCGCGAGGATCTCGGCGATCGCGGCCTGCGCCGACGCCGTGTCCGCCGCGTCCGCGACGACGGGGAAGGCCCCGACGGCCCGCTCGACCTCGTGCAGCGGCTCGGGGCGGCGGCCCACCACGACGACGTGCGCCCCTTCGGCCGCGAACCGCTCCGCGACCGCCGCGCCGATGCCCGTGCCGCCTCCGGTGATGACGACGACGCGTCCGGAGACGCTCGATCCGACCACGGTTGCCATGTGTGCTCCTGTGTGTTCTGCGCGCGTGCGCGGTGGGGCCGGACGCGGGCGCGTCAGGCGGGGAATCCCGACCGGGCGGTGTACCCGAAGTCGCTGAGGAGGGTGGTGCCGTTGACCGCCCGGCTCCGCGGGGAGAGCAGGTAGACGACGTGCGCGGCGACCTCGTCGGCGCTCTGCACCGGGAAGGCGGGCTCGTCGAACGCCGCGGCGCCGAGGTCGCCCCGGCTCATCGGGGTGTCGACGATGGACGGTGACACCGCGTTCACCCGCACCCCGGTGCCGGCGAGGTCGACCGAGAGCGCTCTCCCGAACTGGACGAGCGCGGCCTTCGACGCGGCGTAGGGCGCCATGCCCGGGGAGGCCACGACGGCCGAGTCGCTCGCGAGCAGCACGACAGATCCGGCGGCGGACTCCCGGAGCGCCGGGATCGCGTGCTTGAGCACGAGGAACGCGCCAGTGACGTTGACGGCGAGGACGCGGTTCCACGCCTCCAAGGCGATCTCCTCGATCGGCGTCCCCACCGGGCCGGAGATCCCCGCGCAGCAGACCACCGCGTCGAGACCACCCAGCGCGCGGACGCCCGCGTCGACGGCGGCGGCCACCTGCTGCTCGTCCGTGACGTCGGCGGCGAGCCGCACCGGATCGATGCCGGCCTCCCCCGTCGCGTCCCGGAGCGCGGCGGCGTCCCGGTCCAGCAGCGCGACCCGCACCCCCTCGGCCGCGAGCGCCCGGGCGACGGCGCGACCGATGTCGGAGGCAGCCCCCGTGACGAGGGCCGTCGTGCCATCGAGCTGCAGGTCCATCGCATCCTCCGACCGCGGCCCGGCGCCGCGCGGCGCCGACGAGACAGCGGTGTCGTCCCGGTCATCCTGCTCCGCGGGGCGGAGGGGGCGCACGCCCGCCGCCGGGGTGTGCGCGGTGGCACCATCGTCCTTCGCTCACGGTCAAGCGTCGGGACGGGGCGACGAGCAGACTCGCTCTATCGACGATTCCCCTCGTCGTCGATGCCGTGTCCGCACGGCCGTCACCCGAGCAAAGGAGCCGACGTGGCAGAGCAGACCTCCGCACCCACGACGCCGCACCACACCTCCCTCCGCCCCGGCGCCCTCGGCGTCGCGGGCATCGTCTTCCTCGTCCTCGCCGCCGTCGCGCCGCTGACCGGGATCGTCGTCGTCGCCTCCCTCGCCATCGCGCTGGGCAACGGCGGCGGCACCCCGATGTCGTTCTTCCTCGTCGCGGCCATCCTGCTGCTGTTCGCGATCGGCTACGCCCAGATGTCGAAGCAGCTCGTGAACGCCGGGGGCTTCTACGCCTTCGTCGTGAAGGGCCTCGGCCGCACCGGCGGACTCGTCGCGGGCCTCATCGCGACGCTCGGCTACAACTTCTTCGTGGTCGGCACGATCGGCACCAGCGGCTTCTTCATGCAGACGATCATCCGCGACCTCACTGGGCTCGACGTGCACTGGCTCGTCTGGGGCCTGCTGTCGATCGTCGTCTGCTTCGTGCTCGCCCGGATCGGCGTCGACTTCAGCTCGAAGGTGCTCGGGGTGTGCCTCGTGCTCGAGGTGCTCATGCTCGTCGTGTTCGACATCTCGGTGCTCGTGCAGACCGGCTACGACGTCGCCGCCTTCAGCCCGGAGGCCGTGTTCTCCGGCTCGCTGCCCATCGGCCTGCTGCTCGCGGCGACCGGCTTCCTCGGCTTCGAGGCCACCGCGCTCTTCAGCGAGGAGGCCAAGCAGCCGCTGCGCACCATCCCACGGGCGACCTACACCTCGATCATCGCGATCGGCGTGATCCTCGGCGTCACGACCTGGGCCGTGGTGAGCGCGACCGGCGTCGCGCAGGCGCAGGCCACGGCGCTCGAGCACCTGCCCACGGGCGACCTCATCTTCTCGCTCTCGCAGCAGTACCTCGGCGGCCCGCTCACGACCGTGATGATGGTGCTGCTCCTGGTGAGCCTGTTCGCGGCGATGCTCGCCTTCCACAACTCAGCCACCCGCTACCTGTACTCGCTGGGTCGCGCGAAGATCCTCCCCCAGGCTCTCGCCCGCACCCGCCCGAACGGCGCCCCGCAGCTCGCGGGCATCGTGCAGGCCGGCTTCGCGGCGATCGTGGCGATCCTGTTCGCCCTCGCCGGGGCCGATCCCATCGTCACGCTCGTGCCCGCGATGCTCGGCTTCGGCACCCTCAGCGTGCTGATCCTGCAGGGGCTCGCGGCGATCTCGATCGTCGTGTACTTCCGGCGCCGGAACGACCCGCGGTGGTGGAGCACGTTCATCGCGCCGGGCATCGGCTTCCTCGGCATCGCGGCCATCTCGATCCTGGCGATCGTGAACTTCAACATCGTGGCCGGCTCCGAGGAGCTCGCGATCCGCCTGATGCCGCTCCTGCTCGTGCTCGCACTGATCGGGGGCATCGTCTACGCCGCATACCTCCGCCGTGCCAAGCCCGCCGTCTACGACGGCCTCGCCACCGACCTGGAGCGGTTCAGCGACCGCTGACGCCCGCGCCGACCCCGTTCTCCGAAAGAAGGAATCCCCATGACGACCCTCAACCCCGCCGACACCTCCACCTGGCTGCCGCTGGAAGGCCTCGCCCCCGGCTTCGACGCCAACAAGGCCCCGCACAGCACCGCCCTCAGCGGTCGCGAGCTCGCCGTCGTCGACGCCCGCGGCACCCGCATCGTCCACCGCTTCGACGACTCGACCGTCGCCTGGGAGTACCAGCCCGGCGCCGAGGACCCCACGGAGGCCGCGTCCGACACCGACGACTACGAGGCGTTCGAGGTGGACGACGAGCTCTATTTCGTGCAGTTCCACCACCGCTACCTCCCGAACGAGGCCGTCTCGCTCGTGCTCGACCTGCGGCACGGACGCTCCCTCGCGGTGATCTCCGAGATCCTTCCCGCGCTTGAGCAGGGCCGCACCCGGGTGCAGCACCACTTCGCCCCCGGCACCATCGAGGGCGCCGACGTCACCGGCACCGAGGCCGCCCCCACGACCACGCTCATCGGGCGCCGCGTGGAATGGGTCTACAGCGAGGAGCACGCCTACGAACACGTGTACCTCTCCCCGCGCTGGTACTCGTGGCAGTGCCTGGCCGGTCCGGAGCGCGGGCTCGCCGACACCGACGAGAACAGCGTGTGGGAGGTGCGCCCCGGGATCTACGTCTTCGCGTGGCGCGAGAAGGTGATCCCGTGCGCCTCGGTCACGATCGCCGACCACCGCGACGTGAACGCGATCCGCTCCCACGGCGTGCTGTTCGGTCTGGACGAGACGGGCGAGGTGCCGACGCACTTCACGTTCGGCGCGCACGGCCGCCTGCTGTCGACCACGCACCACACGCCCGCGCTCGAGCCCGCGACCTTCGGAGACGCCTGACATGACCGACGTCGCCGACCTCCTCGTCACCGGCTCCGTGATCCGCACGTCCGACCGGGCTCGCCCGCGCGCCGAGGCCTTCGCCGTGCGCGACGGACGGATCCTCGCCGTCGGCGACCGCGCCGACGTGGAGGCGTTCCGGGGCCGCCGCACGCGGGTCGTCGAGGTCGGCGACGCCGCCGTCTACCCCGGCTTCGTGGACGTGCACAACCA
Source organism: Microbacterium sp. UBA7513 (assembly GCF_002478345.1). Taxonomy (NCBI): domain Bacteria; kingdom Bacillati; phylum Actinomycetota; class Actinomycetes; order Micrococcales; family Microbacteriaceae; genus Microbacterium; species Microbacterium sp. UBA7513. The sequence continues at coordinate 13,684 of NZ_DLNJ01000007.1, forward strand.
CCACGCGCTCGCCGGGCGGACCGAGCTCTTCGAACTGTCACTCGCCCCGTCCCTCACGCTCGACGATATCCTCGACCGGGTGCGGGAGAAGGCGCAGACTCTGCCCGAGGACGCCTGGATCGTCGGCGGCGCCGTGGCCACGACCCTGCTGCCGACCCTCGCGGACACCGCCACCCGGCGGCGGCTGGACGAGGCGGCGGGCGGACGGCCGGTGGCGCTCATGGAAGACTCCCGCCACAACCGCTGGGCCAGCACCCGGGCCCTGGAGCTCGCCGGCATCACGGCGGCCAGCATCCCGGCCTCCGGGGTGACGGTGCTCGACCCGGACGACGGCACCCCCACCGGCGTGCTCCTGGAGGCCGCCGGCATCCCGGTGCAGGAGGCGTACGACCGCAGCGGCGGACTCACCGCGGACCAGCATGCCGCCGCATCCCGGCACGGCATCGAGCTGCTGAACTCCTTCGGGATCACGGCGTTCCAGGACGCGGGGGTCTCTGTCGACATCCTCGCCGCACTCGCCGGGCTCGACCGCGCCGACGAGCTGCACGCCTGGGTGGTCTCCTCGCTCCTCATCAACGACGAGATCTTCGGATTCGACCCCATCGGCTCTCCCCTCCTCGACCGGGGTGAGGATTTCCGCACGCCGCACCATCGCCCGGACTTCGTGAAGATCTTCCTCGACGGCGTGCCGCCCGCCCGCACCGCCTCCTTCCTCGACCCGTATCCGGCCGACCCGGTGCACGGCGCGCACTTCCACGGCGAGACGACCATGACCCTCGACGAGCTCACCGGCTGGCTGCGGGCCGTCGCGGCCCGCAGTCTCGGGGCCAAGGTGCACTGCACTGGCGACGGGTCGGCACGCCTCGTGCTCGACGCGACCGCGCGCGTGCGCGCGGAGGGCTTCACGACGCCGGTGCAGATCGCGCACGGGCAGTTCCTCGCGGAGAGCGACATCCCCCGCCTGGCGGCCCTCGACGTCTCCGCCGACATCTCCCCGTTCATCTGGTACCCGGGCGTCATCCCTCAGGCGCTGGCGGACGTGCTGGGAGAGCGGGCCGAGCACTCGCAGCCCAACCGCGCCCTCCTCGACGCCGGAGCCCTCGTGGCCGGCGGCTCGGACTGGCCGGTGAGCGAGTCGCCGAACACGCTCGAAGGCCTGCAGGGGCTGGTGACACGCGCCGATCCGCTCGGTCGGGCCGCGGGCACGCTGTGGCCGGAGCAGGCGATCTCCGCCGAGGAGGCGCTGGAGGTCTTCACGTTCAACGCCGCGACGGCGATGGGGCTCGGCGCGGAGACCGGTTCCCTGACCCCCGGCAAGTCCGCCGACTTCGTGATCCTGGAACGGGACGCGATCGGCGGACCGGCGGAGGAGATCGTGCACACCGAGGTCGTCTCGACGTGGTTCGCCGGGCGCACGGTGCACGAGCGCTGAGCGCGCTGCGCCGTACGATGGGCGCATGCGCCGCTTCCCCGCCTCCGTCTACCGGGTCGGGGACGAGCCCGATCCCCGGTTCTCCCTCGCCAACGAGCGCACGTTCCTGGCGTGGACCCGGACCGGCCTGGCCCTGATCGCGGGTGGCGTCGCGCTCGAGGTCCTCGGCCTCGACCTGCACCCCGGCTTCCGGCTGGCCGCCTCGCTGCTGCTGATGGTCGCCGGCACGGCCGTGGCGCCGCTCGCCTGGTTCGAGTGGATGCGCGCCGAACGCGCCTTGCGGCAGGGACGACCGCTGCCCGGCGCGCTGTCCGCGGTGGTGCTCGCCGTGGTCGTGGCGACGACGGGGCTGCTCGTCCTCGCCGGGGTGCTGTGGCGCTGAACGAGGCCTGCCGATGACCGCCCCCGATGCTCCGGCGCCCGACACCCCGGCGCCCGATCTGTACGACCCCGGGCTGCAGCCGGAGCGCACGGAGCTCGCCTGGCGGCGCACGGCCCTCGCGATCGCGGTCGGCTCGCTGCTGTCGCTGCGGGTGTTCCCCCTCGTGCTGCCCGGCGGCGCCGAGGGGTGGGGCCTCGTGCCGGGTGTGCTGGGCGTCGGCACGGCGGCGCTGCTCTGGATCGCCGCGCGCCGTCGGCAGCGCCGGACGACCGCGGTGCTCACCGCCCGAGCGCGCGGGCCACTGCCGGGCGGCGGACTCCCGCTCGCGCTGACGGTGTTCGCGACCGGCTTCGGTCTCGTCGCCCTCGTGCTTGTGACCGTGACACTGCTCACCCGCTGACGCGCAGGAGCGCGGGGCGATCGCGACAGATGCCGTGACCGCCCCGCGTCCCCTCGCCGCCCTCCCTCAGTCCGCGAGGACGAACCGCGCGCCGCGTTCGCCGATCATGGCCGCGGGCGCGTTGGTGTTGCCGGTGGGCACGGTCGGCATGACCGAGGCGTCGATCACCCGGAGCCCCTCGACCCCGCGCACGCGGAGCTGCGGGTCGACCACGGACTCCGGGTCGGAGCCCATGCGGCAGGTGCCGACCTGGTGGTGGTAGGTGATGGCCGTGCGCCGCACCCACTCCTCCACGTCGTCGTCCGCCACGTCCGGCCCGGGGTAGACCTCGACCGCTCCCCACTCCTCGGCGAGCGCGGGCTGCGTGCCGATGCGGCGGCACTGGCGCACCGAGGCCGCGAGGGCGTCAGCGTCGCGTTGATCCTCCAGCGCCGCCAGGTCGATGTGCGGCAGGTCATCGAGGCCGGGACCGGTGAGGCGCAGCTCGCCGCGGCTGTACGGCGTCACCAGACCCGCCATGAGCGTGAACCCGTCGGTGCCCTTCGGCTCCAGGTCGCCCCACATCGGCACGGAGAAGTGGATGGGCTGCGTGTCCGGCTGCGCGAGGCCGTCGCGGCTCCGCCAGAACAGGTGGCTCTGCGTGACGGACACTCCGGGCTGCGGCGGGCCGACGGGCTTCTTCTCGGTCGTGAAGATCACCGGCGACAGGAGGTGGTCGTGCAGGTTCTTGCCCACGGCGGGGGCGTCGTGCACGACGGGGATGCCGAGGGCACTCAGCTCAGCGGCGGGACCGATGCCCGAGCGCAACAGGATGACAGGCGTGCCGAGTGCGCCCGCCGAGAGGATGACCTCGTCCGCGAGCACCTCCTCGGCGTCGTCGCCCTCCCCCAGCCGGATGCCGACCGCGCGCCCGTCGCGCACGATCACGGAGTGGACGGCGCGACCGGTGAGGATCGTCATCCGGTCGGCGACGGGCTGCGCGTAGGCGGTCCAGGTGTTGACGCGACGACCGTCCGTGATCGTGACCTGCTCCTGCGAGACGCCGTCGAGCGTGCCCCCGTTGTAGTTCGGGTTGCGCGGCAGCCCTTCCTCCACGGCGGCGTCGATGATCGAGGCCTGGATGGGCGCGAGCGCGTAGTCGTCGGTCACCGGCAGCAGGTCGTTCTCGATCGCGTCGTAGATCGGCTCGACCTCGGCCCAGCCCCATCCGGTCGCGCCCGCCGCCTCCCACGCGTCGTAGTCGGAGGCCGCGCCGCGCACCCAGATCATGGCGTTCAGCGCGTGCGACCCACCGGTGACCTTGCCGCGAGGGAGATGCAGCCGACGACCGGCCGCGTGCGGCTGCGGCACGGTGAAGAAGTCCCAGTCCTCGGCGGAGTGCCACAGCTCGCCCGCCCGGGAGGGATCATGGATGGCCGGGTTCGTGTCGTAGCCGCCCGCCTCGACGAGCGTCACCGCGACACCGGCGTCGGTGAGACGCCGCGCGACGATGGCGCCCGACGTACCGGCCCCGACGACGATCGCGGAGCGCACCGCGCCGCTGTTCGCCGCGGCCACGCTCAGGCCTTCCGGCCCGGTCCGGAGACGACCTGGGTGACGGCGACGGACTTGAGCCCCTCGACGCCGAACTCCAACCCGTAGCCCGAGCTCTTCACGCCGCCGAACGGCACCATCGGGTGCAGCCCGCCGTGCGAGTTGATCCACACCGTGCCGGACTGCATGCGCGCGGCGACGGCGCGGGCCTCCTCCGGGTCGCTCGCCCACACCGAGGCGCCGAGGCCCACGTCGAGGGCGTTCGCGAGCGCGAAGGCCTCGTCGACGTCGCTGTACCGGATGACGGGGAGCGCGGGACCGAACTGCTCCTCCTGCACGAGCGCCGCGTCGTTGTCGATGTCGGCGACGATGGTGGGCCGGTAGAACAGCTCGCCGAGCTCGGAGGCCGGCTCGCCACCGGTGACGATCCGGGCGCCGCGGCTGCGCGCATCGTCGACGAGGCGACTGACGATGTCGAACTGCGGGCGGTTCTGCAGCGGCCCGAGCACGTTGGCCTCGTCGAGCCCGTTGCCCATCGGCACCTGCGCGGCGATGGCGGCGAGCGCGTCCACGACCTCGTCGTACACGGAGTCGTGCACGTAGAGGCGCTTCATGGCGGCGCAGGTCTGTCCGGTGTTGATGAACGCACCCCAGAAGAGGTCTTCCGCGATGGCCGAGGGATCGGTGCCGGGGAGCACGATGCCCGCGTCGTTGCCGCCCAGTTCGAGCGTGAGGCGGGCGAGGTTGCCCGCGGAGCTCTCGATGATGCGGCGACCGGTCGCGGTCGAGCCGGTGAACATGATCTTGGCGATGTCGGGGTGCGAGGCGAGGCGGGCGCCCACCTCACGGTCTCCGGAGACCCCGATGAGCACATCGGCGGGCAGCACGTCGTTCATCACGGCGAGCAGCGCGAGCACGCTCAGCGGGGTGTACTCGCTGGGCTTCGCGACGACCGTGTTGCCCATGCGCAGCGACGGGCCGATCTGCCAGATCGTGATCATGAGCGGCCAGTTCCACGGCCCGATGGCCCCGACCACGCCGGCCGCCTTGTAGACGAGCTCGGCGTGCAGCGTCTCGTCGTCGACGAGCACCTGCGGCTCCAGGACGGTCGTCGCGTTGGTGCGCAGCCAGGCCGAGCAGGCGCCGAGCTCGAACCGCGCGTTAGGGCCGTTCAGCGGCTTGCCCTGCTCCCGCGACAGGAGGTAGGCGAGCCCTTCGGCGTTCGCGTCGATCGCGTCGGCCGCGGCCAGGAGGAGTGCGCTCCGCTTCTCGTGTCCGAGCGCTTCCCACGCGGGCTGCGCGGCCTTCGCGCGGGCGATCGCGTCGTCGAGGTCGGAGACCGTGGCCACGGGCGCGCGTCCGATGACCTCCCGCGTCGCGGCATCGGGGATCTCGCGCCCCTCGCCCTGCGGGGCCTGGATGCGGTCGAGCAGCGCCGCAGCGGCGGACGCCGCGGAATCGGCGGATCCGGAGTCGACGGCTACGGGAACGGCGGAATCGGACATCGGTGTCTCTCCTTCGAGCGGGTCACGGCGCGGACGCCGGTCTTCTTCTCATTCTCGGTCGGCCCTTGCCGCCGCACTTGTCGCGGAGCGCGCCGGAGATGTCCCCGCGCGAAGGATGCGCTCCCGAGCCGGTCCCGCGTGAGCGAATCGGGACCCCGTCCGGTGCGTGGGGTCGGGAAGCGCCGGGCGCGGCGTGCGCCATCGTCGCCTCGGATCCCACCAGGCCGGCCCTCGCACCTGCGGTACTCCCTCGCGCATGCGGATCTGCCACCCCGAGGTGGCCAGGGTGCGGTGGTGATGCCAGCACAGCGCGACCCCGTTGTCGGTGTGCGTCGGACCCCCGTGCGCGTGCTCCGTGACGTGGTGGATCTCGCACCAGGCTGCCGGGACGTGACATCCGGGGATCAGGCACTCGCCGTCCCGTACGCCGATCGCCCGGCGCTGCGCGGGGGTGAAGATCCGGTCGCTCGACCCGAGCCCGACGATCCTTCCGCCGGTCCCGAGCACGACCCGCTGGACGGTCCCTCCACACGCCGTGTGCGCGGCCACCCGTGTCGACACCGGCGTCTCGACGCCCTCGACCCGCGCCCAGCCGCGCCCGGTGGCATAGTCCTCGGCGCCGACCGTGACCACGAGTGTCGGGGCGGCACCGCCCAGCCGTGGCATGTCGTCGTGCCGTGCCGCGATCCCCAGGGCCGCCGCGAGCGCGTCGTGCTGCTTCTGTGCCCGCGTGCGCCCGTCGACCATCCCGCCGGGGTCGCCGGCCGGGAGCACATCGTCGTCCAAGGACACCGCGGTGTCCCGCCGCTCGGCATCGGAATCCTCGAGTTCCGCGGACGGCACGAAGCGCACGCCGGGAAGCGGCGGCCCGTCGACCTTCGGGTTCAGATACGCGTCCCAGATCCGCTGCAGCTGCCCCGCGACCTCGGGCAGCAGTGCGCCCCGGACCGGGATCACGCCGTCCTTGGCGCGCCCCAGCACCACACCCCGAGCCCGCAGCGCGACGTCTTCCGCAGGCTCCGCGCCGTCGGGGTCGAGGTACTGCACGATCAGCTGCGCCCGCACCCGCAGATCCTCGGCTGTCGGTGCCGGATCGGTCTCGTTCTCGGCGTCACTGTTCTCGTCGTCGTCGCTCTCCTCGCCACGAGCGACCTCGGCCAGATACGCGTCCGCCTCCCAGCGGTCGGCGAGGCGCACGCGAGGGCCGGCCTGCTCGATCGGCCCGGTCGCGGCCAACAACCCGGTCACGCCGATCGCCCCGTCGAGGAGGGCCTCGCGCAGCGCCGGCCACCGCGCCGGCAGCCACTCCCCGGAGGAGAGATCGACCTCGCGCCGCACCAACCGCGCGCCCTTCACCAGGCGTGCGGCGGATGCGGCGTCCGCACGAAGGACACGCTGCAGCAATTCGTTCATCGAGCGACAGCCGAACCGTCCGCAGAACGCCGGTTCCCCGGACCCCGCCGGACGCGGATCGACGCTCGCGACCGCCTCCACGATCACGGCCTCCACGCGTCGCTGGATTTCACCCGCGACCCGCAGCAGGTCCATCATCGCCCCGGCATCGAGAGCGCCCACGGTGCCCGACTGCAGCACGGCGTCGAGAGCGACGACCGTGTCGTCGAGAACCGCTGCCGGGGTGCTTTCCATACGACGATTCAACCGAGTGCCACCGACATTGCGCGACCTGATTACCCCTGTTCAGAGGGATATTCCAGTACGCACGGAGGAGTCCTCCTGCAGACGAATCGACCCGTGATCAACCCTCCACATCACCCAGCATCCGCCCCCGACGGCCCCCATCGCCGGAGAGGACATCACGCCCGGTCGAAGTCCTCGAAGATCAGGATCGTCCGCGTCGAGCGGATCGACGGGATCGCCTGGATGTCCTCCAGCACGATGCGGCGCAGGTCGCGCGCGTCGTTGGCACGCACGAGCAGCAGCACGTCGAAGTCGCCGCCGACGAGCGCCATGTGCTCTATCTCCGCGATCGCCCGGAGCCGCGCGCTCACCTCCTGCCACGTGGCCTGTTCGATGGCGAGGGTCACGTACGCGCTCGCGTGATGCCCCAGCAGCACGGGGTCGGTGCGCACGGTGTACCCCGTGATCACCCCGGCGTCGGTGAGGCGCTTGATGCGGGCATGCGCCCCCGCGCGGGAGATGTGCACCGCTTCGGCGATCGCGGTCATGGACGCCCGCGCATCCCGCCGCAGCTCCGCGAGGATCGCGCGATCCGTCTCGTCCAGCGCCGCCATGGCACCCCTCTCCCGCCCGGGAAATCCTGACATTTCGGAAGCCATTGTGGCACGTCGCGAGCAATCGTCCACGATCCCGCGACGGATCTTGGATGACTGTCGTACGCGCGGCATGCTGTCCTCATCGAGTTCGGCAAGGAAGGCGGACGGATGCACCCCCACGACATGCTCCCGCGAGACATCGCGGTACGACTGATCGCCGAGGACGGGACCGCCCTCCCCGACGAGGCCTACGCGCTCCCCGCCGCCGACGTCCTGCTGGCGGCCTACCGGGGTCTCGTCGAAGGCCGTCGCATCAACGATCAGGCCGGCGCGCTCGTGCGCCAGGGACGCCTCGCGGTCTACCCCTCCTCGCACGGCCAGGAGGCCTGCCAGGTGGCCGCGGCGATGGTGCTCGGCGACACCGACTGGCTCTTCCCCACCTACCGCGACTCGGTCGCCGTGATCGCCCGGGGCGTCGAGCCTGCCGAGGCGATGGTGCTCCTCAAGGGCGACTGGCACTCCGGCTACGACGTACGGGCGCACCGCGTCGCCCCGCAGGCCACCCCGCTCGCGACCCAGCTGCTGCACGCGGTCGGCTTCGCGCAGGCGGCGAAGCACCGCGGCGAGGACACCGTGGTGCTCGCGCTCTGCGGCGACGGCGCGACGAGCGAGGGCGACTTCCACGAGGCGATGAACTTCGCCGCCGTCTTCCACGTCCCGGTCGTGTTCTTCGTGCAGAACAACGAGTTCGCGATCTCGGTCCCCCTCTCCCGGCAGACCGCCGCGCCCTCCCTCGCCCACAAGGCGGTCGGCTACGGCATGCCGGGGCAGCGCGTCGACGGCAACGACGTGGCCGCGGTCCTCGCGGTGCTCACGGAGGCCGTCGACCGCGCCCGCGCCGGGGGCGGCCCCTCCCTCGTCGAGGCGCACACCTACCGCATGCAGGCGCACACCAACGCCGACGACGACACCCGCTACCGCGAACGCGAGGAGGTGCAGGCCTGGCTCGCCCGCGATCCGCTGCTCCGCCTGCGCGCGCACCTCACGGCGACGGGGACGCTGGACGACGAGGCAGAGTCGCGCTTCGCCGCAGGCGCGGAGGAGATCGCCGCCGCCATGCGCACCGCCCTGAACACCGACGCGGACCTCGACCCGGAAGACCTCTTCCGCTTCGTGACCGCGACCCGCTCGCCGCAGCGTGAGGAGCAGTGGCAGCTCCTCCGGGACGAGATCGCCCGCTCCCACCCCGCCGAGACGATGACGACCGGAGGCCCCCGATGACCATCGCCGAGCACGAGACGCCGGTCGCGGCGCACACCGGCACCACCACGACCATGACCATGGCCGCCGCCCTCAACCGCGCCCTCGCCGACGCCCTCGCCGCCGACCCCGACGTGGTCGTCTTCGGCGAGGATGTGGGAGCCCTCGGCGGCGTGTTCCGCATCACCGACGGGCTCACCGCCCGCTTCGGCGAGGACCGCTGCTTCGACACCCCGCTCGCGGAGTCCGGCATCATCGGCACCGCCGTCGGCATGGCGATGAACGGGATGCGCCCCGTGGTCGAGATGCAGTTCGATGCCTTCGCCCTCCCCGCCTTCGAGCAGATCGTCAGCCACGTGGCGAAGCTCGGCAACCGCACCCGCGGCGGGATGCGCATGCCGCTCGTGATCCGCATCCCGTTCGGGGGCGGCATCGGGGGCGTGGAGCATCACTGCGACTCGTCCGAGGCGTACTACGCGCACACCCCCGGCCTCACCGTCCTGAGTCCGTCCACCCCGCAGGACGCCTACTCGCTGCTCCGGGCGGCCATCGCCTCGCCGGACCCGGTGGTCTTCCTCGAGCCCAAGAAGCTCTACTGGTCGAAGGGCGAGGTCGACACCGCGGTGACGGCGGAGATCGGCTCGGCGCGCATCGCCAGGGAGGGCACCGACGTGACCCTCCTCGCGTACGGGGCCTCCGTGCCGCTCGCGCTGGAGGCGGCGGAGGTCGCCGCGGGCGAAGGGCGCAGCGTGCAGGTGGTCGACGTGCGCTCCCTGTCCCCCTTCGACGACGAGACGGTCACCGCGGCGGTGCGCTCCACGGGACGCGCGGTCGTGATCGCCGAGGCGCCGGGATTCGTCAGCGTGGCCTCCGAGATCCAGGCGCGGGTGTTCGAGCGCTGCTTCGAGTACCTGGAGGCCCCCGTGCGACGGGTGACCGGGTTCGACACCCCGTACGCACCGCCCAAGTTCGAGCACTGGTACCTGCCGGACGTCGATCGCGTGCTCGACGCGATCGACACGCTGCACTGGGAGGACGACGCATGAGCACGCCTGTGAAGACCGCGACCCGCGTGTTCCGCCTCCCCGACCTCGGCGAGGGACTCACCGAGGCCGGCCTCGTGCAGTGGCTGGTGTCCGTCGGCGACAGCATCGCGACCGATCAGGCCATCGCCGAGGTCGAGACCGCGAAGAGCGTCGTCGAACTGCCCTCGCCGTTCGCCGGCGTCGTGACGGCGCTGCACGGCACGCCCGGCGACACGATCGATGTCGGCGCCCCGGTGCTGGAGGTCGCCGACCCCGGCAGCGAGGAGACCGCATCCGCGCCGAAGGCCCCTGCCGCGCCGCCCGAGCACGAGGCGTACCGGCAGGAGGAGCGGGCGGGGTCGGGCAACGTCCTCATCGGGTACGGCACCTCGGCCTCCTCCGCGACGGGGCGGCGCCGTCGCCCCGCGGCGCCACGCCCCGCTCCGGCGCCCGCCTCGACAGCGCCCGCACCGGCAGCACCCGCCTCGACCGCTCCGGAGTCCCCCGCATCCGCCTCCCGCGAGCCCGCGCGTCCCGCGCCGGTCGCCGTGCGGTCGCCGCTCGTTCGGCGCCTCGCCCGCGACCTGGGCCTCGACGTGTACGCGATCGCCGCCACCGGAGCGGACGGGGCGATCACCCGCGCCGACGTGCTGCGCGCCGCCGTGGACCACGCCGTGGACGGCGTCGCGACCCCGACGCCGACCTCCGCGACCGCTCCCACCGGCGAGATCGACGGCCTCCCGGTCCGCAGCCGCGAGCGCCTGTCCCCGCTGCGCCGTACCGTGAGCGCCCGGCTCGCCCGCAGCCGCTCCGAGATCCCCGAGGCCACCGTGTGGGTCGACGTCGACGCCACCGAGCTCTGGGACCTCCGCGGGCGGATGGCTCCCGAGGGCGCGAAGGCCCCGTCGATCACGGCGCTCCTCGCGCGGTTCGTGCTGCTCGCACTGGAGGACTACCCGGTCCTCGCCTCGCGGCTCAGCGACGACGGCTCCGAGTTGATCTCGTTCGACGGCGTGAACCTCGGCGTCGCGGCCGACACCGAACGCGGCCTCCTCGTCCCGGTCGTCCCGCACGCGCACCGGCTCACGGTCGCCGACCTCGACGCCGCCCTGCGCGAGCTCGCGGCCACCGCGCGCGCCGGCACGCTGCCGCCCGAGCGGCTCCGCGGATCGACCTTCACGCTCAACAACTACGGCGGGCTCGGCGTCGACGGCTCCGCGGCGATCATCAATCACCCCGACGTCGCGATCCTCGGCATCGGCCGGATCATCGAGCGGCCCTGGGTCGTGGACGGGGCGATCGTGCCGCGTCGCATCGTCCAGCTCTCGCTCGTGTTCGACCACCGCGTCTGCGACGGCGGGTATGCGGCCGGATTCCTCCGCCGCGTGGTGGAGCTCATCGAGCATCCGCTCCGCGCCTTCGGGCGGGTCTGAGCTCGACCCGGCCGGCGAACCCTCGTGGGCGGAGCGCCGATACGCTACGCTCGGCGATTACTGACCGATCATTCGGTAAGTAATCGCCGACGTACCCGCGTCGGCGCTCCCCCTCGCAGAACAACGGAGTTCGCATGACCTCAGCCACCGCAGCCGCCTCGTCGACCAGAAGGATGCCCGCCGAGGAGCGGCGCGTCCTCGCCGGCACCCTCGTGGGGACGTCGATCGAGTGGTACGACTTCTTCATCTACGCCCAGGCGGCGGGCCTCGTGCTCGCCCCGCTCTTCCTCGCTCCCATCGCGGAGTCGAGCCCCGGGCTCGCCCAGGTGCTCTCGTTCGCGACCATCGGCATCTCGTTCCTGTTCCGCCCGCTCGGCGCGATCGTCGCCGGACACCTCGGCGACAAGCTCGGCCGGAAGAAGATGCTCGTCTTCACCCTCGTGATGATGGGACTGTCCACCTCCCTCATCGGCCTGCTGCCCACGTACGCCGCCATCGGCGTCGCCGCCCCGATCCTCCTGATCCTCCTGCGCATCCTGCAGGGCTTCTCCGCCGGCGGCGAATGGGGCGGCGCGGCGCTCATGGCCGTCGAGCACGCCCCGACGGCGCGACGCGGCCTGTTCGGCGCGTTCCCGCAGATCGGCGTGCCGGTCGGCATGATCCTCGCCACCTTCACCCTCTGGGCCCTCACGAGCTCGATGTCCCCCGAGGCCTTCCTCGAGTGGGGCTGGCGCATCCCGTTCCTGCTCTCGATCGTGCTCATCGCGGTCGGCTACGTGATCCGTCGCGCGGTCGACGAGAGCCCCGTGTTCGAAGACCTGCGTCGCCGCCGCAAGGAGGCCTCGGCGCCGCTCGGGCAGCTCTTCCGGGCGCACACGAAGCAGGTCGTGCTCACGGCCGTCATCTTCATCGCCAACAACGCCGCGGGCTACCTGCTGATCGCCTTCTTCGCGACGTATGCGGTGACGGGTCTCGGCATGGAGCGCCCGCCGGTGCTGCTGGCGACGACGCTCGCCTCGTTCGGCTGGCTGATCTTCACACTGTGGGGCGGCGCGCTGTCCGACCGCCTCGGCCGCATCCGTACGTTCCAGATCGGGTACGTCGCCCTCGCGGTGTGGGCCATCCCGATGTGGTTCCTCATCGATACCGCGAACATCGTCTGGTACTTCGTCGCCCTGTTCGTCATGACGTTCGCGCTCGGGCTCTCGTACGGCCCGCAGGCGGCGCTGTACGCCGAGATGTTCCCCGCGAACGTGCGCTACTCGGGTGTCTCGATCGGCTATGCCCTCGGCGCCATCCTCGGCGGGGCGTTCGCACCGATGATCGCGGAGGCACTGCTGAACCAGTTCCACGCCGCGTGGACGATCGGCGTCTACATCGCGGTCGCGTCGATCATCTCTCTCATCGGCGTCTCGCTGGTGAAGGAGACGAAGGGCGTGGATCTCAGCGTCTGACTCCTGGTCCGGGATCGCGGCCGGCCGTGTGCCTGTGCCATAATTACCTTACGATCGGTCAGTAATTCACGACCGGCCGCTCCCGGACCACACCAGGACGACGAAGTCAGGAGATCCGCATGCCAGAGGCCTACCTCGTCGGAGGGGTCCGTACCCCGGTGGGCCGCTACGGCGGCTCCCTCTCCGCCGTCCGTCCCGACGACCTCGCGGCGCTCGTCGTCGGCGAGGCCGTGCGCCGCGTCGGGCTCGACCCGGCGCGTACCGAGCTGGACGAGGTCATCCTCGGCGCCGCCAACCAGGCCGGAGAGGACAACCGGAACGTCGCCCGGATGGCGGTGCTCCTCGCCGGTCTGCCCGACACCGTGCCGGGCATCACGGTCAACCGGCTCTGCGCCTCCGGGATGTCCGCCGTCACCATGGCCGCGCAGGCGATCCGCGCGGGCGACGCCGATCTCCTCGTCGCCGGCGGCGTCGAATCCATGACCCGCGCCCCCTGGGTGCAGGCCAAGCCGGAGAAGGCGTGGGCGAAGCCCGGAGCCGCCTTCGACACCTCGATCGGCTGGCGCTTCCCGAACCCGCACCTCGCCGCGCGGGACAAGGCCACCTTCACGATGCCGGAGACGGCAGAGGAGGTCGCCCGCGTCGACGGCATCACGCGCGCCGAGGCCGACGCCTTCGCCGTCCGCTCGCAGCAGCGCGCCGCCGCCGCGATCGCCGCCGGCCGCTTCGCCCCGGAGATCGTCGGCGTCCCCGTCCGCGACGGCGAGGTGCTCGTCGACGAGGGTCCGCGCCCGGAGACCACCCTCGAGGTGCTCGCGCGCCTCCGCCCCGTCGTGGCCGGCGGAGAGGTCGTCACGGCCGGCAATTCCAGCGCCCTCAACGACGGCGCGTCGGCCGTGCTCGTGGCGAGCGCCGAAGCCGTCGAGCGCCACGGGCTGACGCCCCGCGCGCGGATCGTCGTCGGCACCTCCGCCGCCCTGGCTCCGGAGATCATGGGACTCGGACCGGTCCCCGCGACGGAGAAGGCGCTGCGCCGTTCGGGGCTCTCCCTCGACGACATCGGCGCCGTGGAGCTCAACGAGGCGTTCGCCTCGCAGTCGCTCGCCTGCATCCGGCGGCTCGGCCTCGACCACGACCGCGTGAACGCCGACGGCGGCGCCATCGCTCTCGGCCACCCGCTCGGCTCGTCCGGCTCGCGCCTGCTCGTGACGCTGATGGGACGCATGGAGCGCGAGGACTCCCGCTACGGCCTCGCCACGATGTGCGTCGGCGTCGGCCAGGGCGCGGCCGTGATCCTGGAGAAGGTGTGAGGGGCGCGGACGAGCCGCTGCTCGTCACCCGCACCGCGGACCGCGTCGTCGCGACCCTGAACCGTCCGCACAAGCGCAACGCGATCGACCAGGCCACGATCGACGCCCTGCACGCGCTGTGCGCCGAGCTGGAGGAGACGCCGCGCACGCTCATCCTCACCGGCGCCGACGGGGTGTTCGCGGCGGGCGCCGACATCGCCGAGCTCCGGGACCGTCGCGCCGACGACGCCCGCCGCGGCATCAACGCCCGCGCGTTCGTCCGCGTCGCGGAGCTGCCGATGCCCGTGATCGCCGCGATCGACGGCTACGCGCTCGGCGGTGGCGCGGAACTCGCGTATGCCGCCGATATCCGCCTCGCGACGCCGACGCTGAAGATCGGCAACCCGGAGACCGGCCTGGGCATCCTCGCCGCGGCGGGAGCGAGCTGGCGCCTCAAGGAGATCGTGGGCGACGCCCGCGCCATCGAGCTGCTGTTGACCGGCCGCACGGTGCACGCCGAGGAGGCCCTCCGCATCGGTCTCGTCTCCTCGCTGCACGAGGTCGCCGACCTCCTCGACGCCGCCCATGCGGTCGCCGACCGCATCGCCCGCAACGACCCCGCGGCGACCATCGCGACCAAGCGGGTGTTCCGGGCGCCGCGCGACCAGCACCCCGCGGTCGACCTCGAGGAGCAGGCCACGCTGTTCGAGAGCCCGGAGAAGCACCGCCGCATGACCGCCTTCCTGGAACGGAGAGACCGATGAGCACGCCCTCCTCCCCCGAAGCCGCAGCGCCGGCCCGCGTCGGCGTGCTCGGCGGCGGACGCATGGGCGCGGGCATCGCCCACGCCTTCCTCCTCGCCGGATCCCCCGTGACCGTCGTCGAGCGGGACGACGACGCCGCCGCGACCGCCGCCGCCCGCGTGCTCGGGTCGATCGACGCCTCGCTCTCCCGCGGCACGGCGATCGAGACCGCCGACGCATATCGCGCCCGGTTCGCGACCGGGACCGACGCCGCCCTGTTCGCGGACTGCACCCTCGTCATCGAGGCCGTCCCGGAGGAGCTGTCGCTCAAGATCGACGCCCTCACCCGCGTCGAGCGCCACCTCGCCGACGATGCGGCCCTCGCGTCCAACACCTCGTCCATCTCGATCGACGAGCTCGCGGCGGTGCTCGACCGCCCCGAGCGCTTCCTCGGGATGCACTTCTTCAACCCGGTGCCCGCCTCGACCCTCGTGGAAGTGGTGCGTGGCGGCGCGACCGCGGAGACTCTCGTCGCGGACGCGGCCTCCTGGGTCCGCGCGCTGGAGAAGACGCCCATCGTCGTCGCCGACGCCCCGGGTTTCGCGTCGTCACGTCTGGGCGTCGCCCTCGGCCTCGAGGCGATCCGGATGCTCGAGGACGGCGTCGCCTCCGCCGCCGACATCGACGCGGCCATGACCCTGGGCTACAAGCACGCGGTGGGGCCGCTCCGGCTCACCGACATCGTCGGGCTGGACGTACGGCTCGGCATCGCCGAGTACCTCGCGGCGCAGCTCGGCTCGCGCTTCGAACCCCCGGCCCTGCTGCGCCGCCTCGTGGCGGAGGGGCACCTCGGACGCAAGAGCGGACGCGGCTTCTACGAATGGGACGACTGATGAAGGGAACCCCCATGACCGAGATCCTCCCCAGCTACGTGCAGGGCTCCTGGTGGACGCCCGCCTCCGACGCGGACGCCACCGCGGTGCGCGACGCCTCGACCGGGGAGACGGTGGCCCGCGTCTCCACCGCCGGCCTCGACCTCGGCGCGGCGCTCGACTACGCCCGCACCACCGGCCAGGCCGCGCTCGGGGAGCTCACGTTCCACCAGCGCGCCGTCCTGCTCAAGCAGCTCGCGCTCGCGCTGACCGCCCGCAAGGAGGAGCTGTACGCGCTCTCCAGCCGCACCGGCGCCACCGCGCAGGACTCCTGGGTCGACATCGACGGCGGCATCGGCGTGCTCTTCGCGTACTCCAGCAAGGGCCGCCGCGAGCTGCCGAACGCGAAGGTCTACGTCGACGGCGCCGTGGAGAACCTGTCGCGGGACGGCTCCTTCCTCGGTCGGCACATCTACACCCGGCTGCCCGGGGTGGCGGTGCAGATCAACGCCTTCAACTTCCCCGTGTGGGGCTCGCTGGAGAAGTTCGCGCCGGCCTTCCTCGCCGGTGTCCCCACGGTCGTGAAGCCCGCCACCCCCACCGGCTACCTCACCGAGGCCATGGTGCGCGTGATGGTCGAGTCCGGACTGCTGCCCGAGGGGTCGCTGCAGCTCGTCTCCGGCAGCGTGCCCGACCTCTTCGAGCACCTCCGCCTGGGCGACCTCGTCGCGTTCACCGGCTCAGCGTCGACGGCGGAGCGGCTGCGGGCGCACGACGCGGTGCAGACCGGCGGGGTCCGCTTCACCAGCGAGACCGACTCGATCAACGCCTCGGTGCTCGGCACGGATGCGGCCTCCGGCACGCCGGAGTTCGACGCCTACGTGAAGCAGCTCGTCGCGGAGATGACGTCGAAGGCCGGGCAGAAGTGCACCGCGATCCGGCGGGCGATCGTGCCCGAGGACGCGGTGGACGACGTGATCGCCGCGGTGCGCGACCGGCTCGCGGCGCGGATCGTCGTGGGCGACCCGCGCGCCGAGGGCGTGACGATGGGACCGCTCGCCTCCACGGCCCAGCGCGACGAGGTGCTCCGGCAGGTGGCGCGACTCCGCGAGGGCGGGGGCGAGCTCGTGATCGGCTCCCCGGAGACGCCGACGGTCCGCCGTGCGGACGGCAGCGAGGGCCCGGCGGAGGACGGCGCGTTCGTGGCGCCGATGCTCCTGCGCTTCGCCGATGCGACCAGCCCCGCCGTGAACGAGATCGAGGCGTTCGGCCCCGTCTCCAGCATCCTCGGCTACCGCACGCTGGACGAGGCGGCGGCACTCGTGGCCCGGGGCGGCGGCTCGCTCGTGACGAGTGTCGCGACGCACGACCCGGAGGTCGCGACGACGCTGGCCGCGGGGATCGCGGCGTACAACGGTCGCGTGCTCTTCCTCGACCGCGACGACGCCCGCAGCTCGACCGGCCACGGCTCCCCGCTCCCGAACCTCGTGCACGGCGGTCCCGGTCGCGCCGGCGGCGGAGAGGAGCTCGGCGGCATCCGGGCGGTGCTGCACCACATGCAGCGCACCGCGGTGCAGGGCTCCCCGGAGATGATGACCGCGCTCACCGGGGTGTGGCACCAGGGGGCCTCGGCCCGTCCGTTCGACACCGGCGACGGTGTGCACCCCTTTCGCAAGTCGCTGGCGGAGCTGCGCATCGGCGACCAGGTCGTCAGTCCCTCGCGCACCGTCACCCTCGACGACATCGAGACGTTCGCGGCGTTCACGGGCGACACGTTCTACGCGCACATGGACGAGGCGTCCGCGGCGGCAAACCCCTTCTTCCCCGGACGCGTAGCGCACGGCTACCTGCTCGTGTCGTGGGCGGCGGGGCTCTTTGTCGATCCGGCTCCCGGTCCCGTGCTCGCGAACTCCGGGCTGGAGAACCTGCGCTTCGTGACCCCGGTGTCCCCCGGCGACGAGATCCGCGTCGAACTCACCGCCAAGCAGATCACGCCGCGGGAGACCGACGAGTACGGCGAGGTGCGCTGGGACGCGGTCCTGAAGAACCAGGACGACGAGCTCGTCGCGACCTACGACGTCCTGACTCTCGTCGCGAAGGAGCTCACTCCCGCCGCATAGTCCCGAGACCCCGGGTTCTCGTCGAGGCCCCGCCCTTCCCACGCGGAGACGGCGGGGCCTCGGCGCGAAGACGGGGGCTCGCGAGTCAGGGGTGGCGGAGGCCGTCGAGAGCGATCGCGACGACGTCGTCGGCGAGGCGATCGGCGCCCTCGCGACCACCGGGGCGGTACCACTCGACGATCGAGTTGATCATGCCGAACGTCAGGCGGGCGACGACGGCCGCGTCGATGTCGGAGCGCAGGGCACCCTCGGCCTGCGCCTCCGCGACGAGGGCCGTGATGCGGCGGTCGAACGCCCGCCGCCGGGTGAGGGCGCGGCGCTCGACGTCGGTGTTCCCGCGCACGCGCAGCAGCAGCGTCACGGCGGGGAGCTGGTCCACGAGCACATGCACGGCCCCGCGGAGCACGTGCTCCAGCCGGGCAACGGCGTCGGCTGCTCCAGCGTCGACCGGGCGGGGTGCGTCGACCACCGCTTCGAGCCCGCCGAGAGCGCTGTCGAGGGCACGGTCGAGCATCTCGTCCTTCGACCCGAAGTGATGGTAGATCGCCGACTTCGACAGCCCGAGACGCTCGGCGAGCATCCCGATCGAGGTCGCGTCGTAGCCGTGCTCGTTGAAGGCGGCCACCGCGACCGCGAGGATCCCCTGCTGGTCGTACCCGGGGCGGCCGCGCCGCGTGGTCTGCATCTCGGACATCCCCCTCAGTCTCGCACCGCCCGCCGCGCGCATCGCGGAGGTCGACGCCGAGACCCCCGCGTGTCAGCGCAGGTCGTAGACGCGCTTGTACTTGCCCTCGCTGCGCGGCAGCGCCCCCGGCTCCTCCAGCCGCACGGCGACCGACGAGCCGATGAACACCTTGATGCGCTGCACCAGCACCTGCGCCGCCGCCTCGCACGTCTCCACGGACAGGTCGGGGTGACGCTCGATGCGCACCGTGAGGGCGTCCATCCGGCCCTCCTTCGTCAGCTCCAGGATGAAGTGCGGCGTGAGCTGCTCGATCCCGAGCACCAGCTCCTCGATCTGCGTCGGGAAGAGGTTGACGCCGCGCAGGATGATCATGTCGTCGTTGCGTCCGGTGACCTTCTCCATCCGCCGCATACCCGGACGCGCCGTGCCGGGGAGCAGGCGGGTGATGTCGCGCGTGCGGTACCGGATGACGGGGAACGCCTCCTTGGTGAGCGAGGTGAAGACGAGCTCGCCCCGTTCGCCGTCCGGCAGGGCCTCCAGGGTGTCGCCGTCGATCACCTCCGGCAGAAAGTGGTCCTCCCACAGGTGCGGGCCGTCCTTGGTCTCGAGGCACTCGTTGCCGACACCCGGCCCCATGACCTCGCTGAGTCCGAAGATGTCGAGGGCGTCGATGCCGAGCCGCTGCTCCAGCTCGTGCCGCATCTCGTTGGTCCAGGGCTCCGCGCCGAGCACCGCGACCCGGAGCGAGGTGGACCGCGGGTCGATGCCCTGCGCGGCCATCGCGTCCGCGATCGTGAGGAGGTAGCTCGGGGTGCACAGGATCGCGTCCGGCTCGAAGTCGCGGATGAGCTGCACCTGTCGGGCGGTCTGTCCGCCCGACATCGGGATCACGGTGGCGCCCAGTGCCTCGATGCCGGCATGCGCCCCGAGCCCGCCCGTGAACAGGCCGTACCCGTAGGCGTTGTGCACCTTCATGCCGCGCCGGATGCCGCTGGCGCGGAGCGACCGGGCCACCAGCGTCCCCCAGCGGTCGAGGTCGCCGCGCGTGTAGCCGACGACGGTCGGGCGGCCCGTGGTGCCGCTGGACGCGTGGATGCGGGCGACGTCGGCCATCGGCACCGCGAACATCCCGAACGGGTACGTCTCGCGCAGGTCGTCCTTGGTCGTGAAGGGCAGCCGGTGCACGTCGTCGAGCGTGCGGATGTCGTCGGGATGCACGCCCGCCTCGTCGAACTTCCGCGTGTAGAGCGGCACGTTGCGATAGGCGTGCTGCACGGTCCACTGGAGGCGCTCGAGCTGCAGACGCTCGATCTCGGCGCGGCTCATCCGCTCCTCGGGGTCGAGCTCGTCGGTCGTCGGCGGGCGGAGGGCGGAGGCGGGGGCGGTCATCGTCGACACGGGGACCCCTCGGAACGGATGGGATCAGAAGGTGCGGGAGGTGGTGCGGGAGCGGCCGCGGAACTCGGCGACCGCGTCGCCCTGCTCGTCCACGACCGTCACGTCGTAGAGGCCGGAGCGACCGCTGCGGGTGCGGCGGACGGCCGTCGCGGTGAGCGTCTGCCCCGCGACGGTGGGCTTGAGGAACGAGATGTCGGCGCCGGCGGCGACCGTCACCCGGTCGTCCTCGTTGCAGGCGATCGCGAAGGCGGTGTCGGCGAGCGCGAACACGAGCCCGCCGTGGGTGATCTGGAAGCCGTTGGTCATGTCGTCACGGACGCGCATGGACACGACCGCGTGCCCCGGGTCGTCGCGTTCGACGACGAGCCCGAGCATCGCCGAGGCCCGGTCGCGTTCCATCATGGCCCGGTTCGGCCGCACGGCCTCCGCCGTATCCGTCGCCTCCGTCATCGCCGACCTCCTCGTCGCGCTGGGACGGGACGACCGCGTCCCGTCCGCCCATACTAACTGAACGATCGGTCAGTAACGCAAGGAGGTCGGCGGATCATGCCATGCGTCACTCGAAGTCGAGCGGCGGCCAGAGCGCCGCGTCCTCCACCGTCACGCCCGTGATCACTGCAGCAGGGTCCTCGTAGTCCCTGTCCGCCCGGAAGCGGATCGTGCCGCCTTCCCTCGTCGACCACTCGTAGAAGAACTCCGCGGACGAGACGACGCGGAGGAACGTGCCCTCCGGGAAAGCGGCGACGGCGTCCGACAGCGGGGCACCGATGCGGAGCCCGCCCGTGGCGGGAAGGACCGCACCGTCGGGCTCCAGGTCACCCTGCACGTTCGCGATCCCGGCGGTGACCGCTGCGAGGGTCGTGCCGTCGTCAGTGAAATGCAGCAGGAGCGTGCTCGTACCGTCGGCGCTCACGAGGCGCACGAGCGTGTGCGTGCCACCGGTGGGCTGAGCGGTCGCCCCCGGGATCGCCGCCAGCGCATCCTCGCGGGGCATCCCGAGCTCGAGCGGTCCGACGCCCGTCGCCGTCATCTCCCATTCGCTCCAGGGGGCGCCGGGATCCGCGGCTTCCGGAGTCTCGGTCGTAGGCGGGTTCTCCGTCAGCTTCTCGACGAGTGCGGACTTCGCTTCGCGGGCGCGGTCGCGCACGAGCAGTGCCGCGCGCTCCGCGTCGAACTCCGAGCCGTCGAGGGCGGGCTGCCACACGTGCACGATGACGTTTCCCACGGCGGCGAACGCATGATGCGCCCGCCAGGCGCCGTCCCCTGACCCCAGGTCCAGGGTGCCGCCGAACGCGCGCACCCCGTCGGTCTCCGGCGCAGCGACCGCCGCGAAGGTGCCCGCACCCTGTGCGTCGAACTGCGCACACCGCTCGACGGTGGAGAGGAGGTCGTCCATTCGTGCCGCGGCGACCTCTTCCGACGCGAACTGGAGGATCTCCTGCTTGCCGCTGTTCCCGGTGTCGTCCTCGTCCACCCAGGGCACCGTGCGCGCCCCGATGCTGCGCATCGACGTCTCGACGGTCAGCAGCAGGCAGACCGCGGGGCTGAACTCGGGCCCGCCGCCGTCCGAGTACTGCAGCAGCGTGTCGTCGACCACGGCTGCGGGCGGAGCGGACGGGAACAGCTGCGCGACCTCCTCCGGCGTGAGCGCGAACGCGTCGAGCTCGTCGCCGACGAAGAGGAGGGGCCCGGCATAGGGATCGGGAGTGGGGGTCGGGGTCTCCGGCGCCCGTGATGCGGTCGCCGTGGGTGTCGCCTCCGGCGTCGCCGCGCACCCCGGGAGCGCCACCAGCACTCCCGCCACCACCGCTGCGAGGAGCGCCGCTCCTCGCAGCTTCCCTCCGTCGTGTGCCGTCGCCGACATGAACCCTCCGCATGATCATGTGCGCCGTGGACACGGCGCCCCCTGAGGGAAGAGTAGCGGTCGGACAGCGGTTCGGCTCAGCCCGTCTGGCCTCCGCCGAGCACGAGAGCTGCTGCGCTCCGCGCCTCCGCGGCGGTCGCCGCGCCGCTCGCATCTTCGGCCGCCCGACGGCACTCGTCCGGGTCCGCCGCGTCGAGTGCGGCCGCCACCCGCCCGAGGGCGCGCGGCGTCATCGACAGCGAGGTCGCGCCGAGCCCGACGAGCACGGGGGCGAGTGCCGGGTCCCCGGCCGCCTCCCCGCAGATCCCGACCGGCTTTCCCGCCGCCCGTCCCGCGGCCCCGACCGTCCCGATCAGCCGCAGCACCGCCGGCTGCCAGGGATCGTTGAGATCGGCGAGCGCACTGGACAGCCGGTCCGCGGCCAGGGTGTACTGCGCGAGATCGTTGGTCCCGAGGCTCACGAAGTCCACGACCTCGAACAGCTCGGCGGCCAGCAGCGCCGCCGCCGGGGTCTCGATCATGATCCCCGCTCTGTCCAGCCCCGCGGCACGGCACCGCGCCGCGAAGTCCGCCGCCTCGTCGACCGTGGCGACCATCGGGGCCATGACCTCCACCTCGG
This sequence comes from Microbacterium sp. UBA7513, assembly GCF_002478345.1. Classification (NCBI taxonomy): domain Bacteria; kingdom Bacillati; phylum Actinomycetota; class Actinomycetes; order Micrococcales; family Microbacteriaceae; genus Microbacterium; species Microbacterium sp. UBA7513. The sequence continues at coordinate 35,932 of NZ_DLNJ01000007.1, forward strand.
CGGATTCCGCATCGGCAGCCCTGGCCAGCGCGCGCAGCTGGTCGTCGAGCAGAGCGGGCCGGCGACGCGAGAGGCGCAGACCCCGCACGCCCAGCGCGGGGTTCTCCTCGTCGTCGTCGTTCGCGAACGGCAGCGGCTTGTCACTCCCCGCATCCAGGGTGCGCACGACGACCTTCCGCCCGGGGAATGCGCGCAGCACCCCGCGGTAGGCCTCGACCTGCTCCTGGATGCTCGGCGCCGCCGTCCGGTCGAGGAAGCAGAACTCGGTGCGAAAGAGCCCGACCCCCTCGGCGTGCGCCGCGGCCGCGCTCCCGGCATCCGACGCTCCTCCGACGTTGGCCAGGAGGGGCACGCGGGTCCCGTCCGCGAGACGGCCCCGTCCGTCGAAGGTCACCACGACCGCCGCGGCCCGCGCCTCGGCGATCTCCGCCTCGTCCGGATCGACGTGGATCGTGCCGCGATCGCCGTCGACGAGAAGCATGGCGCCCTCGCGGATGCCGGTCGCCCCTGGCACCCCGACCACGGCAGGCAGTCCCAGTGCCCGCGCGATGATCGCCGTGTGCGACGTGGGCCCGCCGTCCGCGGTCACGAGAGCGACGCAGCTCCCGCCGTCCAGCGCTGCCGTGTCGGCGGGGGCCAGGTCGCTCGCGACGAGGACGAAGGGCTCGTCTCGCTCGGGGACTCCCGGCATGTCCACCCGGAGGATCTCGGCGATCATGCGGTCGCGGACGTCACGGATGTCGGCGGCTCGTTCCGCCATCCTCCCGCCGAGAGCCGTGAGCGCCGCCTCGTGCGCCGCGGACGTCTCCCAGACCGCTCGCGCCGCCGTGCGCCCCTGTGCGCGCACGAGGGCGGTGGCTTCGGCGACGAGCTCCGGGTCGGAGGCGAGGAGCCGGGACGCGTCCAGGATCGCCCGTGCCTCCCCGCGGGCCCGTTCGGCGCGCGAACGCAGCTGATCGGCGACGGCCACCGCGGCCCACTCGATCGTGGAGACCTCGGCCTCCCGGCCCTCCGGCGGGACGACGGTCTCGACATCCGGTTCCGGGAGTGCCGGTGCGGGGGACACCGCCCTCGCGGCCACCCGTCCCGGGCTGACGCCGCGGCCCTGCAGCACGGTCCCGGAGACGATCTCCGGCGGCGGCGCCGACTCGTCGTCGGCCCGGGCTCCTTCCTGGTCGTCCCGGGCGGTGTCGCGCGCGGGCGCGGGTGCGGTTCCGGGGCTTCCGGCGGCGCCCTCGTCCGACTCGACGCTCTCGCCAAACCCTCCCTCGAAGAGCGAGACCAGGCGGTCGATCGCCGCCTCCGCGTCCGCGCCTCGACCGGTGAGCTCGATCTCGGTGCCCTGCCGCGCGCCGAGTGCGAGCAACCGGGTCAGGCTCCCGGCGGCGGCTTCCGGGCCGTCCGGGAGCCGCCGCAGACGGACGTCCGCGCCCGCCGCCGACTCCGCGATCAGCGCGGCGGGTCGGGCATGGATGCCGAGAGGGTTGCGCACCCGCACACGACGGGAGACGGTCTCCCCGGCCGGCTTCGGCCCGTCAGAAGCGGGCTCCGCGGGCGACCGCTCGGTGTCTTCTGCCGTCGCATCGTCCGTCGGGGCGAGCTGACCGGTCTTCGCGGCCAGCGCCGAGGCGGCTTCAGCGGCGACCGCATCGAGGTCGCCCCCGGCCGCCGCGCCCACCACCGCGGCGAGGAGCCCCTCCACGAATGGCGCGGGCGCGAGCCGCACCGGCACCTCGCTGCTGCGCAGCTCCAGCGCGAGCTCGGCGCTCAGCACGGCCGACCCGAGGTCCATCAGCACGAGCACGCCGTCGACCTCGGCGGCGAGCTCGTCGATCGCCGCGGACACCGCGACGGCATCCGTCCCGAGGATGGGCGCGCCGTCGGCGTCCACGCCCGCCCCGGCCGCGATACGCACCGGCACGCCGCCGCCCGGGACCATCTGCAGGGCGAGTTCGAGCGCCGCCTCCCCGAGCCGGGCGCTGTGCGAGACGGCGACGATCCCGATCATCCGGCGTCCGCGAGGGCCGCCGCGAGCGCCTCGAACAGGAGCGCCGTCGAGGCGGCACCGGGGTCGAGGTGGCCCGCGCTGCGTTCACCGAGGTAGCTCGCCCTGCCCTTCCGGGCGACGAGCGGTACCGTGGCGTCGCGCCCGGCATCCGCGGCAGCCGCCGCCGCCCTGGCGGCGGCCGCGGTATCGGCTCCTCCGGCGAGGGCGGCGTCGAAGGCGTCCACCGCGGGAGCCATGGCGTCGAACATGGTCTTGTCACCCGCCTCGGGCTTGCCCCGCGCGACGATGCCCTCCAGCCCCGCTCGGAGCGCGGCGGCGAGCGCCGGTCCGTCGAGCGTCGTCACCGCACCGGCGGACATCCCCATGCGCAGGAAGAACGTGCCGTAGAGGGGGCCGCTCGCGCCGCCCACCGAGCTCACCAGGGTCATGCCGACGGACTTGAGCAGCTCGTCGATCGTCGCGGGCGTCGTCGCCGCGAGCTTCTCCCCGACCGCCGTGAAGCCGCGCGCCATGTTCGCGCCGTGATCGGCGTCCCCGATCGCGGAGTCCAGTTCCGTGAGCCAGTCCCGCTGCGCGGTGACGGCTTCCCGGTAGCGGGAGATCCAGTCGACGAGGACGTCGGTGTCGACGGCCGCCATCACGCGCCCCACCGCAGGCCGGGGGTGTTCACCGGTGCGTCCCACAGGCGCAGCAGCTCGTCGTCCGCCTTCAGCACCGTGACGGAGCACCCGGCCATGTCGAGGGAGGTGATGTAGTTGCCGACCAGGTTGCGCGCGATCTGCACGCCGGACTTCTCCAGGATCGACGCGACCTCGCCGTACATGAGGTAGAGCTCGATCAGGGGCGTGGCTCCCATGCCGTTGAGCATCACGATCGCGGGCCCGGTGGCGTCGAGGTCGCCCAGGATCGGCTCGACGAGTTGCCGTGCGATCTCGGACGCGGGGGCGAGCGGCTCACGGTGACGTCCCGGCTCGCCGTGGATGCCGATGCCGATCTCCATCTGGTCGTCGGGGAGGTCGAAGGTGGGCTTGCCCGCCGCGGGGACCGTGCAGCTGGTGAGGGCCATGCCCATGGAGCGTCCCTGACCGTTGATGCGCTTCGCGAGGTCGACCACGGCCGCGAGGTCGCGGCCCTCCTCCGCGGCCGCCCCCACGAGCTTCTCCAGCAGGACCGTGAGGCCGACGCCGCGCCGCCCCGCGGTGTAGAGCGAGTCCTGCACGGCCACGTCGTCGTCCACGACGACCGTGCCGACCTCGATCCCCTCCATGGCGGCGAGCTCGGCGGCCATCTCGAAGTTCAGCACATCGCCGGTGTAGTTCTTGACGATGTGCAGCACACCCGCCCCGCGGTCGACCGCCTGGGTGGCGACCTGCACGCGGTCGGGGGTGGGCGAGGTGAAGACCTCGCCGGCGACGGCCGCGTCGAGCATGCCGGTGCCGACGTAGCCGCCGTGCAGCGGCTCGTGGCCCGATCCACCGCCGGAGACGACGGCCACCTTGCCCTGTTCCTTCGGTGTCGCCCGGGTGATGACGTGGTTCTCCAGGTCGACCGAGAGTTCGGGGTGCGCGGCGGCGACGCCCTTCAGGGACTCGACGAGGACGTCCTCCGGGGCGTTGATGAGCTTCTTCATCCTGCGATCTCCTTTGATGCGGCGTGAGTCTCGAGCGAAAATCCGAAAGGGATTCGTCAATGTCGAATATGCTCGGAGCCTGCCGGGTTGTCAAGATCGATCCGGCGACCGGAGACCCGGCTCGACGACGACCGGAAGGAGGACGCGCATGATCCAGGCGATCGACCGCGCGGCGAAGATCCTCGACCTGCTCCAGGGCGCCCGCCACCTCGGCATCACGGACCTCTCCGCGGCCCTGAGCCTGCCGCCGTCGACCGTGCACGGCCTGGTGAAGTCGCTGCGCGCGCACGGCCTCGTCGCGAAGGAGCGCGGCGGACAGCGGTACATGCTCGGCCCCACACTGCTGCGACTGAGCAACGTCTACCTCGACACCCTGGACGTGCGGGCGCGGGCGATGCGCTGGACACAGGACCTGGCGCGGTGGACGGAGCTGTCCGTGCGTCTCGGCGCCCCGCACCTCACGGACGTCCTCGTCATCCACCACAACCTCCGCCCCGACGACAGCCCGCAGATGCTGGAGACGGGGATGGCGGTCCCCGCGCACGCCTCCGCGATGGGGAAGGTGCTCCTCGCGTACGACCAGGGCTTCCAGCAGAGCGTGTTCGCCGAGCCCCTGCGCAGCCTCACCGGCGACACCATCACCGACGTGGCCCGACTGACCCTCGAGCTGCCGGGGATCGCGGAGCGCGGGACGGCGGCGGAGAGCGATGAGGCCGTCCTCGGCGAGTCGTCCCTCGCGGCGCCGATCGCCGACGCCTCGAACACGATCGTCGCCGCGGTGGCCGTCGTGCTGCCGACCGCGGAGGCGCCGGCATCCGACACCGTCATGCACGCGCTCCGCGAGACGGCACGGAACATCTCCCGCGAACTCGGCGCGACGACCTGGCCACCGCCCGTGGCCCCCGCCGAGGACTGACGACGGCGGTCAGCCGCGCAGGCCGAGCGCGAACGGCAGCACGGCCGTGGCCCCGGCCTGCCGCACCGCGCGCGCCGCGACCGTCAGGGTCCAGCGACTGTCGATGAGGTCGTCGACGAGCAAGACCGGACCGGCGGGGACCTCGAGATGCGCCGCGTCGAACCGGTCCCACACCCCCGCGAGCCGGAACACGCTGTTCCCGCCCGCCTGCCCCGACGGCCCTCCGCCGCGCCATTCCAGCGCGCCGAGGTACGGCAGCCGCCCGATCTCGGACAGCCCGCGGGCGAGGGAGTCGACGAGCTGCGGATGCGACCGCGACGGCATCGCGACAACAGCCACCGGCCGCTCCGCCCAGCCCCACCCCGCGAGCACGCGCACGCAGGCCTGCAGCAGCGCCGGGCTGATCGGCGCGTCCGGGGCACCTGCCGCGAAGATCTCGCGCAGCGTGCCGCCCCAGCCGAGGTCGGTGAGCCGGGCGAGGGCACGTCCCTCGTCGGCCTGCTCCCCCGCGGGGATGCGGCCGCGCACCGGCACGTCGAGGCGGACGGCCCCTGTCGGCCACGCGCGACGCGGCTCGACCGGCACGCCCACCCGGTCGAGGGAGGCGGCCGCCTGCGCGCTCGCCGTCTGCGCGACCTCCGCCGGGAACCACACGCCCGCGCAGTTGTCGCACCGACCACAGGGAGCCGCGGTGTCGTCGTCGAGAGCCCGCTGCAGGAAGGCCATGCGGCAGCCGTCCGTGCGCTCGTACTCGAGCATGTGCTCCTGTTCCGCCACCCGCTCGGCGGCGATGCGCTCGTAGCGCTCGGCGTCGTACGTCCACGGCTGTCCCGTCGCGACCCACCCACCCTGCACCCGACGCACGGCACCATCCACGTCGAGCACCTTCAGCAGCAGCTCGAGCGGCGTGCGGCGGATGTCGACGAGGGCCTCCAGCGCCGGCGTCGAGATCGGGCTGTCGCCGAGCGCCGCGATCACCCGTTCCGCACGCTCCCGATCGGGCATCGACGCGGTCGCGAAGTAGTGCCAGATCTCGCGGTCTTCGACACCGGGGAGCAGGAGCACGTCGGCGCTCTCGCTGGCACGCCCCGCTCGTCCCACCTGCTGGTAGTACGCCACGGGTGAGGACGGCGCGCCGAGGTGGACGACGAACCCGAGGTCCGGCTTGTCGAACCCCATGCCGAGGGCGCTGGTCGCGACGAGTGCCTTCACCTCGTTGCGCTTGAGCAAGCCCTCCGACTCCGCACGCTCCTCGGGGTCGGTCTGCCCCGTGTAGGCGCGCACGTCGTGGCCGTGGTCGCGCAGGAACCGCGCGGTGTCGACCGCCGCCGCCACCGTCAGCGTGTAGATGATCCCGCTGCCGGGGAGGTCGTCGAGGTGGCTGAGCAGCCAGGCCAGGCGGCTCGCCGAGTCCTTGAGGCGGAGCACGCCGAGCCGCAGCGAGGTGCGGGCGAGCGGCCCGCGGATCGTGAGCACGGGCACCGCCTCCGCTCCCCCCGCGCCACCAGGCAGCGCCCCGAGCTGCTCGGCCACGTCGGCCACCACGCGGGAGTTGGCCGTCGCGGTCGTCGCCAGCACCGGCACGTCGGCGGGCATCTGCGCGATGAGGTCGCGCAGTCGGCGGTAGTCCGGGCGGAAGTCGTGCCCCCAGTCGCTGATGCAGTGCGCCTCGTCGACGACGAGCATGCCGAGCCGCGCCACCAGCGCGGGCAGCTGCTCCTCGCGGAAGGCCGGGTTGTTCAACCGCTCCGGCGAGACGAGCAGCACGTCCACGTCGTCTCCGGCGAGCCGCTCCTGCACCTCCGCCCACTCGTGGGCGTTGGTCGAGTTGATCGCCACGGCGCGCACGCCCGCCCGCTCGGCCGCGGCGATCTGGTCGCGCATGAGCGCCAGGAGCGGAGAGACGAGCACGGTGGGGCCGGCCCCCTGCCGGCGGCGGAGCAGCGTCGCGACGAAGTACACCGCCGACTTCCCCCACCCCGTGCGCTGCACCACGAGCGCGCGGCGACGCCCCTCCACCAGCGCCTCGATCGCCTCGAACTGGCCGGCATGGAAGTCGACGTCGGGACGGCCGACGAGTTCGCCGAGAGCGGCGCGGGCGGCCTCGCGGAGGGGCACGGCAGTCGGGGAGGTCATACCGTCCACTCTGCCGCAGACCTCCGACAGGACTCCGACCGCCGCCCGGTCTCGGTGGATGACCGCCGTGGAGGCCGTAGCGTGGAGGAATGATCACCCGCGAACTCGCCGTCGCGCTTCGCGATGCCGGTCTGAACTGGAAGCCCACGGAGGGTGACCGCTTCCAGCTCGATCTGCCGGACGAGGTGGAGCTGGAGGCGGAGGCCGACGTCTTCACGGTCAGCGCGATGACCATCGAGGCGCGGCAGACGCCGGCCGGGACGGATCTCGCGTTCAACGGCACGACGGAGTGGGCGCTCGACGCCGTGACGCTCGCCGATGCGGTGTGGCTGCCGCGCGAGGACCAGCTGCGCGACCTGCTCCGCGGGACGTTCCGCGCCCTCACCCGCCTCCCGGACACGTTCCGCGTCGAGATCGAGCTCGGCGGCGCTCCCCTGTGGTTCGAGCACCCGGACCCGGCGGAGGCCTACGGCCGCGCGCTGCTGGCGCTGATCTCGCGCTCCCGCTGACACGCCCTGTTGAATCGGGCCGTTGCGTGTGTCAGAATTACCTAACGATCGGTCAGTAAAGAAGGACCGGAGCCCGAGGAGTCGACGATGACCAGTCCCGCAGACCTGTCCCTCGTGGACGGCGAGACCTCCGACGAGGAACGCCTGTTCGACGAGCTGATCGCGAACGAGCAGCGCATCGAGCCGCGCGACTGGATGCCCGAGGCCTATCGCAAGACGCTCATCCGGCAGATCTCCCAGCACGCCCACTCCGAGATCATCGGCATGCAGCCCGAGGGCAACTGGATCACCCGCGCCCCGAGCCTCAAGCGCAAGGCGATCCTCATGGCGAAGGTGCAGGACGAGGCCGGGCACGGGCTCTACCTCTACTCCGCCGCGCAGACCCTCGGCATCACCCGCGACGAGATGATGGACCAGCTCATCTCCGGCACGGCGAAGTACTCGTCGATCTTCAACTACCCCACCCCCACCTGGGCCGACATGGGCGCGATCGGCTGGCTCGTCGACGGCGCCGCGATCTGCAACCAGGTGCCGCTGTGCCGCGCCTCCTACGGTCCCTACGGGCGCGCGATGGTGCGCATCTGCAAGGAGGAGTCGTTCCACCAGCGCCAGGGGTTCGAGATCCTGCTCTCGCTCATGCGCGGCACCGACGAGCAGCGGCAGATGGCGCAGGACGCGGTGGACCGCTGGTACTGGCCGAGCCTGGCGATGTTCGGGCCGCCTGACGACCAGTCCCCCAACTCCGCCCAGTCGATGGCGTGGAAGATCAAGCGCTTCTCCAACGACGAGCTGCGTCAGCGGTTCGTGAGCATGCTCGTGCCGCAGGCCGAGATCCTCGGCGTCACCCTCCCCGACCCGGACCTGCGGTTCGACGAGGAGACCGGTCGCTACGAGATGGGCGAGATCGACTGGGACGAGTTCTTCCAGGTGCTGCGCGGCAACGGCCCGTGCAACGCCGAGCGTCTGGAGCGCCGCCGCACGGCGCACGACGAGGGCGCGTGGGTGCGGGAGGCCGCCGCGGAGTACGCCCGCAAGCAGCGCTCCCGTCCGCGCCCGGAGCCTGTCGCAGGGGCGGTGGCGTGATGGCGACCCCCGGACACGTCGAACACGAACCGTGGCCCCTGTGGGAGATCTTCGTGCGGGCGAACCGCGGACTGAGCCACGTGCACGTCGGCTCGCTGCACGCCCCCGACGCCGACATGGCCATCCGCAACGCGCGCGACCTCTACACCCGCCGGGGCGAGGGCGTGTCGATCTGGGCGGTCCCCGCCGAGGCGATCACCACGAGCGACCCCGATGCCAAGGGGGCGTACTTCGAAAGCCCCGCCGGCAAGAACTACCGGCACGCGGTGTACTACACCGCCTCCGAGGGGGTGCCGCACCTGTGACCCTTCGACACGCTCAGGGCCCCAGCTCCGCTCAGAGAGCCGGCGACGTCCACGGGGAGGCGCACGGCGACGTCTCCGTCGACGAGCTGCGGCTCAGCGAGGAACTGGCAGGCGCGGGCACGACCGCGGCGAGCGCCGACATCGCCGAGTACGCCCTGTGGCTCGGCGACGATGCCCTCATCCTGTCGCAGCAGCTCGGCGCCTGGATCTCCCGCGCCCCCGAGCTCGAGGAGGACGTGGCGCTCGGCAACATCGCCCTCGACCTGCTCGGCCACGCGCGCTCCTTCCTGCACTTCGCGGGCACGTGGGACGGCCGTTCCGAGGACGACCTCGCGTACTTCCGCGACGAGCCGGAGTTCCGCAGCGCCTGGATCGTGGAGCAGCCGAACGGCGACTTCGCGCAGACCATCGCCCGACAGCTCGTCGCCTCGGTCTACCTGGTGGAGCTGTACACCGCCCTCCGTGCGAGCACCGAGCCCGCCTTCGCCGCGATCGCGGAGAAGGCGCTCAAGGAGGTCGACTACCACCGCGACCACGCCGTGCAGTGGGTGCTGCGCCTCGCGGGCGGCACGGAGGAGTCGCGGCGGCGGATGATCCGTGCCCTCACGGACGTGTGGCCCTACGTCGACGAGCTCTTCCGCGACGAATCCCTGATCGATCGACTGGGCGACGTCGCCGTGCGCCCGTCGACCCTCCGTGCACCGTTCGACGCGGTCATCGCCACCGTCTTCGCGGAGGCCGAGCTCGCCGTCCCGCAGGTGTCGGCATCGTCGGCGGGCGGCCGGAACGGCGCGCACGCGACCCCGCTCGGGCACATCCTCGCCGAGATGCAGGTGCTGGCGCGACGGCACCCGGGGGCGTCATGGTGACCCGGACCACCGCCGACGCGAAGGCCGAGGCGTGGCGGATCGCCGCCGCCGTGCCGGACCCGGAGGTGCCGGTGCTCACGATCGAGGACCTCGGGGTGCTGCGGGCGGTTGAGCTCCGCGGCGAGCGCGTGGTCGTCGACATCACGCCGACCTACAGCGGGTGCCCGGCCATGGACACGATCCGCGACGACGTGGTCCTCGCGCTCACGGCCGCCGGGTTCGCCGACGTCGAGGTGCGGCTCGTGCTCTCCCCCGCGTGGACCACCGACTGGATGAGCGACGCCGGGAAGCAGAAGCTCCGCGCCTACGGGATCGCGCCGCCCAGCGGCCGTGCGGCCGTCCCCGCCGGTCCGATCCGGCTCGCCCTCAGCGTGCGCTGCCCTCGCTGCGGCTCGCTCGACACCCGTGAGGTCTCCCGCTTCGGCTCGACCTCGTGCAAGGCGCTGTACGAGTGCCGGGCCTGCCTGGAACCCTTCGATCACTTCAAGGTGCACTGATGTCGCTGTTCTCCCCGGGCCCGGCGACGACGCCGGCGCCCTCCCCCGCCTCCCCCGCCCGGGCGCGCAGCCGTGCCCGGTTCCACACGCTCGAGGTCGAGGACGTCCGGCCGCTCACCGAGGACTCCGTCGAGGTGACCTTCACGGTGCCCGCGGAGCTCGCCGACGACTACGACCACCTCCCCGGGCAGTACGTGGCGCTGCGCACGACGCTGGACGGCGTGGAGGTGCGGCGTTCCTATTCGCTCTGCCGGGCGCCCGAGCATCGCACCGACGGGGCGCCCACCCGCCTGAGCGTCGCCGTGAAGCGCGACGAGGGCGGGACGTTCTCCACGTGGGCCCAGACCGGCCTGCACCCGGGCTTCCGCATCGACGTCATGAGCCCCCAGGGCACGTTCACCTCCGGCCTCGACGACCTGGACGAGAAGCACGTCGTCGGCATCGCGGCCGGCTCCGGGATCACGCCGCTGATGGCTCTCGCGCACACCGTGCTCTCCCGGTCGCAGACCTCGCGGTTCACGCTCCTCTACACGAACCGGTCGACGCTGGACGTGATGTTCCTGGAAGACCTCGCCGACCTCAAGGACCGCTACCCGACGAGGCTCACGCTGCACCACGTGCTGTCCCGCGAGCAGCGGACCGCGCCGGTGCTCTCCGGCCGCATCGACGAGCCCAAGCTGCGGACGATCCTCGACGCGCTGATCGACCCGGCCGACGTGGACGAGTGGTTCCTGTGCGGACCGCTCGCGCTCGTCGACCTCTGCCGGGAGGTGCTGGCCGACGTGGGCGTACCCCGCGAGCACGTGCGCTTCGAGCTGTTCACGACCGGCGACGAGCCGGTGCGGGCCGCCCGGCCGGTCACGGTGCGCTCGGGCGAGAAGACGGTGCGGATCGAGGTGAACCTCGACGGCGTGTCCTCGACGGTGGAGAGCCCGGTCGCGGCGCGCGAGTCGGTGCTGAACGCCGCACTGCGGGTGCGGCCGGACGCGCCGTTCGCATGCGCGGGTGGCGTCTGCGGCACCTGCCGCGCGCGCGTGATCGAGGGCAGCGTCACGATGACCGAGAACTACGCCCTGGAGCCCGACGAGCTGGAGCGCGGCTACGTGCTCACCTGCCAGTCCCATCCGACCAGCGACCGCGTGGTCGTGGACTACGACGTCTGAGGAGTCCTGATGATCGATCTCGCCATCGCCGACGACGTCGCCACCGTGGTGCTCGACGCCCCCGCGAAGCTCAACGCCCTGGACGAGGCCGCCCTCGCGGAGCTCGACGCCGCGTACCGGGATGCCGAGGCCGCCGGGGTGCGCGCGCTGCTGCTCCGCGGTGAAGGGCGGGCGTTCTGCGCCGGTCGGGACATCTCCGCCGTCGATCCGCGCGACGACGACGTGCTCGGCTACCTCGGCGGGCGGGTGACACCCCTGCTGCAGCGGATGTCCCGCTTCCCGGCGCCGACGTTCGCCGTCGCGCACGGCGCCTGCCTGGGCGTGGGACTCGGCCTGCTCATCGCGACCGACGTCGTGTACGTCGCCGAGTCCGCGAAGATCGGCTCCCCGTTCGCCGCACTCGGCGCGACCCTCGACTCCGGCGGGCACGCGCTGTTCCTCGACCGGCTCGGCGCGCACAAGACGCTCGACCTCATCTACACCGGCCGGCTCATGAGCGGCACGGAAGCCGTGCGCTCGGGGCTCTTCTCCCAGGTACTCCCGGACGACGAGGTGCAGGCCGCCGCGACGGCCGCTGCGGGGAAGGCCGCCCACGGCGCCACAGCCGCCTTCCGAGCGAGCAAGGAGCTCGTCGCCCGCATCCGCGACGAACGCCTCACCCTGTGGGAGTCCATCGACGTCGAGAACGCGGCGCAGGCCGCCCTGTGCGACACGGAAGACTACCGCGAGGGCTTCGCCGCGTTCCAGGATAAGCGGAAGCCGGAGTTCCGCGGGCGCTGACGCCCCATCGGCGTCGTCTCTGTCAACCGTCTCGCGCGGTGTCCGACCCCGGTGGGAGGATGCCCGCATGCTGCTCTCGGAGCTCGTCACCACCACCGACCAGGTCGCCGCGACCTCGTCCCGCCTGGCCAAGGTCGAGGCGATCGCGGCGCTGCTGCGCCGGGCCGACGCCGACGACATCCCGCCCCTGGTGGGACTGCTCCTCGCGGCTCCCCGCCAGGGTCGCCTCGGCGTAGGGTGGCGGGGGCTGAACGCCCTCGCCATCGAGCACACCGCGACGCCGACGCTGACCATCGCGGAGGTCGATGAGGCCTTCGACACCCTCGCGCACGCCTCGGGCTCCGGTTCGGCGGGCGTGCGCAGTGCGCTGCTGCACGACCTCGCCGCCCGGGCCACCGCTCCCGAATGGGACTTCCTGACCAGGGCGATGCTCGGGGAGCTCCGCACCGGAGCGCTGAGCGGCGTGCTCCTCGACGCGATCGCCCGCGCCGCCGAGGCCCCGCCCGCCACGGTGCGACGAGCCGCCATGCTCTCCGGCGACCTCGGTGAGACGGCGCTGCTCGCGCTCACCGGCGCCGAGGGCGCACTCGACGAGGTCGGGCTTCAGGTGGGACGCCCCGTGCTCCCGATGCTCGCGGCCACCGCGCCGACGCCCACGGCCGCCCTGGAGATCACCGGACGCGCCTCGGTCGAGTACAAGCTCGACGGCGCCCGCATCCAGGTGCACCGCCGCGGCGACGATGTCGGCATCTACACACGGAGCCTCGCCGACGTCACCCACCGCCTGCCCGAGATCGTCGAGGTCGTCCGCGGTCTTCCCGCGCAGGAGGTCATCCTCGACGGCGAGACCCTGGCGCTCGACGAGGACGGCGGGCCCCGGCCCTTCCAGGAGACGATGTCCCGGTTCGGTGCGGATGCCGCGCGCGAGCTCGCCCTGCGGCCCTGGTTCTTCGACGTCCTGCACGTGGACGGGCGCGACCTGCTCGACGAGCCGCTGTCGGTGCGTCAGGACGTCCTGGCCGAGATCGCCGGTGAGTGGCGCATGCCCGGCATCGTCACTGCTGACCCCGAGGCCGCCGAGCAGCTCTCTCGCGAGGCTCTCGCAGCCGGTCACGAAGGTGTGCTCGTCAAGGGCATCGACTCGACCTACACCGCCGGCCGTCGCGGCAAATCGTGGGTCAAGGTGAAACCTGTCCTCACGTTCGACCTCGTCGTGCTCGGCGCCGAGTGGGGGTCGGGGCGCCGCCGCGGATGGCTGTCGAACCTGCACCTCGGCGCGCGGGACCCGGGCGGCGACTTCGGCGAACCCGGCGGGTTCGTGATGGTGGGCAAGACGTTCAAGGGCCTCACTGACGCGCTGCTGCAGTGGCAGACCGACGAGTTCCCGGCGCACGAGACCCATCGCTCCGCGTCGACGGTGTTCCTCCGGCCGGAGCTCGTGGTCGAGATCGCGATCGACGGCGTGCAGCGGTCCCCGCGTTACCCCGGCGGCCTCGCCCTCCGCTTCGCCAGGGTCAAGGGCTACCGTCCGGACAAGACCGCTGCGGAGGCCGACACGATCCAGACGCTCCTGGCCCTGCGGCGGGGTGCGACGGACGACGCCTGATCAGGCCGTGGGCGGGAGTCCTTCGTCCTCCTGACGCACCGTGCCGCGGAACGACCAGGGGAAGTCGATCCAGAGGTCGGTGTCCTTCCACGCGAAGTCCGGCTGGATGATCGTCGAGGGCTTCGTGTAGATCGTGACCGAGCGCACGTCGGCGCCCTTCTCCTGCAGCAGCCGGACCGCGAGCGCCAGCGTGCGACCGGAGTCGGCGACATCGTCCACGAGCAGCACGCGGCGGCCGTCGAGATAGGCCATGTCGAGCTCGGGCGGCAGCACCTCCGGGGCGTCCAGCACGGTCCCGATGCCGGTGTAGAACTCGACGTTGATGGCGCCGCAGTTCTTCACGCCGAGTCCGTACGCGATGGCGCCGGCCGGGAGCAGGCCGCCGCGCGCGATCGCCACCACGACCTCCGGCTCGAAGCCCGTCGCGATGATGTTCCGCGCCAGATCGCGCGTCGCCGCGCCGAAGCCGTCCCACGTGAGCGTCTCGCGCTCGATCGATGCATCCGTCATCGGTCCATTCTCGCGCATCCGCTCCGTCCGAGCCGCCGCTAGACTGAGCAGGTCCGGCCCCGCCGGTGCCTGAAAAAGAGGCACGAAGCACCTCGCATCGCCGCGAGGGCGAGACACATACGGATTCCCCTTCTCCGTCCCTGTCTCGAAAGGCTTCCCCATGCCCTCCGTCTCCGCGCACGTCGCCCTCACCCTCGCCCAGCACGTCGATGCCGTCTTCGGCGTCATGGGCAACGGCAACGCCTACTTCCTCGACGCCCTCGAGACGCAGACCGACGCCACCTTCACCGCCGTCCGCCACGAGCAGGGCGCGGTCGTCGCGGCCGACGCGCACTTCCGCGCCTCCGGCCGCATCGCCGCGGGCACCTCCACCTACGGCGCCGGCTTCACGAACACGATCACGGCGCTGGCCGAGGCCGTGCAGGCGCACGTGCCGCTCGTCCTCGTGGTGGGCGACGAGCCGACCTCGGGGCCGCGGCCGTGGGACGTGGACCAGATCGCTCTGGCCTCGGCCGTCGGCGCCCGCACCTACACCGTCGGGCGGACCGATGCCGCCGCGACCACCGTCATCGCCGTCGAGCACGCCCTCACCTATCGCGTGCCCGTGGTGCTCGCCATCCCCTACGACGTCGCCGCCCTCGAAGCCGGTGCGGTGCCTGCGGCCCCGGCTCCCCGGCTCCCCGCGCCGCTCGCCCCGCGGGGGGACTTCGCCGAGGGCATGCTGGATGAGATCGCCGCCGCCCTGCGCGACGCCGAGCGTCCATTCCTCCTCGCCGGGCGCGGGGCCTGGCTGGCCGGCGCCGGCGAGGCTCTCGGGGCGCTTGCCGCACAGACCGGGGCCCTCACCGCCTCCTCCGCCCTCGGCCGCGGCATCTTCCCGGACGCCCGGTACGACCTCGGTGTCACCGGCGGCTTCGGCGCCGAGGGGGCGATGGAGCTCGTGCGGACGGCCGACGTCGCGGTGGTCTTCGGCGCCAGCCTTAACCAGTTCACGATGCGCTTCGGCGACCTCTTCGCCCCGGGAACCCGGGTGTTCCAGATCGACACCGCTCCGGCCGCCACGCACGCCCACGTCGGCGGCTTCGTGCGCGCCGATGCCCGTCTCGCCGCCGAGGCCCTCGTCGCCCGCCTCTCCTCCCCCGGGCACACCTTCGGAGATGCCACCGGACTCGCCGGGGCCACCCCCGCCTCTGGCGGCGTGTCGGGCGCAGGCTCCGCAGCTGTGCCCACCCGCCCGTGGCGGGAGACGGTCGATGTCGCCGCGGCCCGTGCGTACGAGCCCGGGGACGAGCTCGCGCCGGACGGCCGCCTCGACCCGCGTTCTGCCGCGCGCCGGATCGCCGAGCTCCTCCCCGACGACCGCGTCGTGGTCTCGGACGGCGGGCACTTCATCGGCTGGGCGAACATGTACTGGCCGGTCGCCGCGCCCGACCGGATGATGATGATCGGCACCGCGTTCCAGTCGATCGGACAGGGCTGGCCCAGCGTGGTGGGCGCGGCCCTCGCCCGTCGGGACGCGACCATCGTGCTCACCTCCGGCGACGGCGGCGGTCTCATGGCCATCGCCGACCTCGAATCGGCCGTGCGGGCGGCGGGCGGCCGCGGCATGGCCGTGGTCTGGAACGACGCCGCGTACGGGGCCGAGGTCAACCTCTACGGACTGAAGGGCCTGGCCGAGGGTCCGATGCGCATCCCCGAGGTCGACTTCGCCGCGTTCGGGGCCGCGGTCGGCGCCGAGGGCGTCGTCGTGCGGACGCTCGGCGACCTGGATCGCCTCGCCGCGTGGGCCGAAGAGGACCCGGCGACCCGACGCTTCCTCGTCCTCGACCTCCGGATCTCCGGCGACGTGATCGCGCCGTACCAGCAGGAGATCATCCGCGTGAACTCCTGACCCGTGCGGGCCGATAGGCTCCCGGAATGACGGATGCTCCCGAGGTCCTGCGCTACAGCGCCTTCGCCGCGACGCCGGACGGCGGCAACCCCGCCGGGGTCGTCTTCGACGCGGACGGGCTCGACGAGGCGGACATGCAGCGGATCGCGGCCGAGGTCGGCTACTCGGAGACCGCGTTCGTGCAGGACGCCGCGGCGGACGGCTCCCGTTTCCGCGTGCGCTACTGGTCGCCGGCTGCGGAGGTGCCGTTCTGCGGGCATGCGACGGTCGCGACCGCGGTGGCCCTCGCTGAGCGGCAGGGTCCGGGGACGGTCGTGTTCGAGACCGCGGCAGGGGCCGTGTCCCTGGAATCGTTCGCGGACGCGGACGGCCGGGTGACGGTGTCGTTCACGAGCGTCGAGCCGGAGGTCCGCGACCTCGACCCCGTCGTGCGGGACCGCCTCCTCGCGCTCCTCGGGATGGAGCCGGCCGATGTCGACCCGCGCTTCCCGGTCCGCGAGGCGTTCGCGGGCAATTGGCATCCGATCGTCTTCGTCGCCGACCGGGAGCTCTTCCATCAGTTCCGCTTCTCCCCCGCCGACGTGGCGGCCCTCATGCGCGCACAGGGCTGGCAGGGCACGGTGACGGTGCTGCACGCCGAGGATCCGGCCGAGATCGAGGCCCGCAACCTCTTCCCCGTGGGCCGCATCACCGAGGATCCGGCGACGGGGTCCGCAGCCGCTTCGGTCGGCGCCTACCTCCGCGCGCAGGGTTATCCGGGCGACACCGTCCGCATCCGTCAGGGTGCCCACGTCGGCCGCCCGAGCGAACTCCGCGTCGCGATCCCGGGCTCCGGCGGCCTCGTCGTGTCGGGCGGAGCCACGCGCCTCCCCTGATCCCCGGCGTCCCTGATCCCGGACCGCGCGCACGACTCGGTTCCGCGCGCACGACTCGGTTCCGCTCGCACGACCACACCCCCTCCCCCCGTCGTGCATCCGTCACCCGGTCGTGCACCCGTCTCCCGACTCCGGCACTTCCTGACTGGCACACCCGCACGACCTGGTTCCGCGCGGACGTCCCCGGTTCCACTCTGCACGTCCCTGGTTCCACCTGCACGACCCGGGGCCGTCTGCACGACCGGTACCCGCCCGAGGTCGTGCATCCGTCGCCCGGTCGTGCATCCGTCGCGGCCGACGAGACATCGACCGCCCGGGCGCGACATACGGCACACGTGGGCATGACGCACAGGAGGACGACACGGTGACGGGTGCCCGACCACGACTCACCACTGGTCGTGCACTCACCACTGGTCGTGCACTCGTCCCCAGTCGTGCATCTCCGCCCCGACACGGGACCAGCGTGCCGAGCCCACCTACACCTGCACGACTCCGTTCCATCTGCACGACCACACACTGTTTCCGGTCGTGCATCCGTCCCGAGGTCGTGCATCTGTGACGGCACACGACCCCGCCCCGGCCCGGGGATCGTCGTCACCCCTGGGCGCTGTAGTCCGGGAGCTCCTGCAGGGTCCAGGTGTTGCCGTCGGGGTCATCGAAACGCACGAAGCGGCCCCAGTCCTGCTCGTCCACACCCTCGGCCTCCACACCGAGACCCCGCAGGTGCGCGAGAGCCTCGTCGGCGTCGGGGACGACCACCTGGATGGTGTTCTGCTGCCCCGGTGCCAGGCCGGTGTCCAGCCCCGTGCCGAAGGCGATCGAGCAGGCCGATCCCGGCGGGGTCATCTGCACGAACCGCAGGCCCTCGTACGGCACCTGATCATGGTCGGCGTGGAAGCCGATCTTCACGTAGAAGTCCTTCGCCCGGTCGACATCGCTGACCGGCACGAAGATGAGTTCGATCTTCCAGTCCATCACGCACTCCTCCTGTCGGGCTCCGTCACCCGTCGGCCCTCACAGTACGCGCGGCCTCCGACACCCGCCAGAGGCGTCGGACGCCCGGAGACCTCAGCACCCGGAGACCTCAGCGCACCGGCAGCAGCGCCCCGTCCAGGAAGCCCGCCAGCTCGTCCACGCCGTCCAGCGGGAGGATCGCGGCGACGTACTGATCCGGACGCACGACGATCACGACGCCGTCGCGGGCCAGCTCCCGCGCCTCGAAGATGTCCGTGCCGCACCACTTGCTCGGGCCGGCCGCGTAGACCTTCTCCCAGTCCGTGAGTCCGAGCGGGCCGGTCTTCGGCTGGAACAGCTCGGGAGTCGACGTGACCTCGACCTCCTCGAAGGGCTGCTGATACACGGCCTTCACGTCGAACACGGCGTCGGCGTCGGCGTCCGCCGGGGTGAACCGTGCGAACACGGGCGCCGCCATCTCCGCCCACGCGGCGAGCGCTTCGCCGGTCCGGTCGCCGAACGCGTAGACCCGCCACCGGCCGTCGGCCTTCGCGTGGTGTCCGAGGTGGACGACGTTGCCGTCCCCGACCCGCACGACTTCCGCCGACTTGAAGCGCTTGCCCAGCGGATACCCGACCGCGAGCGCCTGGTACGCGTCCGTGCCGGTGATCATGGAGGACGTGTACTGGGTCATGAACCCGGACGGGAACTCGGCCGTCGCGAGGTAGTACGTGGCCAGCTCGTTCGGGTCGGAGATCTCCTCGGGCTTGCGCGCCATGAGGCTGGACCACTCGCGGTCGAAGTCGATGAGCTGCTGCGCGACGGGACGACGCTCGGCGCCGTACGTGGCGAGCAGCGCCTCGGGCGCACGGCCGCTCAGCACGGAACCGAGCTTCCAGCCGAGGTTGAACCCGTCCTGCATCGACACGTTCATGCCCTGGCCGGCCTTCGCGCTGTGGGTGTGGCAGGCGTCGCCGGTGAGGAAGACGCGCGGACTGCGGTCGGCGCCGGGGTCCACGTCGTCGAAGCCGTCGGTCACGCGGTGGCCGACCTCGTAGACGCTGTGCCAGGCGACCTGCTTCACGTCGAGCGTGTAGGGGTGGAGGATCGCGTTGGCGCGGCGGATGATCTCCTCGATGGGCGTCTGCCGCACGCGGTGATCGTCGTCCGCCGCGACCTCGCCGAGGTCGATGTACATGCGGCTGAGGTAGCCGCCCTCCCGCGGGATGTGCAGGATGTTGCCGGCCTTCGAGTTGATCGCGCACTTGGTGCGCCAGTCCGGGAAGTCGGTGTTGACGAGCACGTCCATGACGCCCCAGGCGTGCGCGGCGCTCGCGCCCACGTGCGTGCGGCCGATCGCCTGCCGCACCCCGCTGCGGGCGCCGTCGCAGCCCACCACGTACTTCGCCCGGACCACGCGCTCGTCCGCTTCCCCGACATGGCGGACGCGCACCTCGACCGGGTACTCGCCCTCCTCGCGCACGGTGAGCCCGAGGAACTCGACGCCGTAGTCCGGCACGATCCGTCCGGGGCCGTCTGCCGCCGCCTCGGCAAAGTAGTCGAGCACGCGGGCCTGGTTGACGATGAGGTGCGGGAACTCGCAGATGTCGTAGGCGTAGTCGGCGGTGCGGGTGGTCCGCACGATCCGATCGGGGTGCTCGGGGTCGGGGCCCCAGAAGTTCATCCAGCCGATGTTGTAGGCCTCGGCGATGATGCGCTCGGCGAAGCCGAAGGCCTGGAAGGTCTCCACGCTGCGCGGCTGGATGCCGTCGGCCTGCCCGAGGACGAGGCGACCCTCGCGCTTCTCGATGATGCGGGTCGTGATGTCGGGGTACTGCGACATCTGCGCCGCGAGCAGCATGCCCGCGGGGCCGGAGCCGACGATGAGGACGTCGACCTCGTCGGGCAGGGAAGCGGGGCGGTCGATCCCGGTGCCGGCGGCGTCCTGCACGCGCGGGTCTCCGGACACATAGCCGTGGTGGTGGAACTGCATCGTCGTCGATTTCCTTCCGGACGTCTTCGTCGGGTGTTGCGTCCAGGAACACCGTGTTCTATATTCGAACACAATGTTCTACTATTGAACACAGCCTAGACCGGTGCCTCGCGCATCGCAAGGAGAGCCATGTCCGAGCGCCCCGCCGCCCCCGCCTCGCAGACGCTGAGCCGCGGCATCCGCATCCTCGAGGTGCTCGCCGACGCCCGCGGTGCGCTGACCATCGACGAGATCGCCGGCCGCCTCGAGGTGCATCGCTCCATCGCCTACCGCCTCCTCCGCACCCTCGAGGATCACGGTCTCGTGATCCGCGACGCGAGCGGCGCCGTGAGCCTCGGCGCCCGCATGGCCGCTCTCGCCGCCGGCGTCGCCCACGACCTCCAGGCCGAGGCCCTGCCGGAGCTCACCGCCATCGCGAACGAGCTCGGCATGACCTGCTTCCTCGCCGTCCTCGACGGGGCCGAGTGCATCACGCTCGCCAGCGTCGAGCCGCGACACGCCGTCGCCAGCGTCGCCCAGCGCCCCGGCGCACGGCACTCCGTCACGGTCGGCGCCCCCGGGAAGGCGATCCTCGCGCAACTCGACGCGACGGAGGTGCCCGTCGACATCGCCTCCGCCCTGCGCGCCGACGTCGACACCGCCGCCGCACGCGGTTATGCCACGAGCCACGACGAGGTCATCCCCACGGTGCAGTCCGTCGCCGTCCCGCTGCGTCTGCGCGGCCAGCGTCCCGCCGCGATCGCGGTCGTGCACGTCGCAGCCGACCTGGACGACGAGGAGATCGCCGCGCGGCTCCGGCGTTCCGCCGACCTCATCCGCGAGGCCCTCGACGGCTGAGCGGGGACGCACGAGAGCGCACGGCCCTCAGGGGACGTGCGCTCTCGTGGCAGGGAGGTCAGACCTTCGCGAGCCCGCGGATCGGACTGATCGACTGCTCCTCCTCGTGATCCGGGCCGAGCGGGATGCCGGAGCGATCGCGCAGCAGGAGCGTCGCGATGAGCCCCAGCGCGGTCATGCCGGCGAGGTACCAGGTGACCGCGTCGGTCGACCCGGTGGCCTTCACGATCGCCGTGGCGATGAGCGGCGCGAACGCCCCACCGGCGATCGCGCCGATCGCGTAGGAGATCGAGACGCCCGAGAAGCGGATGCTGGCCGGGAACAGCTCGGTGTACAGCGCGGCCTGCGGGCCGTACGTGAAGCCGAGACCGATGGTGAGGATCGCGAGCCCCGCGAACAGCAGGCCGATCTCGCCGGTGTTGACGAGCGGGAACAGCGTGAACACGCCGACCAGCTGCAGCACCCAGCCGATAAGGTAGGTCGTGCGGCGGCCGAGGCGGTCCGACACCCATCCGGCGAGCAGGGTCGTGAGCAGCCACGTGACCGCCGAGCCGGTGACGGCCCACAGCACGGGTCCACGCTCGAGGCCGATCGGCCCCTCGGGGTCGGTCGCGTAACCCTGGATGTAGCCGCCGGTGGTCATGTAGCCGACGGCGTTGTTCCCGGCGAAGACCAGCGCCGCGATGATCACGAGCAGCGCGTGCTTGCGGAACAGCTGCACGATCGGCATCTTCGCATTCTCCTTGCGCTCGGCGAGCTCGGCGAAGACCGGGCTCTCCTCCACGCGACGCCGGACGTAGTAGCCGACGAGGATCAGCACGACACTCAGCAGGAACGGCACGCGCCAGCCCCACGCGAGGAACTGGTCTCCCGGAGCGATCGCGGTCATCAGCGCCATGACGCCCGAGGCGAGCAGCAGCCCGAGCGGCACGCCGATCTGCGGGGAGGCGCCGAAGATGCCGCGCTTCTTCCGCGGGGCGTGCTCGACGGCCATCAGCACTGCGCCGCCCCACTCGCCGCCGGCCGAGATGCCCTGCACGATGCGCAGGAGCACGAGCAGCACCGGGGCCATCACGCCGATGGTCTCGTAGGTCGGCAGCACACCGATCAGCGCGGTGGCGGCGCCCATCAGGATCAGCGTCCACATCAGCACGACCTTGCGGCCGAGCTTGTCGCCGTAGTGGCCCGCGAGGAACGCGCCGAGGGGACGGAAGAGGAAGCTCACACCGACCGTGGCGAAGCCGACGAGAGCGCTGTTGGCGCCGAGCGGCGCGAAGAAGAGCTGCCCGAAGACCAGCCCGACCGCCGTGGCGTAGATGAAGAAGTCGTACCACTCGACGGTGGTCCCGACGACGGTGGCGAAGACGACACGACGCCGGTCGGCCGCCGTCGCGATGGTTCCGGTGGGCGTGAACCCACCCTGTGACTGCCCGCTCATGGGGTGTCTCCTTTGTGCTTGTGACCGCGTTGTCACGGCGCGCCCGGACGTGAATCCGATCTGCTTGCCGAGGGGTGAGACGATGATATATGATTTCGGATACGACGCACAACGCGTCCTGACGAGCGCGAGGAGGCGCATCCGTGACGGACACCATCGCCCGCCCGGGGAAGATCATCGCGATCCACCTGAGCTACGCCTCGCGGGCCGACCAGCGCGGTCGACGCCCCGCCCACCCCTCCTATTTCTTCAAGCCGGCCAGTTCGGTCGGGGTCTCCGGCGGCACCGTCGAGCGTCCCGCCGGCACCGAGCTGCTCGCGTTCGAAGGGGAGATCGCGCTGATCATCGGCGCCCCGGCCCGCCGGGTCGCCCTCGCCGACGCCTGGGACCACGTGCAGTGGGTGACCGCCTCGAACGATCTCGGTCTCTACGATCTGCGCGCCAACGACAAGGGCTCCAACGTCCGCTCCAAGGGCGGCGACGGGTTTACCCCGCTCGGCCCGGAGCTGATCGACGCCCGCACGGTCGATCCGGCGGCCCTCCGCGTGCGCGCCTGGGTGAACGGCGAGCTCCGCCAGGACGACACCACCGCCGGGCTCATCTTCCCGCTGGCCCAGCTCGTCGCCGACCTCTCCCAGCACTTCACGCTGGAGACCGGCGACGTGATCCTCACGGGCACCCCCGCGGGCTCGTCGGTCATCGTCCCCGGCGACGTGGTCGAGATCGAGGTCGACGCCCCGGACGCCCCCGGCGCCCCCACGTCCGGCCGCCTGGTCACGACGGTCACGCAGGGGGAGGTCCCCTTCGACGGCGACCTCGGCTCGCTTCCCGCCGTCGACGACCTCCAGCGCACCGAGGCCTGGGGCTCCCGCGAGCTCGCCGGCCTGCCTGCCGAGGACACCGCGCCCACACTCACCCCTGAGCTCCGCGCCCAGCTTCTCGAAGCCCCCACCGCCGGCCTTTCGGCACAGCTGCGCAAGCGCGGACACCACTCCTGCTTCATCGACGGCGTCTCCGCCAACCTCCCGGGCACGAAGATCGTCGGCACCGCGAAGACCCTGCGCTTCGTGCCGTTCCGCGAAGACCTCTTCCGCAGCCACGGCGGCGGGTACAACGCCCAGAAGCGCGCGTTCGACGCGGTCGCGGAAGGCGAGGTCATCGTCATCGAGGCCCGCGGCGACGCGACCACCGGCACGCTCGGCGACATCCTCGCCCTGCGCGCGCAGACCCGCGGCGCGGCGGGCGTGGTCACCGACGGCGGCGTCCGCGACTTCCAGGCCGTCGCCGAGATCGGGCTTCCGGTGTTCTCGCAGGGTGCGCACCCCTCGGTGCTCGGCCGCAAGCACGTGCCGTGGGACGTCGACGTGACGATCTCGTGCGGCGGTGCCACCGTGCAGCCCGGCGACATCATCGTCGGCGACAGCGACGGCGTGATCGTGATCCCGCCGGCTCTCGCCGCCGAGGTCGCCGCCGACGCCGTGGCCCAGGAGATCGAGGACGCCTGGATCGCCGAACAGGTCGCCGCCGGGCACCCGGTCGACGGCCTCTTCCCGATGAACGCCGAGTGGCGCGCCCGCTACGAGCAGGCGACCGGCACCGGAGCGGAGCGGAAGTGAGCACGGTCGAGAGCGCCAGCAAGTCGGAGCAGGCGTATGCCTGGATCCGCGCGCGCATCTCGGCGCACACCTACGGTCCCGGCTACCGTCTGGTCCTCGGTCCAATCGCCGAGGAGCTGGGGATGAGCGTGGTCCCGGTGCGCGAGGCGATCCGCCGCCTGGAGGCCGAGGGGCTCGTGACCTTCGAGCGCAACGTCGGCGCCCGCGTGACCCTCGTGGACGAGGGCGAGTACGCCCACACCATGCAGACGCTCGGACTCGTCGAAGGGGCGGCCACCGCGCTGTCCGCTCCCCTGCTCGACGCGGACGCGCTCGCGCAGGCCGCGGAGGTCAACGAGCGCATGAGCCGCCTGCTCGACCACTTCGACCCGCACACGTTCACCGAGCTCAACCGGCAGTTCCACTCCGTGCTGTTCGAGCCGTGCCCGAACCCGCACCTGCTCGACCTCGTGCACCGCGGCTGGGCCCGGCTGTCCGGCATCCGCGACTCGACCTTCGCCTACGTGCCCGGCCGCGCCCACCACTCGGTCGACGAGCACACCCAGATCCTCGAGCTGATCCGCGACGGCGCCGAGCCGCTGGAGATCGAGCTCGCCGCCCGCAACCACCGGTGGCGCACGAGGGACGCGTTCCTCGACGCCCTGCACACCCGTTCCGTCCCCGCCGAAGGAGAAGCATCATGACCGACTCCCGCATCCCCGCCGACCTGCCCGACCACATCCAGCACTACATCGACGGCGCCTTCGTCGACTCGATCGACGGCGACACGTTCGACGTGCTCGACCCGGTGACGAACCAGACCTACACGATGGCCGCCGCCGGCAAGAAGGCCGACATCGAGCGGGCCGTCGCCGCCGCCAAGCGCGCCTTCGACGAGGGCCCCTGGCCGCGGATGCTCCCCCGCGAGCGCTCGCGCGTGCTGCACCGGATCGCCGACATCGTGGAGTCGCGCGACGCCCGGCTCGCGGAGCTGGAGTCGTACGACTCCGGGCTGCCGATCACGCAGGCCCTCGGTCAGGCCCGCCGCGCCGCCGAGAACTTCCGCTTCTTCGCCGACCTGATCGTGGCCCAGGCCGACGACGCCTTCAAGGTGCCGGGCAAGCAGATGAACTACGTCAACCGCAAGCCGATCGGCGTCGCCGGGCTCATCACCCCGTGGAACACGCCGTTCATGCTCGAGTCCTGGAAGCTCGGCCCCGCACTCGCCACCGGCAACACGGTCGTCCTCAAGCCGGCCGAGTTCACGCCCCTGTCCGCCTCGCTGTGGGCGGGCATCTTCGAGGAGGCAGGCCTGCCGCAGGGCGTCTTCAACCTCGTCAACGGCCTCGGCGAAGACGCCGGCGACGCGCTGGTGAAGCACCCCGACGTGCCGCTCATCTCCTTCACCGGCGAGAGCCGCACGGGGCAGATCATCTTCGGCAACGCCGCGCCGTTCCTCAAGGGCCTGTCGATGGAGCTCGGCGGCAAGTCCCCCGCCGTGGTCTTCGCGGACGCCGACCTGGAGGCCGCCGTCGACGCCACCATCTTCGGCGTCTTCTCCCTCAACGGCGAGCGCTGCACCGCCGGGTCCCGCATCCTCGTGGAGCGCTCGATCTACGAGGAGTTCGTGGAGCGCTATGCCGCGCAGGCGAAGCGCGTCAAGGTCGGCTACCCGCACGACCCCGAGACCGAGGTCGGCGCTCTCGTGCACCCCGAGCACTACGACAAGGTGATGTCCTACGTCGAGATCGGCAAGACCGAGGGCCGCCTGGTCGCCGGTGGCGGTCGTCCCGAGGGCTTCGAGGAGGGGAACTTCGTCGCCCCGACGGTGTTCGCCGACGTCGCCCCCGACGCCCGCATCTTCCAGGAGGAGATCTTCGGCCCGGTCGTCGCGATCACCCCGTTCGACTCCGACGAGGAGGCGCTGGCGCTCGCGAACAACACGAAGTACGGCCTCGCGGCCTACATCTGGACGAACGACCTCAAGCGCGCCCACACGTTCGCGCAGTCCGTCGAGGCCGGCATGGTGTGGCTGAACAGCAACAACGTCCGCGACCTCCGCACGCCGTTCGGCGGCGTGAAGGCGTCGGGCCTGGGCCACGAGGGCGGCTACCGCTCCATCGACTTCTACACCGACCAGCAGAGCGTGCACATCACTCTCGCCTCGACCCCGCACAACCCGACGTTCGGCAAGAACTGACGCCCCCGGACACAAGCAAGGACGCTGACATGACCGACAAGACCGCCAAGACCCTCACCTCCTCCGGCTACTACGTGAGCCAGGAGGCCCCGATCCAGAGCGACAACCCCGTCGCGACGCCGAAGAGCACGCCGCCGGACATCCTGCGGTGCGCGTACATGGAGCTCGTCGTGACCGACCTGGCCGCCTCGCGGCAGTTCTACGTCGACATCCTGGGCCTGTACGTGACCGAGGAGGACGACGAGGCGATCTACCTGCGCTCGACCGAGGAATTCATCCACCACAACCTCGTCCTGCGTCAGGGGCCGATCGCCGCCGTCGCCGCGTTCTCGTACCGGGTGCGCGCCGCGGAGGACCTCGACCGCGCCGTGGAGTTCTACACGGAGCTCGGCTGCGACGTCCGTCGTCAGGAGCACGGCTTCGTGAAGGGCATCGGCGACTCCGTGCGCGTCGTCGACCCGCTCGGCTTCCCGTACGAGTTCTTCTACGCCACCGAGCACGTGGAGCGCCTGTCCTGGCGGTACGACCTGCACACCCCCGGCGAGCTCGTGCGCCTCGACCACTTCAACCAGGTCACCCCCGACGTGCCGCGTGCGGTGCGCCACTACCAGGACCTCGGCTTCCGCGTGACGGAGGACATCCAGGACGACGAGGGCACCGTGTACGCCGCGTGGATGCGCCGCAAGCCCACCGTGCACGACACCGCGGCGACGGGCGGCGACGGTCCCCGCATGCACCACGTCGCCTTCGCGACGCACGAGAAGCACAACATCCTCGCGATCTGCGACAAGCTCGGGGCGCTGCGCCGCTCGGACGCCATCGAGCGCGGCCCCGGCCGGCACGGCGTCTCCAACGCGTTCTACCTCTACCTGCGCGACCCCGACGGCCACCGCGTCGAGATCTACACGCAGGACTACTACACCGGCGACCCGGACAACCCGGTCGTCACCTGGGACGTGCACGACAACCAGCGCCGCGACTGGTGGGGCACCCCGGTGGTGCCCTCCTGGTACACCGACGCCTCGCTCGTGCTCGACCTCGACGGCAACCCGCAGCCCGTCGTCGCCCGCACGGACTCCAGCGAGATGGCCGTGACGATCGGCGCCGACGGCTTCTCCTACACCCGCGCGGACGAGGGCGAGACCTCGATGCCCGAGTACAAGCAGGGCGAGTACAAGCTCGGCCACCAGCTCTAGGAGACGCTCATGCTGTCTGAGGAGACGATCGCGCAGATCGCCGCGGAGCTCGCGGAGGCCGACCGCACGCACGGGGTCATCCCGCGCATCACCGCCCGGTACCCCGAGGCGACCGTGGAGGACTCCTACGCCATCCAGGGCGTGTGGCGGGATTCGCAGGTCGCGGCTGGCCGTCGGCTGGTCGGCCGCAAGATCGGCCTGACCTCGAAGGCCATGCAGCAGGCGACGGGGATCACCGAGCCCGACTACGGCGTCATGTTCGACGACACCGTGTACGAATCCGGCGCGGAGATCCCCACGGACCACTTCTCCAACGTCCGCATCGAGGTCGAGCTCGCGTTCGTGCTCAAGGAGCCGCTGGAGGGCCCCGACTGCACGCTGGAGGATGCCCTCGCCGCGATCGACTACGCCGTGCCGGCCCTCGAGGTGCTGAACTCGCACATCGAGCTCGAGGGCCGCACGATCGTCGACACCATCAGCGACAACGCCGCGTACGGGGCGATGGTGCTGGGGACGGTGCGCAAGCGCCCGGACGAGATCGACCTGCGGTGGGTGCCCGGCGTGCTGTCGCGCAACGGGGAGATCGAGGAGACCGGCGTCGCGGCCGGGGTGCTCGGCCACCCCGCCACCGGGGTCGCGTGGCTCGCGAACAAGTTCCATCAGCACGGCGCGCGTCTGGAGGCAGGCGAGATCATCCTGGCAGGATCGTTCACACGCCCGATGTGGGTGTCGCGCGGCGACGAGGTGCTGTGCGACTACGGACCGATGGGGACCATCACATGCCGCTTCGTCTAGATCCGTCCTTCCGCGCGCAGTTGGCGGATTCCGACCACCCGTTCGTGGGAATGTGGGTGTGCTCCGGCAGCCCGCTGCTGGCCGAGGTCGCGGCGGGTTCCGGTCTGGACTGGCTGCTCATCGACATGGAGCACTCGGCGAACACGCTCGAGTCCGTGCTGACCCAGCTCCAGGCGGTCGCGGCCTATCCGATCACGCCTCTCGTCCGGGTGCCCTTCAACGATGCGGTCGCGATCAAGCAGGTGCTCGACCTCGGTGCGCAGAACCTCATCGTGCCGATGGTGTCGTCCGCCGACGAGGCCAGGGCCGCCGTGGCCGCGACCCGCTATCCCCCCGAGGGCGTCCGCGGGGTCGGCAGCGCCCTCGCCCGCAGCGCCCGCTGGAACCGCGTCGACCGCTACCTGCAGGAGTCCGCGCAGCACGTGTCGCTGACGGTGCAGATCGAGACGGCCGCGGGGGTCGAGGCCGCCGCCGACATCGCCGCGGTCGACGGGGTGGACGCGGTCTTCGTCGGCCCCTCCGACCTGTCCGCGTCGATGGGCCTGCTCGGACAGCAGACACATCCGGACGTCGTCGCCGCCGTGGAGTCGGTGTTCGCCGCGGTCCACGCCGCCGGGAAGCCGGTGGGTGTGAACGCCTTCGACCCGTCCGCCGCCGACGCGTACCTCGCGGCGGGTGCGGACTTCGTGGCCGTCGGCGCCGACGTCGCGCTCCTCGCCCGGGCCTCCGAGGCCCTCGCCGCCCGCTTCCTCCCCCGCTCCGACGCCTCCGGCCGCCCCAGCTACTGACTTCGAGTCGCGCACCTGGCTCCATCCGCGGCCGGAATGGGGCCATTTGCGCGATTCGAAGCGGGCGGGAAGGATGAGCCGGTGCACAGACTGGCGGCGATGCAGGACCGCAACTTCCGGTGGTTCTTCCTCGCGCGCGCCCTGACGCTCGTCACCGGCTCGATGTCGGCCATCGCCCTGGCGTTCGCGGTGCTCGCGATCGACAACGACGCCCGGTCGCTCTCGATCGTGCTCGCGGCCTTCACGATCAGCAACATCGTGTTCGTCCTGTTCGGAGGGGTCGTCGCCGACCGCCTCCCCCGCGCCCTCATCATCCAGTCCTGCTACGTCGTGGACATCGTGTCGGTCGGGGCGATGGCCGCTCTGCTGTTCACCGGCACGGCCACGGTCCCGCTCCTCGCCGTGCTCTCCGCGATCAACGGCGCCTCGTCCGCGTTCGTGCTCCCCGCGATGCAGGGCATCATCCCGCAGCTGACCACCCCCGCGCACCTCCAGCAGGCGAACGCGATGCTGTCGTTCGTCCGCTCGGCCGTCACGATCGGCGGCCCGGTCATCGCCGGGGTCCTGGTGGCCACCGCGGGACCCGCGTGGGCCATGGTCGTGCAGGCGGCGGGGTGGCTGCTCGCGATCCCGGTCCTCGCGCTCGTGAAGCTCCCGCCGCCCGCGGCCTCCGGCGGCACCACGATGTTCCACGACCTCCGGGTCGGGTGGCACGAGTTCTGGAGCCGCTCCTGGCTGTGGACCATCGTGCTGGCCTTCATGATCATGAACGCGATCCACGTGGGTGCCTGGGGCGTCGTCGGTCCGTACATCGCGAAGAACGACGATCGCCTCGGCATCTCCGGCTGGGGGTGGGTCGTGAGCGCGGAGGGCGCGGGGGTCCTGGTGATGACCCTGCTGCTGATGTGGTTCCCGCTCCGCCGGCCCCTGCGCTACGGGATGATCGGGATGGCGGCGTTCGCGCTGCCGCTCACCCTCCTCGGCGTGCACCCGGCCGTGGTCCTGCTCGCGATGGCGGCGTTCATCGCCGGAGCCGGAGCCGAGGTCTTCGCGACCGGCTGGAACCTCGCGATGATGGAGAACATCCCCGGGGAGAAGCTCTCGCGGGTCGCGAGCTACGACATGCTCGGCAGCTTCGTCGTGATGCCCATCGGCACGCTCGTGTACGGCTGGCTCGTGACGCACGCGGAGCCGGCCACCGTGCTCACCACCTCCGCGGTCCTCTACGCGGCGATCGCCCTGGTGACGCTGCTCGTCCCCGCGGTGTGGCGGATGGGGCGGCCCGCGGCGGCCGTCCCGGAGCGCGCGGGAGTGGCGGATTCATAGCAATCCCGGCGAGACTGTGGGCATGACCTTCCCCCCGCTGCAGCCCCTCGCCGACCGTGCCGCCCTCTTCACCGCGCTCCGCCAGGACGCCCTCTCCGCGGCCGCCGACGCACTCGGCGAGCACCGGTGGGACGCCGACCTCGCGGCGGGGACGCTGACCTTCACCGCGAACGACGACCCGACCCGGCAGCTCGTGACCCGCGCGCACCTCATCGCCACAATCGCCCCCGGCCCCCGCTCGCTGCTGTGGGCCTGGGCGCACCCCCAGGGCGACCCCCAGGGTGTCGCAGCGCAGCTCCGCGCGTACGGCGAGCAGCACGGGATCGCCGAGCTCACCGCCCCCGAGGTCCCGTTCCCGGCCGATGCCGCGGGCGACGCGGACTGGATCGCCCGCGCGGCGCACACGATCGGCGGCGTGGCGGTGGAGCTCACCGGACGCTCCCCGTACTACTCGGCTCCCGTCGACGGCGGCACCCGCGCGGTGTTCCTGCTCGACGCCCCGCTCGCCCCGCTCACGGTCGCCGACACGGTGGTGGCCCTGCCCCGCACCCTCGCGCAGACCCCCCTTCCCGACGCCCGCACGGCGGTCTGGGACCTCGCGCGTCTCGCCGGCTGGACCCTCACCTGGACGGACGAGTCCTTCTCCGGCGCCACGGTGACGGACGCCTCGGGCACCGCGACGATCCGCTTCGACGAGCAGGCCCGGATCAGCGGCGTAGAGAGCTCACTGCACGGCCAGGGCTGAGTCCGCAGAATCGCACGAACGCCGCAGGGATCACGAGGATCCCTGCGGCGTTCGTGTGAATCTGCGACGCGGCGCGGAGGTCAGACCGTCCGCTCGGCCGCCTCGACGACGTTGGTCATGAGCAGGGCGACGGTCATCGGCCCCACCCCTCCCGGATTCGGCGACAGGTACCCGGCGACCTCGGCGACCTCGGGAGCGACGTCGCCGAAGACGAGGTTCTTCCCGGTCTCCGGATCGGTCTCGCGGGTGACCCCCACGTCCAGCACCGCGGCTCCGGGCTTGACGTCCTCGGCGCGGATGAGGTGCTTCACGCCGGCCGCCGCCACGATCACGTCGGCCTCGCGGAGGTAACGCGGCATGTCGACCGTGCCGGTGTGCGTCAGCGTGACCGTGGCGTTGAGGTCGCGACGGGTCAGCAGCAGCCCGATCGAACGCCCGATCGTGACACCGCGACCGACGACCACGACGTGCTTGCCTTTGAGGTCGTAGCCGCCTCGCAGCAGCAGCTCGATGACCCCGCGCGGGGTGCACGGCAGCGGCGTGTGGATCGGCGCGTTGACGTTGAGGACGAGGCGCCCGAGGTTGGTCGGGTGCAGCCCGTCCGCGTCCTTCGCCGGATCGATCCGCTCCAGGATCGCGTCGGTGTCGAGGTGCTTCGGCAGCGGCAGCTGCACGATGTACCCGTGGCAGGCGGGATCGGCGTTGAGCTCGTCGATCAGCGCCTCGACGTCGGCCTGGGTGGCGTCAGCCGGCAGCTCGCGCTGGATCGAGTTCATCCCGATCGCCTCGGACTGCCGGTGCTTCATGCCCACGTAGAGCTGCGAGGCGGGGTCGGCTCCCACCAGCACCGTGGCGATGCCGGGGGTGACGCCCTTCTCCTTCAGCGCAGCGACCCGCTCCGTCAGCTCGGCGCGGATCTCGGCCGCCGCCGCCTTGCCGTCGAGGACGACCGCGGTCACTGCTGCAGGTCCGGGTAGAGCGGGAAGGCCGCGGCGAGCGCGTCCACGCGGGCGCGGAGCGCCTCGATGTCGGCACCGGGGAGCAGCGCGAGGGCGATGATGTCGGCCACCTCCGTGAACTCGGCGTCGCCGAAGCCGCGGGTCGCGAGCGCGGGCGTGCCGATGCGCAGGCCCGAGGTCACCATCGGCGGACGCGGGTCGTTCGGCACGGCGTTGCGGTTCACGGTGATGTGGATGTCGTGCAGGAGGTCCTCCGCCTGCTTGCCGTCGATCTCGGCGTCGCGGAGGTCGACGAGCACGAGGTGCACGTCCGTGCCGCCCGAGCGCACGGCGATGCCCGCGTCCTTCACGTCCTGCTGCGACAGGCGCTCGGCGATGAGCTTCGCTCCGCGCAGCACGCGCTCCTGGCGCTCCTTGAACTCCGGCGTGCCGGCGAGCTTGAAGGCGGTCGCCTTCGCCGCGATCACGTGCATGAGCGGACCGCCCTGCTGACCGGGGAAGACCGCGGTGTTGATCTTCTTGGCGAGGTCGGCGTCGTTGGTGAGGATGAAGCCCGAGCGCGGGCCGCCGATGGTCTTGTGCACGGTCGAGGACACGACGTGCGCGTGCGGCACCGGGTTGGGGTGCAGGCCGGCGGCGACGAGGCCGGCGAAGTGCGCCATGTCGACCCAGAGGATCGCGCCCACCTCGTCGGCGATGGCACGGAACGCGGCGAAGTCCATCGTCCGGGGGTAGGCGGACCACCCGGCGATGATGACGATGGGCTTGTGCTCGATGGCGAGGCGGCGGACCTCGTCCATGTCGATCGTCGAGGTCTCGGCGTCGACCCCGTAGGCCACGATGTCGTACAGGCGGCCGGAGAAGTTGATCTTCATGCCGTGCGTGAGGTGGCCGCCCTGGTCGAGCGAGAGGCCGAGCAGGGTGTCGCCGGGGCGGGCGATCGCGTGCAGGACCGCGGCGTTCGCGGACGCACCGGAGTGCGGCTGGACGTTCGCGAACTCGGCACCGAACAGGCTCTTGGCGCGGGAGATGGCGAGCTCCTCCGCGACGTCGACCTCCTCGCAGCCGCCGTAGTAGCGGCGGCCGGGGTAGCCCTCGGCGTACTTGTTGGTGAGCACCGAGCCCTGCGACTGCAGGACCGAGACGGGGACGAAGTTCTCCGAGGCGATCATCTCGAGGAAGGTCTGCTGACGCTTCAGCTCGCGATCGAGGACCTCGGCGATCTCCGGGTCGACCTCGGACAGCGGGGCGTTGAAGTAACGGTCGGTCATGACGTGCTCCTTTTGACGACGGATTCGAAAAGGGTGTTCCTATCGGCCCAGGCGCGCGGTCGAATTCCGTGGTCAGTCGCTCCCCGGTGGTTGTCCACCCAGACGCCAGTCGCGACGTCTACGAGCATAGCCGATGCGCGACGCCGCGCACGCGGTCGTTTCGAGCGTCATACCCGCCGTCTGCAGAATCGTTTCGATCCCCCTGTTCCCTTGCGGCGTTTCGACGGCTAGGTTTTGTTCATGGTCCTACCTCTTGATCTGCCCCTCGTCCCCGCTCCGGTGTCCGCGAAGGCCAGGGAGGGACGTCTGCCGCTCGCCGCGACGACGCGCGTGCTCGGCTCCTCCCCCGCCGCCGGACAGCTGATCGACGCCGTCGAACGCCGCACCGGTCTCCGCCTCACCGCGGTGGACTCCGGCCCCGCCGAGATCGAGCTGTTCGTCGACGCGGCCTCGTCCGCGCCGGAGGGCTACACGCTCGAGGTCGGCGACCGCGCCATCCTCATCGGCGCCGACGAGGCGGGGCTCTTCTACGGGGTCCAGACGCTGCTGCAGCTGCTCCGGGAGGACGACGCCGGCTGGGCGCTGCTCCGCGCCGACATCGCGGACGCCCCGCGCTTCGCCCGCCGGGGCGTGATGCTCGACGTGGCGCGGCACTTCTTCGGCGTCGACGACGTGAAGCGGTTCATCGACAGCACCAGCGCACTGAAGTTCAACCACCTGCACCTGCACCTCACCGACGACCAGGGCTGGCGCGTGCACATCGACTCCTGGCCGCTGCTCACCGAGCGGGCCGCCGCCACCGCGGCCGACGGCGCCCCCGGCGGCTTCTACACCAAGGACGACTATCGCGAGATCGTGGCGTACGCGGCCGCGCGCCACATGATCGTGATCCCCGAGATCGACCTTCCCGGCCACACCCACGCGATCGGCGTGGCCTACCCGGAGCTGGTCGAGGCCCCGGTCCTGAACGACGCGCTGATCGCCCAGTCCGAGCAGCTCGGCCAGCCGCTCCCCGTGGCCGGTGAGCCCTACCTGGGCTGGGGCGTCGGGCACTCCAGTGTGCGCATCCACGAGGAGGAGACGTATCGGTTCGTCCGCGACGTGGTCCGCGAGCTCGCCGAGATGACCCCGGGGCCCTACATCCACATCGGCGGCGACGAGTCCCTCGGCACACCGCAGGCCGACTTCGACCTCTTCGCGGAGCGCGCGACGGCGATCGTCGTCGAGGAGGGCAAGACCCCGGTCGCGTGGCACGAGATGGGGTCGGCGGCCGGCATCGCCCGCGGCACGATCGGCCAGTACTGGGGCATGACGACGCCGACGGGCACGCACGCCGAGGAGGCCGTGCACTTCGTCGAGCGCGGCGGAGCCCTGATCATGTCGGCGGCGGACGCGACCTATCTCGACATGAAGTACACCGCCGAGTTCCCGCTCGGCCTCACCTGGGCCGCGATCATCGACGTCCGTCGCGCGTACGAGTGGGAGCCGACCGCCGTGCTCGCCGTGCCGGACGAGGCGATCCTCGGCATCGAGGCGCCCTTGTGGTCCGAGACCACCCGCACGCTCGACGAGGTGGAGCAGCTCGTGTTCCCCCGAGCCGCCGCGCAGGCCGAGATCGCGTGGTCGCCGCGCGAAGGCGTGGGCCGCACGTGGGAGTCCTTCC
Source organism: Microbacterium sp. UBA7513 (assembly GCF_002478345.1). Lineage (NCBI taxonomy): Bacteria > Bacillati > Actinomycetota > Actinomycetes > Micrococcales > Microbacteriaceae > Microbacterium > Microbacterium sp. UBA7513. The sequence goes on from NZ_DLNJ01000007.1 coordinate 70,470, forward strand.
GCGCCCGGGTCGGCACCCTCGCGCCGCTGTGGAAGGCTGAGGGGGTCGATTTCCACCCCGTCCCCGAGATCCCCTGGAGCGCCCGTTGAAGACCCTCTCCTCCGCGACCGGTTCCCTGGTCATCCACTCCGTCCGCCTCGTCGACCGCGGGGAGATCGTCGAGGACGGCTGGGTGCGCATCGAGGACGGTGTCGTCGTCGCGCGCGGCACGGGGACGGATTGGGAGCCGGCGACGGAGGTCGTGGACGGCGCGGCCGTGGCGGGCCCGGGCGCGCTGCTCACGCCGGGCTTCGTCGACATCCACGGTCACGGCGGAGCGGGCGCGGCGTACGACGACGGCGTGGACGCCATTCGTACCGGACGGGATCTGCACCGCGAGCACGGCACCACCAGGGCCGTGATCTCGCTCGTCACCGGCACGATGGACGACCTCACCCGCAGCGTCGCCCTGATCGCCGCCCTGACCAGAACCGATGCGGACGTGCTCGGCTCGCACCTGGAGGGGCCGTTCCTCGACCCGGGGCACCACGGCGCGCATGAGCCCTCGCTGCTGCGGCACCCCCTCCCGGCCGATGTCGCCCGTCTCCTGGAGGCCGGAGAAGGCACCGTCCGTCAGGTCACCATCGCCCCGGAACTCCCGGGCGGGATCGACGCTGTCCGTCAGATCGTCGCGTCGGGCGCTGCGGCAGCGGTGGGGCACACCGACGCCGACGCCGCCATGGCCGTCGCCGCCTTCGAGGCCGGCGCCTCGCTGCTGACCCACGCGTTCAACGCGATGCCGGGGATCCACCACCGCGCACCCGGACCGGTGCTGGCTGCAGCCGCCGACCATCGGGTGATCCTGGAGGCCATCGCCGACGACGTGCACCTCGACCCGCACGTCGTCAAGCTCGTGTTCGACGCGGCGCCGCACCGCGTGGCGCTCATCACCGACGCCATGGCCGCGGCCGGGAGCGCCGACGGCACGTACGACCTCGGTGCGGTGAAGGTCACCGTCGAGAACGGCGTGGCCCGCGCGGACGACACCGGCTCGATCGCCGGTTCCACCCTGACCCAGGACGTCGCGCTGCAGCGAGCGGTGGCGGCGGGCGTCCCCCTTGCGGAGGCCGTGCGGGCGCTCACGGAGACCCCGGCCCGCGCGATCGGACGCGAGGCGCACCTCGGCGCGCTGCGGTCCGGCCTGCTCGGCGATGCCGTGCTCCTGGACGCGGAGCTGCGCGTCGCGCGGGTCTGGACAGGACCGGCGCTGCCCGCCTAGGACGACAGCGCTCCGCGCGACGCGCAGCGCTGCGGTCTCCGGTCGATCGGACGAGACGGCGTCACCGGACTCCCCAGATCGGTGACGTGCGTCTCGCAGGTGTGGGAGTGGTGGGCCGCCGTTCTCCCCAGATCGGCGGCCCATTCCCTCCCGCTCGAGCGGGCGGGGCCGGGAGCTCCTCCCCCGAGGATCCCGACCCGCCCACTGGTGCAGTACCCCCCGCACCAGTGCCGGAACTCCGCCCCCCGGTGGAGTCCATTTCGGCTGTCTCTACGGGATGAGACGAAGGGGCGCCCGGTTCATTACGCGGTTCTCGGAAAAAAGTTCAGAAAACTTTTCGGGCGGTCCGCGCCGGGCGCCGCGGAGCCCTCCCGAGCATCTCCTCCGAGTCCGTGCCGGGGCTGGCCACCATGCCGATTTCGCGAGACAATGGAGAGACCGCGTAATGAAAGACGCCTTCTCGCGTCTCTCTTCCTGGGGACGGCTGTGTGCCCCGGGACCAGATGGATGACCGTGCACCGAGAGAACACCACACCAGACGAGACCATCGGCGATGCCGATCTGATCCTCCGCGTCCGCTCCGGCGACAAGGGGGCGTTCGGGGAACTCTGGAGGCGGCACTACCCCTCCGGCATGACCGTCGCGCGATCGGTGACATCCTCGATCGATCCGGACGACCTGGTGCAGGAGTCCTATACCCGCATCTACCAGGCGATCCTCAAGGGCGGCGGCCCCAACGGCTCGTTCCGCGCCTACCTCTTCACCAGCATCCGCAACACCGCCGCCGCGTGGGGACGCGCACGCCGCGAGACCGCCATCGACGAGCTCGACACGGTCGCCGACCCGGACAGCACCGAGCACGCCACGAACGAGGCCCTCGACCGCAGCCTCACCGCGCAGGCCTTCCGCAGCCTCCCGTCGCGTTGGCAGGAGGTGCTCTGGTACACCGAGATCGAGCAGATGAAGCCCCAGGAGGTGGCTCCGCTCCTCGGCATGAAGGCCGGCGCGGTGTCGCAGCTCGCCTTCCGCGCCCGCGAAGGGCTCCGAGAGGCGTGGATCCAGGCGCACCTGCGCAGCGCGAGCCCCGGCTCGGAGTGCCAGTGGACGATCGAGCATCTCGGTGCCTACTCGCGCGGCAACCTCGCCACCCGCGACCACCGTCGCCTCGAGTTGCACCTCGACGAGTGCGCCCGCTGCATGATCGTCGCGGCCGAGGCCAAGGACGTCTCCACGCGCCTCGCCCTCGTCCTGCTCCCGCTCGTCCTCGGCGCCACCGGCGCCTCGGGGTACCTCGCGGCTCTCCAGGGCGGTGCGCCGGTCCTGGCAGTGGCGGGGATGTCGTCCACCATTCCGGGTGCGGTCTTCGTCGGAGACGGCGGCATCGGCCAGGCCGCGGCAGCCACCTCCGGCTCCGGCGCAGCCGGATCCGGAGCCGGGTCCGCCGGCGGCGCGGGCACGGGCGCAAGCACGGGTGGCGTCTTCACCGGCATGGGCGCCGTCGTCGGTGCCGGGTCCGCCGCCCTCGTGGTCGCCGGAGTGGTGGCCGCTGCGGCGATCGTCCCCGGACTCACGGGTGCGAACCCGGCGACATCGCTGCCCAGCGCCTCCGACACCGATCCGTCGTCGATCACGACCGACATCGCGCCGGACTCGTCGCTCGACCTCGACGAGCCCGTGGTGATCGAGACGCCGGACGTCGAGCAGCCGCCGGCTCCGCCCGCCGAGGAGGAGGCGGCTCCGCCGGTCTCTTCGGAGACCGGACCCGACGCGGCTCCCGCTGCCCCGGTGACGACTCCTGTGCTTCCCGAGGCCACGCTGCCGCCCGTCGCTCCCGTGGACCCGATCGATCCGGTGGACCCCGTCGACCCGGTGGACCCCGCGATCCCCACGGACCCGCCCACCTGGAGCACCGCCGACGTCTGGTTCGGCGACGATCTGCACTGGTACTACTTCGTGCCGGTCGTCGGAGCACCGGGCACCGTCGTTCAGGCACTGCTCGACGGTCAGGAGAGCGACAGCACTGTCCTCGGCGAGGATGGCACCGGCTTCGTTCAGCTGCGCGCATCCCTCGACCAGTTCCTGTTGGCCAGCCTCGTGCCGGTGACCTTCCGCTACGTGCTGCCCTCCGGCGAGGCCGGCCCATCGGCAACCACCTCGCTCTACTCGCTCGAACCCCAGGGAGCAGGCGCGGACGAGCGTACCGCGGCCATCGATCCCGTGGAGCAGCCGGCGGTCGTCGTCGAGGATGCCGACCCGGCACCCGAAGCGCCTGTCGCCGCTGCCGAGACACCGGTCGATGAGGTCGCGGCACCCGTCGAGGCCGCTCCAGTACCCGCAGAGGCCACGCCGACGGAGCCCGCACCGGCCCCCGAAGCTGCACCGGTCGCGCCCGCACCGGCCGCGAACCCTGCCGCGACAGAAGCTCCGGCGGAGGACGCTCCGGTCGCGGAATAGACTGGACGTATGACCCCGGATTCCTCCCCTGTCGCCGGCGTCGACCGTCCGGCCCTCACGGCCCTCGACATCGTGCGCGTGATCGTCCTCATCGCGGCGATCGCCTCGCTCGCCCTGTGGGGGTTCGCGAGCTGGGATCTGCCGTGGAACATCGTGATCGGCGTCGGCGCCCCCGTTGTCGCCCTGCTGCTGTGGGCGCTGTTCCTCTCTCCGCGCCCCGTGCTCCGCGTGCACCCTTTCCTCCGCGCGGTCGTCGAGCTCTTCATCTACGTCGGCGTGACCATCGCGTGGTGGTCCATGGGCCAGGCCCTCATCGGCACGGCCTTCGCGCTGGTGGCCGTCGTCGCCGGGGTCCTCAGCGGGCGCCGCGCCCTGGCATGAGCGCACGGTCGTGAGCGTCGTCTCGCTGCTCCGCGACGCCCTCGGGGCGCGCGTGGACGTCAGCGAGCAGATGCGGCGCGTGACCAGAGCCGACCGCTCCGGTCACGCCGCGGTGGGCCTTCCCCTGGCCGTCGTCCACGCGGAGAGCGTGGACGACGTGCAGCAGACCATGCGGATCGCGACCGCGACGCGCACGCCCGTCGTCGTGCGCGGTGCCGGAACCGGACTCGCCGGAGCCGCCAATGCCGGAGACGGGGAGATCGTCCTCTCCCTCCGCCGCATGGACGCCATCCTCGAGGTCCGACAGGACGATCTCCTCGCCGTGGTCGAACCGGGCATCCTCAACGCCGACCTCAACGCGCATCTGGCGACCCAGGGACTCTGGTGGCCGCCCGATCCCGCCAGTCGCGACATCTCCACCGTCGGCGGCAACATCGCGACCGGAGCCGGCGGACTGCTCTGCGCGAAGTACGGCGTCGTCCGCGATGCGGTGCTCGGTGTCGATCTCGTGCTGGCCGACGGCCGCCTGCTCCACCTCGGGCACCGCAGCGTGAAGGGCGTCACCGGGCTCGACCTCACCGCCCTCGTCGTGGGGTCGGAGGGAACGCTCGGCGTCGTCGTCGGGGCCACGCTCAAGCTGCGCCGCCTGGTGCCGGGCGAGACCTGCACGGTTACGGCGACCTTCCCGGGCGTGCGCGCGGCGGCCGCAGGATCCGCGGCGGTGACCGCCGCGGGGATCCAGCCCGCGATCATGGAGCTCATGGATGCCGCGAGCCTCGCCGCCGTCCACGCCCTGCTCGCCCTCCCTGCGCCGACGCCGGGCGCCGCCCAGCTCACGATCCAGACCGACGGTCCCGCCGCGCGTGCGGAGGCGGAGGCCATCGCCGGCATCCTCAGCGACCACGAGGGCGTTCCCGTGGTCTCGCACGACCCCGTCGAGGGCGATCGTCTGCTCGCGATCCGCCGTTCCATGCACGCAGCGATGGCGTCACTCGGGACCACGCTCATCGAGGACGTCTCGGTACCGCGGAGCGCGATGCCGGCCATGTTCGACGAGATCGCCCGGATCGAGCGCGAGTACGACATGGTCATCCCGACCGTGGCCCATGCCGGCGACGGCAACCTGCATCCGAACTTCATCTTCGAGGGGCCGGAGACCCCGCCGCTGGTGTGGGCGGCGGCCGACGAGCTCTTCCGCGCCGCGATCCGGCTGGGCGGCACCCTCACCGGCGAGCACGGCATCGGCGTCCTCAAACGGCGCTGGCTGGCCGACGAGCTCGGTGACGATCAGTGGCGCCTCCAGCGCGACATCGCCGCGGTCTTCGACCCGCTCGGCATCCTCAACCCCGGAAAGGTCTTCTCTCCCGATGCCTGACATCCACGTGAGCGCGGCCGTGATCGTCGATGCGGAAGGGCGGGTCCTCGTCGTCCGCAAGCACGGCACGACCCGCTTCATGCAGCCCGGAGGCAAGCCGGAGCCCGGCGAGTCCCCCGTCGAGACCCTCATCCGCGAGCTGCAGGAGGAGCTCGGCCTCGAACTCACGGAGTCCGACCTGCGCCCTCTGGGTCGCTTCGAGTCGGCAGCCGCCAATGAACCGGGTCACCGCGTCGTGGCCGACGCGTTCTCGGCCTCGATCGATCCCGACGGGGTCCGCGTGCAGGCCGAGCTCGCCGAACTGCGCTGGATCACCCCGGAGGACGCCGCGGCGCTCCCGCTGGCCCCGCTCAGCGTCGAGCACCTGCTGCCGCTCGCGTGGCCGACCGGAGCGCGCTAGCGCCTCGGATCAGATGCCCTGCCAGGACGGCTTGTTCGCGAACGTGTAGCGATAGTAGTCGGCAAGCTGCAGCTTCGAGGCGGCGGCCTCATCGACGACGACGGTCGCGTGCGGGTGCAGCTGGATGGCCGACCCGGGCAGCAGCGCGGTGAGCGGCCCCTCGACCGCACCGGCCACGGCCTCGGCCTTGCCTTCGCCGAACGCCAGCAGCACGAGGTGGCGCGCCTCCAGGATGGTCCCCAGGCCCTGCGTGATGCAGTGCATCGGCACATCGTCGATCGAGTCGAAGAAGCGGGCGTTGTCCTCGCGGGTCTGCTCCGTCAGCGTCTTCACCCGCGTGCGGGAGGCGAAGGAGGATCCGGGCTCGTTGAACCCGATGTGCCCGTCGGTGCCGATGCCGAGGATCTGCAGGTCGACCCCGCCGGCCGCGGCGATGGCCGCGTCGTAGTCCTCACCGGCGTGCTGGATGGTGGCCTCCGCGCCGTTCGGCACGTGGATGCGCTTCGGGTCGAGGCCGAGCGGCTCGACCACCTCGCGCGTGATCACCGAGCGGTAGCTCTCCGGGTGGGAGGGGTCGATCCCGACGTACTCGTCGAGCGCGAAGCCCCGCACCTGCGAGACGTCGCGCCCCGCCAGGCGGCTGCGGAGTGCCTGGTAGACGGGCAACGGCGTCGATCCGGTCGCGAGCCCCAGGACGGCGTCCTGACGACGGTCGATGAGCTCGACGATCTCGGTGGCGACCAGGGCACCGGCGGCCTCGGCATTCTCGACGATGACGACCTCAGCCATGCGGAACGATCTCCTTCTCAGAAATGGATGCGCCCACCAGAGCGGCGCCGAAGGCGGCGGCGGGGGAACCCGCGGGGAGCAGTTCGATTCTCTCATCCAGCCGCAGGGACTTCAGGAACGGTGACGCCTGGGCGCCCGCGTGCAGGGCGGCACGGATGCCGTCCGCGAGTCGACCGCCGAGCGCGGTGAGACCGCCGCCGATGACCACGGTCTCGACGTCGGCCGACAGCACGAGCACGCGCACGGCCGCCGCAGCCCCGAAGAAGAGGTCCGCCTGCAGGGCGAGGGCGTGCGGATCGCCGGCGTCGGCCGCCTCCACGATGTCCTTGACCGGCAGCGCGCCAGGGCGCCCCCAGGCCTTGGCCAGCGCCCCGCCGCCGCAGAACGTCTCCACGCAGCCGCGCTGTCCGCAGCCGCACAATCTCCCGCGGGGGTCGACGGAGAGGTGCCCGACCTCGCCCGCGGTCCCCCGCGCCCCACGCCAGATGCGGCCGTCGACGACGATGCCGGCCGCGACGCCGGTGCCGAGGTTCAGGTAGGCCATCGAGCCGGCGACGTCGCTCAGGACGGCGGCGCCGAGCGCGGCCGCCTTCACGTCGTTCTCCACCCGGAAGGGGACGCCCAGCGCCTGCTCGGCGCGCGCCGCGAGGTCGAGCGACTCCACGCCGAGGTTCACGGCGTGCAGCACACGTCCGCTCTCCGCGTCCACGAGGCCGGGGATGCCGATGCCGGCGGATCCGACGGCGGACAGCGGCAGCCCGCTCTCCTCAGCGAGGGCGGCGACGGTCGAGACGATGCTGTCGACGACGGCGTCCTCCCCCCACCCGGTCGGGCGACGCAGGCGGGCGAGGATCGTTCCGGCCGGGTCCACGGCGACGGCGTCGATCTTGGTGCCGCCGACGTCCAGGCCCACGCGAAGGGGCCGACCGGCGCGGTCGGCCGAGGCGGGGACGATCATCGGATGCCGTTCCCGGTCATGGTCGCGGAGGTCACGACACCCCCAGCTGCCCGGAGAGCACCATCACTGCGGCGCCCCGGAGCACGATGTCGTCCTGACGGGTGAGCCGCACCATGACGTCCTCGAACACACCCTCGAGCGTCCGCGCGTGGAGCGTCTCGACGGCCGCGTCGATGAGCGTGCCGTCCAGCAGTTCGGCGGGCCCGGAGAGCACGACCTCGGACAGGTCGAGGGCGGCGACGATCGGGGCGATCGCGATCGCCATGCGGGTCCCGGAGTCGCGGAGGATCTCCTCGCGCGCGGCCGGGTCGGCGTCGAGCGCCTCCTGCATGCGACTCACGCTCAGCCAGGCCTCCAGGCAGCCGATCTTGCCGCACGCGCAGCGCGGGCCGCCGTCCGTGCCGACGACGACGTGACCGATCTCCCCCGCGGCGAAACGGCTGCCGAGGAGCGGCTGGCTGCCGGTGATCAGCCCGGCCCCCACGCCGCGGCCGATCTTGATCAGCATGAAGTCGGCTTCCGCCTCGCCGAACGTGTACTCGGCGAGGACCGCGGCATTCGCGTCGTTCCGCGCCAGCACGGGCAGGTCGAGGTCGGCGCTGAGCTTCGCCTCCAGCGGGAAGTCGGTCCAGCCGAGGTTGGGCGAGCTGAGGACGAGGCCGTCCGGACGCACGACACCCGGGGTGCCGATGCCGACGCCGAGCACCGGCTGCGTGGCGATCTCGACGAGGGTCTGCGCGAGGCCGCGGAGGGCATCGTACGCCGCGTCGCCGTCCGGCGTCTCCGGACGCGGCACCTGCCGCCGCTCCAGGACGTCGCCGTCGAGACTGAGCACGGCCCCCTCGAACGCGGTCGGTCCGGACAGGTCGAGCCCGATGATCTGATGCCCCACCCGGTCGATGTCGATGAGGATCGGCGGCTTTCCGGGGCCGACCGCCTCGCGGACGCCGATCTCGACGACGATGCCGTCGGCGATGAACTCCGCGACGAGGTCGGAGATCGTGACCCGCGTGAGGCCCGTCTCGCGGGAGAGGTCAGCGCGGCTCATCGCCCCCGAGTGGTAGAGCGTCTGCAGCACGAGTGCGCGGTTGTGGCCGCGGGCGTGCTCGGGGAGCACCTTGGTGCGCGAACGGAGATGCCGCGCAGGGCCGAAGGCGTGCGCGTTCGCGGCGACGAAGTCTGTCGTCGCCGCGGGGCGCTGATCATCCGAAACGGACATGTTTGTTAGTAGACCTTACGAACAGGAATTGTGCAACTGTCCCGCGCGATTCCGCGGGCAGGGTTACCGAAACGTGACATCATGCCGACCGCGGATCCTCGTCTGCGGCCCGGCGGAGCAGGCGCTCGACGAGGCCGGCGACGATCCCCTCCCTGGTCTCCACCGTCATCGGCTTGCCGGGAACCCCCGGTCGCCGCTGCTCGGGCGACGGACCGTCCAGCGGACGATACCGCACCCCCGCGGCGGCGAGGCGCCGCAGATGCGTGGGCAGCCGCCGTGCGAAGTCGGCGAACGGTGCGGGCTCTCCCCCCTCCCAGAGACGCTCCGCGATCGCGGCGAGGCGCGGGAACATCGCGAAGTCGACCCGGTCCCTGCTCGGCAGGTGCTCCGTCCAGACGTTCGCCTGTCCACCGACCGCCCCGTCGACGACGCGGAAGGTGTACGCGCGCTCGATGGTCAGCGGGGGCCCGACACGGATGGGCTCCTCGGTCGATTCGGACTGCGGGTAGTCGAGGTAGACCTCGAGATCCGGACACCCCACGACCGGGATCCCGCGCCGCAGCGCCTCGCGCATCGCGACCGGCCCGCGCCAGGCGAGGATGCGGACGCCCTCGGGAACGTCACCCTCCAGCACCTCGTCCCAGGCCAGCGCCGTGCGCCCGCGGCGGCGGACATGGTCGACGAAGTGCGCCGTGAACCAGGGCTGCACGTCGTGCGCCGTGGCCAGCCCCAGCTCCCGCATGCGCGCGGCGGCAGCCGGGCTCTCCGCCCACTCGGTCACCGGTACCTCGTCACCGCCGATCCCGATCCATGCGGACGGGAACACGTCGCACAGCGCGTCGACGGCGGCACGACCGAAGGCCAGCGCCTCTTCGGTCGGCGCGAGGGTGCGGGCGTTCACGCCGAAACGCTCCCACGGCCCGGTGGGAGGCGTCCCGACGTCGAGGTTGCCCAGCTCCGGGTAGGCGGCGAGCGCGGCCTGGAGGTGTCCCGGCAGCTCGACCTCGGGCACGAGCGTCACGAAGCGCTCCTCCGCATACCTCACGAGGTCGCGCAGTTCGGCGGACGTGTAGAAGCCCTCGTGCACGCCCGGCTCGACCGTGGCCTCCGGTCCGTGACCGCGTTGCGTGGCCTCGCGCCGCGCGCCGACCTCGGTCAGACGCGGGTAGCCGGGCACCTCGAAGCGCCATCCCTGATCGTCCGTCAGGTGCAGGTGCAGGATGCTGAGGTGGTGATCGGCGAGCAGGTCGATGAGGCGACGCACGTCCTCCACGGGGCGGAAGTGGCGCGCCACGTCGAGCATCACACCGCGCCAGGCGTAAGCGGGAGAGCCCTCCCAGCGCCCTGCCGGAATCGTCGCGGGGACGGCGGGGTCGTGGTCCGGGTCGCGGAGCTGGCGGAGCGTGGTCGCGCCACGGAAGACCCCCTCCGGCGTCGCCCCCGCGATCTCGACCCCGGAGGCCGTCACCGACACCCGGAAGGCCTCGGCCCCGTGGCGCCCTGCCGCGGGCGCCGCGGTACCCAGCTTCTCGTCGATCAGGAGGCGGATGGCGGGCAGGGTGTCGTCCGCTCCCCCGCCGCCGAGCCGTGCGACCGCGGCCGCCAGCTCCGGTGCGCCGAGGATCGGGGTCGAGGGCGTCCACCGGAAACCCGGCGCCAGCGAGTCGATCTCTGCGGCGACGTGCGGCACCGTCGCGCGCGGCGCCGGTGGCGGCATCCGCAGCGCGCGACCGGCGACCGCACCGGTGGGGTCGCCGTCGATGACGACCGGCACCCCGCCGACGAGTACCTCGCGCACGCCCTCCGGCGCACCGTGCGGGTCGTCGAAGGTAGCTCCGGCGGCGATCGCCTCCGGGTCGAACAGCACCAGGTCGGCGGTGGCGCCCTGACGGAGCACACCTCGTGGCGCATCGCCGCGGTCGAGTCCGAGGCGGGCGGCCGGGTTGCCGGAGAGATGACGGACCGCCTCCTCGAGGCTCAGCACCCCCAGCTCCCTGACGTAGTGCCCGAGGTAGCGGGGGAACGTGCCACGGCCGCGCGGGTGCGGGCGCGCGCCGATGAGGATGCCGTCGCTGCCGCCGGAGTGCCGGGGGTGCCGCATGATGGCGCGGACGTTGTCCTCGTCGCCGATGTGCATGAGCACACCCGTGGCGCCGGCATCGGCGAGGATCGTGTCGATCACGACGTCGACGGCGCGCTGCCCCGTCTCCGCCGCGATGTCGGCGATCGTCCGGCCGACGAGCCCGGCCAGATCGGGATGGGCGGTCCCGGAGATCTGGATCGCCGACCAGTCCGCCGCCTCGCCGTGGAATCCGTCGCAGCCGATCTCCTCCAGCTCGACGCGGACCGCCTCGCGCCCCTCGGCGTCGAGGGCTGCCAGGACGCCGAGCAGGTCGCCGGTCGCCGCCAGCCGGCTCGGCAGGAGGGCGGCGAGGGTCGTCGCCCCCGGAAGGTAGGGGTAGGTGTCCAGCGTCACGTCGATGCCGTCGGCCGTCGCCGCGTCGACGAGGGCCAGCAGCTCGGCAGCGCGCCCGCGGTTCGGGGCGAAGTTCATGGTCGCGTGCGTGAGATGGACGGGGCACCCGGTGCGGCGGCCGATCTCGATGGCCTCGCGATAGGCGTCCAGCGCCGCCCGGCCGTAGCTGCGGGTGTGCGGCGCCCAGTAGCCGCCGCGTTCCGCCACCACCCGGCAGAGGGCTTCGAGCTCCGCGGTGTCGGCGTACATCCCCGGGGTGTAGGTCAGACCGCTCGACATGCCGAAGGCCCCGGCATCCAGGGCCTGCCCGAGGATGTCGGCCATGGCCGCGATCTCGGCGGGGGTCGCCCGGCGGTCGTCGTGCCCGACCACCATCATCCGGAGGTTGCCCTGCGGCACGAGCACCGCGGCGTTGGCCACCGCGGCAGCGTCGATCGCCCGCAGGAAGTCGTCCATCGCCCGCCACGGGACCACGGCCGGCCGGCCGTTCCAGCCCGCGATCTGGGCGGGGATGACGGCGGCGGTCGCCTCGTCCAGCGGCGCGTAGCCCAGGCCGTCCTGCCCGAGCACCTCGGTCGTGACCCCCTGCCGGATCTTGGCGTCGTGCGCGGCGCCCTGCAGCACCGCGAGGTCGCTGTGCGCATGCATGTCGATGAAGCCGGGTGCCAGGACGAGGCCGGACGCGTCGACCTCGACCGCGCCGTCCGGCAGCTCGAGCGTCGTCCCGTCGCCGTCGCGGACGACGGCGACGACCCTGGCCCCCTCCACCGCGACGTCCGCGACGAAGCGCGGCGCGCCGGTGCCGTCGACGACGGTCGCCCGACGATAGATGCGGACCAAGCCGGCGGCGGCCTTCTCGGCGCTCAGAAGCATGTCGCCACCGCGTCGATCACCCGGGGGTCCCCGGCGTCAGGGTCGTCGATCACGGCGACGACGCGCCACTTGTCGAACGCGGTGCACGGATGCGAGAGACCCAGCCGCACGACCTCGCCGACCGCGACGGTCGCCCCTTCGGCGGGTCGGAGGAAGGCGTGCTGGTCGTTCAGGGCCGTTACGGCACCGGCGACCGACTGCGGCACCGGGAGGTCGATGTCGAACGGCACGTCGCGTCGCCCGGCGTCGAGCAGGGCGAGGCCGGGCTCGGGCTGCGAGACCACCCGTGACCATGCGTGCATCGCCGAGCGCAGCGGGGCGGTGTCCGTCAGCGGACCGAACGGCGACATGCGGGAGTAGAAGCCGTCGTCGTGGATCTGGAACGCACCGGAGCGCAGCACGACCTCGGCGTCCCCTCCCGCGGCGCCGAGGACCGCGGCGGCGCGATCGGGGAAGGAGCTGCCCCCCGCGCTGAGCACGGGGCGGGGACCGTCGGGGTAGTCGAGACGGCGGTGCAGCTCGACGAGAGTGGCCAGGAAGCCGTCCACCGCGGCGACGGAGGCCGCGGAGCGATCGGGACCGAAGGGCCCCTCGTAGCCCGTCACACCGGCCAGGCGGAGTCCAGGAGCGGCCGCGATCGCCGCGGCGATCCGCTCGCCCTCGGCCACGGTCCGCGCCCCCGTCCGTCCCTGCGCGCCGCCGAGCTCCACGAGCACGTCCAGCGGCCGCGCGGCGTCGGCGAGCGCATCGGCGAGGATCGCGACACCGGCGAGGGAGTCCGCGCCGCAGAGGATCCGCAGGCCCTCGTCGGCAGCGAGCATCGCCCCGAGCTCGCGGGCCGCGGCGCCGTCCGTCACCCCATTGGCGATGAGCACCGTCGGCACGCCGGCGTCGACGGCGACGCGGGCCTGCCACGGCGTGGCGACCGAGATCCCCCAGGCTCCGGCATCGAGCAGCCGCTGCCAGAGCGCCGGCGCCATGGTGGTCTTGCCGTGCGGGGCGAGACGGACGCCCTCGCGCGCGGCCCAGCCGAACACCGTGTCCTCGTTGTGCGCGATCGCGTCGGCATGCACTGTGAGCACGGGCGTGCCGAGGTCCGACAGGTGCAGACCGGCCGCGCCGACCTCCGACAGACGCAGCCCCGCGGCGTGCGCCGGGAACCCCTTCGCCCAGGCGCCGAGGACGGGATCCGGAATTTGTAGAGGCATCTAACAAGGCTACTAGGCTGGCGGCATGACCGCGAAGACACGAGTTTCCACCGACGCCGCCCCCGCTCCCGCGCACACCTTCTCGCAGGGCGTCCGCAAGGGCCCGATCGTCCAGGTCTCCGGCCAGGGCCCCGTCGACCCGCAGACGAACGAGTATCTGTACCCGGGCGACGTCGCGGCACAGACCACCCGCACGCTCGAGAACGTCAAGGCCATCGTTGAGGCCTCCGGCGCCACGTTCGACGATGTCGTGATGCTGCGCGTCTACCTCACCAAGCGCGAGGACTTCCCGATCATGAACGAGGCCTACGGCGCCTTCGTCGAGGCCCACACGACCAGTGGCGTCCTGCCCTCGCGCACGACGGTGTTCACCGGCCTTCCCCGCGAGGAGATGCTCGTCGAGATCGACGGGCTCGCCGTCGTCGACTGATCCCGCCTGCCCCGGCGAACGGGGAGACACCTTATCAGGACCGTTGCCTCCCCGTTACCAGCCATCCCGTACCATGGACGACAGGACACGTCGAGACTGCGGGGGGTGTAGTTCGTGACCGATCTGATTTCCACGCCGGGCGCTGCAACGGGGGCACAGCCCGACGATGCGACCCCGACGAGCGTCCTGACGCCGGAGGCGGCGACCGATACGGCCCCGCCGCAGTCCGGCGAGCAGTCCCTGGCCTGGGCTCCCGTCGAGCCCGCCCCGAAGAAGCGCCACCTCGGCCTGTGGATCGGTCTCGGCCTCGGCGTGGTCGCGCTCGGCGCCGGCGCCGCCTCGATGATCCTCATCGCCCCCGGCACCACCGTCGCGGGCATCCCCGTGGGCTGGATGACTCCGGGCGCGGCAGCCGAGGCGATCAGCTCTCACCTCGCCCAGACCGAGGTCACCCTCACGGGCGAGGGTGACGACGCTGTACTCACGGGCGCCGACCTGGGCGCGACCGCCGACGCCACGGCCCTCGCCGACGCCGCGTTCGCCGCCCACCCGATGTGGAACCTCGGGTCGTGGATGGGTGACCCCGTGTCGGCCGACATCGTGCTCGACCAGGAGACCGCCACCGCAGCTCTCCGCGGCGCGATCCCCGACAGCTTCGTCGACCCGGTCGACGCCGGAGTCGTCTTCGACGCCGCGAAGGGCACGTACACCGTTACACCTTCCGTTCCCGGCACCGGTATCGACGTGGCCGATCTCAACGCCGCGTTCGTCGAGGCCGTCGGCGACGGCCGCACGACGTTCGAGTACCCCGGTGGCCCGGCCGAGGCCCTGCCCGCGGTGTCCGACGAGGACGCGACGGCGACCGCCACCACGCTCAACACCATGCTCTCCTCCATCGGCTTCTACGTCGGGAAGGAACGGACCGTCCCGGTCTCCCCCGCGGTCGCCGCGTCCTGGCTGACGGTGGTCGACGACGCGGGTCAGCTGCGGATCGAGGCGGACCCGGCGGCGATCCAGACCACCGTCGACACGCTCGCCGCCGCCGTGGACCGCGCCCCTGTCAACGCGACCAACATCGTCGACTCCGCGGGGAACGTGCTGCGCGCCGAGAAGGAGGGCGCCACCGGACGCGCCCTCGGCGACACCGCCGGCATCGCCGACGACTTCGCGACGCAGCTCGCCGCGGGAGACGGCGTCTTCGCCCTCTCCGTGACGGAAACCCCCTTCGAGACCACGAACCTGTTCCGCCGCGCCGAGATCAACCTCAGCACACAGCGCGCCTACCTGTTCGAGAACGACAAGGTGGTGCAGTCCTGGGCCGTGTCGACCGGCCTTCCCGGAACGCCCACGCCGACCGGCAACTTCAAGGTGTTCGCGCACACGGCGATGCAGGACATGGGCTGCTACGAGGGGGCGCCGTACTGCACCGAGGACGTGCCCTGGATCACGTGGTTCGCCCCGAACATCGGCTTCCACGGCACCTACTGGCACAACAACTTCGGCAACCGGATGAGCCACGGCTGTGTGAACCTGCCGATCGACCTCGCCAAGTACGTCTACGACTGGTCCCCCGTGGGCCTCGAGGTCTCCGTCTACAACTGATCGCGAGTCCCAGGCCGCCGGGCGAACGCGGCGGAGGGCAGACAGCAGAAGGGGGCGGATGCCGCAGCATCCGCCCCCTTCCGTCGTCTCAGCGCAGGGCGTCGACGATCTCGTTCAGCGTCGCGGACGGGCGCATGACCGCGGCCACGAGCTTCTCGTCCGGACGGTAGTAGCCGCCGATCTCCACCGGGGAGCCCTGCACCGCGTTCAGCTCGGAGACGATCGTCTCCTCGTTGGCGGCGAGCTTCTCGGCGACGGGCGCGAAGGCGGCGGCGAGCTCCGGGTCCTTCGTCTGCTTCGCCAGCTCCTGCGCCCAGTACAGGCCGAGGTAGAAGTGGCTGCCGCGGTTGTCGATCGTGCCGAGTGCACGGCCGGGCGAGCGGTCCTCCTCGAGGAACGTGCCGGTCGCGGCGTCGAGCGTCTCCGCGAGCACGCGGGCCTTCTCGTTGCCCGTGCGGTCGGCGAAGTGCTCGAGAGAGGCGGCCAGCGCGAAGAACTCGCCCAGCGAGTCCCAGCGCAGGTAGTTCTCCTCGACCAGCTGCTGCACGTGCTTCGGCGCGGAGCCGCCGGCACCCGTCTCGAACAGTCCACCGCCGGCGAGCAGCGGCACGATGGAGAGCATCTTGGCGCTCGTGCCGACCTCGAGGATCGGGAACAGGTCGGTGAGGTAGTCGCGCAGCACGTTGCCGGTCACCGAGATGGTGTCCAGGCCGTGACGCATGCGGGCGAGCGTGTACCGCGTCGCCTCCTCCGGCGCGAGGATCGTGATCGTCAGGCCCTTGGTGTCGAGCGTGGCGAGGCCCTGGTGCACCTTCGCGATGATCTGCGCATCGTGCGAGCGGTTCGCGTCGAGCCAGAACACCGCGGGGGCACCCGTCGCGCGGGCACGGCCGACCGCGAGCTTGACCCAGTCCATGACCGGGATGTGCTTGGTCTGCGTCGCGCGCCAGATGTCGCCCTTGCCGACCTCGTGCTCGATGAGGACGGTGCCCTCGCTGTCGAGCACCTGGACGATGCCGTCGGCCGCGATCTCGAACGTCTTGTCGTGGCTGCCGTACTCCTCGGCGGCCTGCGCCATGAGGCCCACGTTCGGCACGGTGCCGATCGTGGCGGGGTCGAGCGGGCCGTTCGCGATCACATCGTCGATGACGGCCTGGTAGACGCTCGCGTAGGACGAGTCGGGGATGACCGCGATCGTGTCGGCCTCCTCGCCGTCCTTGCCCCAGAGCTTGCCGCCGTTGCGGACGAGCGCGGGCATGGACGCGTCGACGATGACATCGCTCGGCACGTGCAGGTTGGTGATCCCCTTGTCGGAGTTCACGTACGACAGGCGCGGCCCTTCGGCGATGGCCTTGTCGAACGCCGCGGCGATCTCGTCGCCACCGGCGACGTTCGCCAGCCCCGCGAGGATCGAGCCGAGGCCGTCATTCGCGCTGAGTCCGGCCTCGGCGAGCTGCGTGCCGTACTGGTCGAAGACGTCCGTGAAGAACGCCTTCACGACGTGACCGAAGATGATCGGGTCGCTGACCTTCATCATCGTGGCCTTGAGGTGCACCGAGTAGAGCACGTCGTCGGCCTTGGCCTCCGCGAGCGTGTCGGCGAGGAACGCGTCCAGCTCCTTCGCGGAGAGGAACGTGGCGTCGATGATCTCGCGCGGGAGGACCTTGAGCCCCTCCTTGAGGACCGTGACGGTGCCGTCCTTCGCGGTGTGGCGGAAGGAGAGGACGTCGTCGTGCGCGGCGACCCAGGAGCGCTCGTTGTGCTTGAAGTCGTCGTGGCCCAGGGTCGCGACGCGGGTCTTCGAACCCTCGGCGAACGGCTTGTTGCGGTGCGGGTGCTTCTTGGCGTAGTTCTTCACCGCCAGCGGGGCCCGACGGTCGCTGTTGCCCTCGCGCAGGACGGGGTTCACCGCGGAGCCCTTGATGCGGTCGTAGCGGGCGCGGATGTCCTTCTCCTCCAGCGACGAGGGCTCGTCCGGGAAGTCGGGGACGTCGTAGCCCTGCTGCTGCAGTTCCGCGATGGCGGCCTTGAGCTGCGGGATCGACGCGGAGATGTTCGGCAGCTTGATGATGTTCGCCTCGGGGAGCGTGGCGAGGCCGCCCAGCTCCGCCAGCGCGTCGCCGACCTGCTGCTCGGGGGTGAGCTTCTGCGGGAACGCGGCGAGGATGCGGCCGGCCAGAGAGATGTCCCGCGTCTCGAATTCGATACCCGCCTGGCCGGTGTAGGCCTGGATGATCGGCAGGAAGGAGGCGGTGGCCAGTGCCGGTGCCTCGTCGGTGTAGGTGTAGATGATGGCGTCGTCGGTCACCGGGACGTTCTCCGTTCACGAGGGCTATTTGTCTCGATACCAAGATACCTGAGCGTCCCGGACCCCGAAGCGGCGGTCCCGCCGAAGAGACTCCCTCGGACGAACGGTCCGTGAAAAGTCCGCCCGAGTGATGAATGCGGTGAGCGGAGGGGCTAGCCTGGGGGCATGTCCGAACTGCGCATGGTCGAACTCTCCGCCGCGACGATCGTCGCCGTGAACAACCTGTCGCTCAAGCCCGGACAGGAGCAGTTCCTCGCCCCCGTCTCGTACGGCATCGCGGCCACCGTCATCAACCCGCAGACCTCCTGGCAGCGGGTGATCCTGGACCGCAACGAGGTCGTGGGCTTCGTCAGCGCCAACTTCGACGACGAGGCGCCGGAGGAGCACTTCCGCTCCGTGCTGTGGCGCATCAACGTCGACGCGGACGACCAGGGTCGCGGCATCGGCCGCTTCGCCGTCGAGAACCTCATCGACGAGGCGCGCAACCGCGGCGTCGACCACGTCAACGTCATCTACGAAGCCGGCGAGGACGGCCCGGAGGCCTTCTTCCGCCGCGTCGGGTTCACACCCGTCGGGGAGACGGCCTACGGCGAGGTCATCGCCCAGATCCGCGTCCCCTCCTGAGACCGGCGGCGGGGTCTCGAATCCCCTCCCCCATCGAGACTCCGTCGCCCTCGGACCCTGCCGGGCGGCGTCCTCTCGATCCTCCTCAGCGCTGACCGCTGCCGTCCGGAGGCGTGCCCTTGCCCCGACGGCTGTTCCACGCGGCGAGCGCGGACGCGGCGGCACCCGCCGCCCGGTCGATCGCCTCGGCGGAGCGGTGCAGCATGTCCTGCGCGGCGTCCTGCCAGGCCGGTGTGGCCGGCGCCTCCCCCGTCTGGACCTTCGCGGCGTGCTCGGCGGCCTCGAACGCCCGCTCCAGCTCCGCGACGGCGTCGCGGTAGGCCGCGTACTCGGCGGCCGTCACGCGGCCCGTCGTCTGCCGACGCGCCTCGACCGCGGCGCCGGCGGCCCGGAGGTAGGCGGCGGTCTCCGGGCGCTTCACGTCGGTCATCTCGGGGTAGGTGATCTGCAGCGCGGGGTCGGTCTCGTACCGCATCCATCGCGCCGTCACCGCGTCGTGCTCCGCGTACAGCCGCTCCAGCGGCCGCGGTGCGGAGCCGGCGGGGATCGCGGCGCGGGCGGCGTTCACCCTGACGCGCCGGGCGCGGACGTCGGCCGCAGCCGCCCTGGCGTCGCGTTCGCGCTCCTTGAGCATGCGCCGGGCGCCGGACACCTGCTCGGCACTCGCACGCTGCGCGGACCGCTCGGCGGAGACCCGCGCGAGGTCGGCTCGTGCCACCTTCAGCGCCGTCCGTCGGACCACCGCGCGCTGCTGCGCCTCGCGGAGGTCGTGCCGGGCGGCGTCGTACTCCAGACGGCGGCCGCTGCGGGTGTTGCGACGACGCACCCCGATCGCGCCCGCGGTCACCCCGGCGGCGGCGGTCGGCGCGAGCCACCACCACTCCGCGACGAGGAGGAAGGGGTCCATCCTTCGATGCTACCGACCGCAGGGCGCCCGCGCCCGGATGCAGCGGCCCCGGCATCCGCACGGATGCCGGGGCCGCTGTCGCGTCACGACGTCAGACGAGCGTCTCCTGCCAGGCTGCGTGCAGCTGGGCGAACTTCCCGGTTCCGCCGATCAGGGCGGCCGGGGTGTCGTCCTCGATGATCCGGCCGTGCTCCATCACGAGCACGCGATCCGCGATCGCCACCGTCGACAGCCGGTGCGCGATGATGATCGCCGTCCGGTCGGCCAGCAGCGTCTGCAGTGCGTCCTGGATCAGCCGCTCGGACGGGATGTCCAGCGAGGCCGTCGCCTCGTCGAGGATCAGCACCGCCGGGTCGGCGAGGAAGGCACGGGCGAACGAGATGAGCTGTCGCTGCCCAGCCGAGACCCGACCACCGCGCTTGTTCACGTCGGTGTCGTAGCCGTCCGGCAGGGCCGAGATGAACGCGTCGGCGCCCACCGCCCGCGCCGCCTCGCGGATCTCGTCCAGCGTCGCATCCGGGCGCCCGAGCGCGATGTTGTCGGCGACGGTTCCGCTGAACAGGTACGCCTCCTGCGTGACCATGACGATCGCACGGCGGAGATCCTTCGGGTGCAGCGACCGCAGATCGACGCCGTCGAGGGTCACCGTCCCCGCGGACGGGTCGTAGAACCGGGAGATGAGCTTGGCCAGCGTGGACTTGCCCGCTCCCGTCGTCCCGACCAGCGCGATCGTCTGCCCGGCGGGGATGTCGAGCGAGAAGTTCGGCAGGATCGTCGTGTCCTCGTTGTACGCGAAGGTGACCTCGTCGAAGCGGATGTGCCCCCGGGACTCCCAGAGGTCCACCGGCTTCTCGGGGTCCGGCACCGTCGGGACCTCCTCCAGGACGCCCGACACCTTCTCCAGCGCCGCGGTGGCGGACTGGTAGGAGTTGAGGAACATCGCGATCTCCTGCATCGGAGCGAAGAAGTTGCGGACGTACAGCACGGCGGACAGCAGCACGCCGACCGTGAGCGCTCCCTCCGAGACCCGGATGCCGCCCCACAGCACGACGACGCCGAGCACGAGCGCCGCGACGCCCATGAGGCCCGGCTCGAACGTGCCGAACAGCAGCATCGAGCGGCGGTTCACGGCGCGGGACTCCCCGGCCACGCCCTGGAAGGCCTCGTCGTTGCGCGGCTCCTTACGAAAGGCCTTGACCGCGCGGATGCCCGTCATGGTCTCCACGAACTGGACGATCACCTTCGCGCTGATCACCCGGGACTCGCGGTACACGAGCTGCGAGCGCGAGTAGAACCAGCGCATGAGGAAGAACAGCGGCACGCCGCCGATCGCGAGGATCAGACCGGACTGCCAGTCCCACACGCACAGCGCGATGAAGGTGAAGACACCGAAGAGCACGCCGGAGACGAGCTCGTTCAGGCCGCCGTCGAGGAGCTCCTTGATGGAGTCCAGGTCGCTCGTCTGGCGCGAGATGATCCGCCCCGAGGTGTACGACTCGTGGAACTCCAGGCTCAGACGCTGGGTGTGCAGGAAGATGCGCTTGCGCAGGTCCAGCAGGACAGCCTGGGTCAGCTTCGCCGCGATCATGACGTACCAGGCGATGAGCACGGCGGCGAGAGCACCCGCGAGCAGGTAGATCCCGCCGACGACGAACGTCGGCATCCAGTCGGCGTCGTCGAGCACCGCGGGGAGCGCCCGATCGAGGCCGATGCTGATGAGGATCGGTCCGGCCACCTGCAGCGCCGTCGAGATCACGAGCACGGTCGCGGCGAGCACGATCTGCGGCTTGAGCGGACGCACGAGCGAGCCGAGCAGCCGCAGCGAGCGGCGGCGGATCGCCCTGCTCTCCTCCGTGGTGAGGCGGGAGCGGTCCTCGTCCTGGGTTCCGGTGAGGGAGCTCATCGCTGCACCTCCTCTCCTGCGAATCGGGGGGCGCCTCCCGGCGCCTCGTCATCGGCCTCCTCGCGGATGCCGTCCTGCACGGTCTCGTGGATCTCGGCCTGCTCGTCGCGGATGATCGGGATGGCTCCGGTGCGGGCGGCCTCCTCCGCCTCCAGGCTGGAGATGACGTGACGGTAGTGCCGACTCGTCTTCAACAGCTCGGCGTGCGTGCCGACGGCGGTGATCCGGCCGTCCTCCAGCAGCGCCACGCGGTCGGCGAGGGCCACGGTGGACGGACGGTGCGCGACGATCATCGCGGTGGTGTCGGCGAGCACGTGCCGCAGCGCCTCCTCCACGAGCGCCTCGGTGTCGACGTCCAGCGCCGACAGCGGGTCGTCGAGGACGAGCACCCGGGGGTTGGCTGCCACGGCGCGGGCCAGGGCGAGCCGCTGGCGCTGTCCGCCGGACAGGCTCAGTCCCTCCTCGCCGATCACCGTCTCGACGCCCTCGGGGAGCGTGTCCACGAAGGCGGCCTGCGCCACGTCGAGCGCCTCGCGCAGGACGCGCTCGGCCTCGGGGCTGTGCACGTCGAGGTCGGCGCGGCCGAGCAGGACGTTTTCGCGGACCGAGGCCGAGAAGAGCGTCGCGTCCTCGAACGCCATCGCGATGTGCTCCCGGAGCTCGGCGAGCGTCAGGTCCCGCACATCGACGCCGTCGAGCGTGACCCGCCCTCCCGTCACGTCGTACAGCCGCGTCGGCAGGGTCGTCAGCGTCGTCTTGCCGCTGCCGGTGAGACCCACGAGCGCCATGGTCTCGCCCGGACGCAGCACGAGGTCGATCCCGTCGAGCAGGTCCCGCTCGTCGGGCGCCGCATCCTGGTAGCGGAAGTGCGCGTTCTCGAACGCGAGCTCGCCACGCGGGTTCTCGATGTGCACCGGGTTCTCCGGATCGGTGATGGTGTTCGTCTCCGAGAAGATGTCGAAGACGCGGTCCGTCGCCGTGCGCGCGTCGAGCATGAACGAGAAGAGGAAGCCGATCGACTCGATGGGCCAGCGCAGCACGACCGCCATCGCGAAGAAGGCGAACAGCTCCGCGGACGTGATCGCGTCCTGCGAGATGAGCCAGATGCCCGACATCAGGCTGAGGCCGAACGCGATCTGCGGCATGAGGTCGAGCCAGAACCAGATCGAGGCGATGGCCCCGGCCTTGCTCATCTCGGTCTCGCGCAGCGTCTCGGCCTGCCGGCTGAAGCGGCGGAGGGCGTGCGTGCCGCGGCCGAACGCCTTGAGCACGCGGATGCCGTGCACGCTCTCCTCGACGCTCGTGGCGAGGTCGCCCGCCTGGTCCTGGCTGCGCCGGGTGAGCGCGCCGTAGCGCTTCTCGAAGAGGTACCCGCGGATCCACAGCGGGACCGCCGTCACGAGGAAGATCGTGCCCAGCAGCCAGTGCCAGCGGAACAGCAGCACCGAGCCGATGAGGATCGTCAGCACGTTCACGACGAGGAGCACGAGCCCGAAGGCGAGCCACCGGCGGATCAGGCCGATGTCCTGCATCATGCGGCTGAGCAACTGCCCGGACTGCCACCGGTCGTGGAACGCGACCGGCAGGGTCTGCAGGCGCGAGTAGAGCTCGGTGCGCATGCGGTACTCCACCTGCGTGGCGGGGAAGAGCACGAACTGCCGACGGAGCCACACCATGAGGGCCTCGCCGAGGCCGAGGGCGAACACGGCGAGCGCTCCCCAGATGATCGCATCGAGCGCTCCGGACTGCACCGGCCCGCCGATGATCTGCTCGAGCACGATGGGGATCATCAGCGCGATGAGGGCCGCCGCGAGCGCACTGGCGGCACCGCCGACGAGACGCCAGATGACCGGCTTCACGAACGGCTTGAGCCGCCACAGCGCGGCGGGCGTGGAGAGGGTGGACGAGGGGGAGGGATTCTGCGCGGAAGACGAGGAAGACATGTCTCTCAGAGGAGTCGAAGGGGAGAAGAGCGGGGGAACGGATGCGAGAGCGAGCTCACGGAGCCCGGCATCCGGTGCAGAAGAGGGGCGGAGGCTCTAGGAGAGCGGGCGCGCCGGGGTCGAGCCGAGGGTGGCGATCCGCGCGGTGGCGATCGTGGTCATGGTGTCCTCCTCAAGGGCTCGGCGAGGTCGTCCGGTTGGCGCGACAGCCCATCAGCCTATTCCTGTGAACGAGCTGAGCGCAAGGGGAATTCCCGGGACGGCGAAGAGCCCGCCCCGTTCGGGGCGGGCTCTTCGGGTCGAGCGGTCAGCGGGCGGCGCGTTCGCGCGCCAGAAGACTCTCCTTCACGGGCAGCCCCCAGGCGAAGCCGCCGAGGGAGCCGTCCGTGCGGAGCACCCGATGGCAGGGCACGAACAGGGCCGGGGCGTTTCGCGCGCAGATCGACGCCGCCGCCCGCACCGCCTGGGGATTGCCGAGTCGGGCCGCGAAGCCCGTGTAGGTCAGGGACTCCCCCGGCGCGATGGTGCGCAGCGCCGCCCAGCCGGCGAGCTGGAGGGCGGTGCCCGTCTGCGCGACCGCGACCGCGTCGATCGCCGCGACGTCGCCCGCGTAGTACGCGCGGACAGCGCCCGCCGCGTCCGTCTCGGCCTCGCGCACGGCGTCGGGGCGGACCCGGGCGGGCAGCCGGCCGAGGATGGCCTCCACGTCGTCCGTCCAGCCGGACACGAGCACCCGCTGGCGCTCGTCGGCGAGGATCGTGAAGGGACCGTCGGCGGTCTCGAGGGTCTGGATGAGAGCGGTCATGGGGTCTCCTCGGTGTCGGATGGGATGCCGTGGGTTGGCCGGGCGGCGGATCTGCGCCGCGGTCCGGCAGGACGGATCGGTGCGGCACGCCACAGGTGCGCGCTGAGATAGCTCCGCCACGGTGCGGTGCGCTCCGCCCAGGCGGTGAGGGACTTCGGTTCGGCGGGCAGCCCAGACGCGGCAGCACCGGCGCGGAGGGCCACGTCGCCGGGGAGCAGCACGTCCGGATCGCCGAGCACCCGCATCCGCACGTAGTCGGCGGTCCAAGGTCCGATGCCGGGCATCGCGAGGAGGGCGGCGCGCTGCGTGGGGCCGTCATCGCCCACGGTGAGAGTCAGACTCCCGTCCGCCAGAGCGGCGGCGGCTCCCGTGACGGCGCGGATCCGGGCGGCGGGCCCCCGCAGCACCTCGGCGCCGTGGGCCGCGATGGCTGACATCGTCGGGAACAGGAGGCCGTCGGGGGTCCGCTCCCCCAGCGCGTCGGTGAGGGCGGTCAGCGCCGTACGGGCGGCGACGACCGTGATCTGCTGCCCGATCATCGCGCGGATGAGCATCTCGTGCGGATCGGCTGCCCCGGGCACGCGGATGCCGGGGGTCCGCGCCACGAGGGGGGCGAGGGGCGGGTGCGCGGCCAGGGCCTCGTCGATCGCGAGGGGGTCGGCGTCGAGGTCGAAGATGCGGCGCGCGGTGGCCACCAGCGGTGCGAGGTCGCCGAGCTGCGCGACCCGAGCCCGCAGGTGCAGCCGCTCCGTCTCCTCCTGACGCATCTCGAACCACGCGGGGCCGCCCGGCATCCGGAGGCGGCGGGAGAACGAGGTCGCCGTGGCCTCCTCGACCCCCGTCACGGCTCGCGCGGCCATCCACGCGAAGACCCCGGCCGCATCCAGGGGACCCCGGTACGGCAGGACCAGGTCGATCGTTCCCGGGATGGCAGCGGAGGGCGCGCGGCGGCGGGCGCGCAGCTCCCCCGGCGTGAGCCCGAAGACCTCGCGGATCGTGTCGTTGCCCTGGCGGATGCTGTGGAACCCGGCGGCGAAGGCGACATCGGCGATGGGCATGTCGGTTCCCACGAGGAGCATGCGGGCGGTGTGGGCGCGGTGCGCTCGCGCGAGTGCGAGCGGTCCGGCGCCGAGCTCGGTCGTCAGCAGTCGCGTGAGATGACGGCTCGAGTAACCGAGCCGCGACGCGAGTCCTGGCACGCCCTCGCGCTCGACCACGCCGGACGCGATCAGCCGCATGGCCCGGGCCGCGGTGTCTCCGCGGACGTCCCACGCGGGCGACCCGGGGGCGGCCTCCGGCAGGCAGCGCTTGCATGCGCGGTACCCCGCCTCATGCGCCGCGGCACTCGTCGGATAGAACGTGACGTTCTGCGGCTTGGGGGTGCGCGCGGGGCAGCTCGGACGGCAGTAGATCCCGGTCGAGCGCACGGCGGTGACGAACTGCCCGTCGAAGCGGGTGTCCCGAGCGCTGATCGCCCGGTAGCGCTCGTCGAAGGAGGTGCTCATGTCCTCCACTCTGTCACCCCCGCACGGCTACGGCTGGCGGAAATCGGACATCGCGGTTCCCTCCTCGAGACCCCACCTGCGCGCCGAGGCCCCGGCGTGCAGACGTGCGCACGCCGGGGCCTCGGCAGAAGACCGGGGTCTCGGTCAGTGGAAGAAGTGACGCTCCCCCGTGAAGAACATCGTGACGCCGGCCTTGCGCGCGGCATCGACGACCTCCTCGTCCCGCACGGAGCCGCCGGGCTGCACGATCGCCG
The DNA here is from genome assembly GCF_002478345.1 of Microbacterium sp. UBA7513. Lineage (NCBI taxonomy): Bacteria > Bacillati > Actinomycetota > Actinomycetes > Micrococcales > Microbacteriaceae > Microbacterium > Microbacterium sp. UBA7513. The sequence goes on from NZ_DLNJ01000007.1 coordinate 96,142, forward strand.
TGACACCCGCGTCGATGAGCACCTGCGCGCCGTCCGCGAACGGGAAGAACGCGTCGGACGAGGCGACGGATCCGGCGGCACGATCTCCCGCACGCTCCACCGCGAGGCGGCACGAGTCGACGCGGTTGACCTGGCCCATGCCGACGCCGACCGTCGCGTTGTCCTTCGCCAGCACGATCGCGTTCGACTTCACGGCCCGGCAGGCCTTCCACGCGAAGATCAGGTTCTCCATCTCCTCGTCGCTCGGACGCTCCCCCGACACGAGCTCCCAGTTCTTGGCGACGGAGACGATGTCGTCGGGGAAGCGGTCCGCGTCCTGGAGCAGGAGACCGCCGGACACGAGGCGCACGTCCATGCGCTCCTGCTGCCAGTCCTCGGGGAGCTGCAGCAGACGCAGGTTCTTCTTCGCCTTGAAGACCTCGAGGGCCGCGGGCTCGAACGACGGCGCGACGATGACCTCGGTGAAGATGTCCTTCAGGTTCTCGGCCATCTTGAGCGTCACGGTGCCGTTCGCGGCGATCACGCCGCCGTACGCCGACACGGGGTCGCACTCGTGGGCGCGGAGGTGCGCGCTGGCGATCGGGTCGAGGGCGTTCGGGGCCGTCGTGGCGATCCCGCAGGGGTTCGCGTGCTTGATGATGGCGACGGCGGGCTTGACCATGTCGTAGGCGGCGCGCAGGGCAGCGTCTGCGTCGACGTAGTTGTTGTACGACATCTCCTTGCCCTGCAGCTGCGTGGCCTGGGCGATGCCGTGTCCACCCGCGCGGGTGTAGATGGCGCCGCGCTGGTGGGAGTTCTCGCCGTAGCGGAGCGTGGCGAGCCGCTCGGCCTGGATCGTCAGGTGCGCCGGGAGGTCGCCCGGGTCGTTGAGCGTGCCCTCGGCGAACCACTGCGCGACGGCCGTGTCGTAGGCCGCGGTGTGCGCGAAGGCCCGCGCCGCGAGCTCCCGCCGCTGGGCGAGCGAGGTGCCGCCCTGCGCCACAGCCGCGACGATCGCCGGGTAGGACTGCGGCGACACGACGATCGCGACGTTGGCGTGGTTCTTCGCCGCCGCGCGCACCATGGCGGGGCCGCCGATGTCGATCTGCTCGACGACGTCGTCACCCTCGGCGCCGGAGGCCACGGTCTCCACGAACGGGTAGAGGTTGACGACGACGAGCTCGAACGGCGCGATGTCGAGGTCGGCGAGCTGCCGCTCGTGGTCCTCCAGGCGCAGGTCGGCGAGCAGCCCGCCGTGCACCTTCGGATGCAGGGTCTTGACGCGGCCGTCGAGCATCTCGGCGACACCCGTGACCGCGGCCACATCCGTCACCTCGAACCCGGCGTCGCGGATGGTGGACGCCGTCGAACCGGTCGAGACGATCTCGACGCCCGCCTCCGCGAGCGCAGCGGCGAGCACGAGCAGGTCGGTCTTGTCGCTGACCGAGACGAGAGCGCGCCGGATCGGCACGGTGTCGCGATCGCGGTAGAGCGTGGGGTCGTGGCGGGGGCCGGCCATGATGGGCTCCTTCGTGCGGGGGCGTCAGGGGTCAGGGGGCGGAGGTCAGGGAGAGGTCGCCGGTCGCGATGCGCCGGACGACGTCGATGAGGAGCCGGCGCTCGACCGGCTTGATGCGCTCGTGCAGCGTGTGCTCGGTGTCGTCGGCCCGGATCGGCACGCGCTCCTGCGCGAGGACGGGGCCGGTGTCGACCCCGTCGTCCACGACGATCACACTGGCGCCGGTCTCCCGGACACCCACGGCGAGGGCGTCGCGGACGCCGTGCGCTCCGGGGAACTCCGGGAGGTACGCGGGGTGGGTGTTGATGATCCGCGGTGCGTAGGCGGCGACGAGGGAGGACGGCAGCAGGCGCATGAGGCCGCTGAGCACCACGAGGTCCGGCGTCCAGACGGCGAGCTGACGACCGAGCTCCTCTCCCCACGCCTCGCGGCTCTCGTGCTCGTGCCATGGCACGGTGAAGCTGGGGATGCCGAACTCCTCGGCGTGGGCCAGACCGTCGGCTTCGCGATCCGCCCCCACGACGACGACCCGGGCCGGGAAATCGGGGCGACGAGCGGCCTCGAGGAGGGCGCGAAGGTTCGAGCCGGCGCCCGAGATGAGTACGGCGACCGTGAGCACGCGCCCAGTCTACCGGCGAGCCGATGACGCTCCGACCGGCGTCGCCGGGCGCCCGGAACGCCTAGCGGCGGTCGTCCTCAGCATGCTCCTCGGAGCCCCGTTCGGACATCTCCGCGATCCAGCGGTCGGTGCGCTCCTCCGCGAGCTCGTCGCGGTTGCGGGGCGACAGCAGGAGGATCGCCGCGCCGACGAGCACCTCCGCCCCCAGAGACACGGCGAACGGCAGGACCGCCGGACCGACGACCTCGAGTCGGCCCGGGCCCATCGAGCCGTTCGCGAAGGCGGCGGCGAGCGCGGCGACCCCGCCCGAGACCGCGGCGATCCCAACCGCGATCACCACACGCTGCAGGAGGCCGAGCGGCGTCCCCTCCCACACGAGCCGCGAGCGCACGGCCCACCCGGCGAATGCCCCGGCGGCCACCGGGATCAGGATGACGATGAGCATCCAGATCGAGGAGTTCTCCGGCAACAGGCCGAACGCCGGGATGCCGGGCACGACGCCGAGCTGGGTGCCGGCGGGCGACACAGCGGTCCCGGCACCGACCGCGAACCCGGGGCCGGCCAGCCACGCGGCCGCCCACACCACGAAGGTCGGCAGGTACGCGAGCTGCCCGAGGGTCAGCACGGTCGCCCCGAGGGCGTCGACCCGCGCCGCCTGGAACAGCGCGACGACCTCTCCGCCGCGCGTGAGGACCGACAGGGCGACGGCCAGGGCGGCGGCGCCGGTCACGCCCACGAGGGCGAACGCGGCGCCCCGCACGATCGCGGCGGGCACCGGCGCCCAGTCCTCCCGGGCGTCCAGGATGTCGTGGATGCGGTCGAGCAGCCCGCCGTCGCCGTCCTCCCACGCCACCCGCACCGCGCCGCACACCGCGCCCACGAGGTACACGACCGGGGGCAGCAGGATGGCGAGAGCCAGCGGGACCTGCGCGGCCCCGAGCGCCGATGTGAGAGCGACGACCGTCGAGATCACGGCGAAGACGACGGTCCCCGAGAGCGATCCCCCCACCCAGGCCCCGGACCGAGCGGCCCGGCCCCCGGAGCGAGCGGCGAGGAGCAGGGTGAGCAGCAGGAACGCCAACGGTGTGACCGAGACGACGAAGCGCGCTGCCTCCGCGGGGATCGCCAGAGTCACGAGCAGGGCGTCGGGGATCACGACCTCCAGCGGCACACCGTGACCGAACTGCCACAGCGTTCCGGTGAGCGGCCACAGCGCTCCCCAGTCGGCGGTCACGCCGAAAGCGAGCGTCCACAGGAGCGTCAGCGGCGCCAGCAGCACGGCCAGACCGACGGCAGCGGTGATGGCGGCGTCGAGGGCGGCGAGGAGCGCGACGAGGAGGCGTTGCATAGCGCCTTCGAGACTACGACGAGTTCCTCTTCGGCCCCCGTGGGCGCGCGCGAGGCGGGCGACACGGTAGCGTTTCTCCGGAGGTTTCCCGATGACTACTGCCCCACCCGCCCCGGTGTCCACCGGACCCACCGGTACCCTGGACCGCTTCTTCGAGATCAGCAAGCGCGGATCGACGATCGGCACCGAGATCCGTGGAGGCCTCGTGACGTTCGTCACGATGGCCTACATCGTGATCCTGAACCCGATCATCCTGTCCGGAAAGCCGGACGTCGCCGGCGACATGCTCGACTTCAACGCCGTCGGCGCCGCGACGGCCCTGACCGCCGGCATCATGACGATCCTCTTCGGTGTCGTCACCCGCCTGCCGTTCGGCTTCGCCGCCGGTCTCGGCATCAACGCCTTCGTCGCGTTCTCCGTCGTCGGCCAGGTCACCTGGCCCGAGGCGATGGCGCTCGTGATGATCAACGGCGTCGTGATCGTGCTGCTCGCCGCCACGGGGCTGCGGAAGGCGATCTTCGATGCCGTGCCGTTCCAGCTCAAGATGGCGATCACGGTCGGTATCGGCCTCTTCATCGCCTTCATCGGCTTCGTGAACTCCGGCTTCGTCACCGCGACCGGTGCCTCGTCGCCGCCCGTCGGCCTCGGCGTCAACGGCTCCGTCGCGACGGTGCCGAGCCTGCTGTTCGTGATCACCCTGCTCCTCACCGGCATCCTCGTCGCGCTCCGCATCAAGGGCGGCATGCTCATCGGCCTCATCGGCGGCACCGTGCTCGCGGTCATCGTCGAGGCCATCTGGCACATCGGTGCCCGCGGCGTCGACGACGAGGGCAATGTCGTCAACCCCGGCGGCTGGGGCCTCACCGTCCCGGCACTGAACGGCTCCCCCGTCAGCGTTCCCGACCTGAGCCTCATCGGCGCCGTCGACTTCTCGTTCGACCTCGGCAAGGTCAGCCTCGTCGCGCTCGTGATGATCGTCTTCACGCTCCTCTTCACGAACTTCTTCGACGCCATGGGCACCATGACGGGCCTGGCGAAGGAGGCGAACCTCGCCGACGACAACGGCGACTTCCCGCGCATCAAGTCGGCACTGGTGGTCGAGGGCGTCGGAGCGATCGCCGGTGGTGCGACCTCCTCGTCCTCCAGCACGGTCTTCATCGAGTCCGGCGCCGGCATCGGAGAGGGTGCCAGGACGGGTCTCGCGAACGTCGTGACGGGCATCGTGTTCCTCATCGCGATGTTCCTCACCCCCCTGACCTCGATCGTGCCGACCGAGATCGCCGCCGCAGCGCTCATCATCGTGGGCGCCATGATGATGGCCCAGATCCGGCACATCGACTTCGGCGACTTCCGGGTGCTCCTGCCGGTGTTCCTCACGGTCTCGGTCATGCCGCTGACGTACTCGATCGCCAACGGCATCGGGGCGGGCTTCGTGAGCTGGGTGCTCATCCACGCCTTCTCCGGCAAGGCCAAGACCATCAGCCCGCTGCTGTGGGTGGTCGGCGCCGGCTTCCTCATCTTCTTCGCCCGAGGTCCCATCGAGGCCCTCTTCGGCGTCGGGATCTAGCCCCGTTTCGAATCGCGCACATGGCCCCATTCCGACACGGAATGGGGCCATGTGCGCGACTTGAGGGAGGTGGGAGCTCCACCGTCAGGAGGAGTGGGCCGGGGCAGACGGCTCGCCGGAATCGCGCAATTGGTCCCATTCGGCCGCGGAATGGGACCAATCGCGCGACTTGAGGGAGGTGGGCCGGCAGGAACCGGGGGTATGACGAAGGCCCCGGGGTGGAGCCCGGGGCCTTCAGGTCAAGCGTAGCTCAGATCAGAGCGACTCGATGATCTCGCGCATGAGAGCGGCGGTCTCGGACGGCGTCTTGCCGACCTTGACGCCGGCGGCCTCGAGGGCCTCCTTCTTCGCCTGCGCGGTACCGGCGGAACCGGAGACGATCGCACCCGCGTGACCCATGGTCTTGCCCTCGGGAGCCGTGAAGCCCGCGACGTAGCCGACGACGGGCTTGGTGACGTTCGCCTTGATGTACTCGGCCGCACGCTCCTCGGCGTCGCCGCCGATCTCGCCGATCATGACGATGGCCTTGGTCTCCGGGTCGGCCTCGAACGCGGCGAGCGCGTCGATGTGCGTGGTGCCGATGACCGGGTCGCCGCCGATGCCGATGGCGGTCGAGAAGCCGAGGTCGCGCAGCTCGAACATCATCTGGTACGTCAGGGTGCCCGACTTGGACACGAGGCCGATCGGGCCCTTGCCGGTGATGTTCGCGGGCGTGATGCCGACGAGCGCCTCACCCGGCGTGATGATGCCGGGGCAGTTCGGGCCGATGATGCGGGTCTTGTTGCCCTTGCTCTGCGCGTACGCCCAGGCCTCGGCCGAGTCACCGACGGGAACGCCCTCGGTGATGACGACGAGCAGCGGGATCTCGGCGTCGATGGCCTCGATCATCGCGTCCTTCGTGAAGGCGCCCGGGACGAAGGCGATCGACACGTCGGCGCCGGTCTCCTTCATGGCCTCGGCGACCGAGCCGAAGACGGGGAGCTCGACGGCGTTGCCGTCCTTGTCGGTGTGCGAGACCGTGGTGCCGGCCTTGCGGGCGTTGACGCCGCCGACGACCTGGGTGCCGGCCTTGAGCATCAGCGCGGTGTGCTTGGTGCCCTCGCCGCCGGTGATGCCCTGGACGATGACCTTGGAGTCCTTGTTGAGGTAGATAGACATAGCTCTGGTTCCTTGTGTCTCAGGCGATCAAGCGTTGGCGAGCTCGGCGGCCTTGTCGGCGCCCTCGTCCATGGTGGCGGCCAGGGTGACAAGCGGGTGCGCGTAGTCGGCGAGGATCGCGCGACCCTCGTCGACGCGGTTGCCGTCGAGGCGGACGACGAGCGGCTTCGAGGCCGTGTCGCCCAGCGTCTCCAGGGCGCCCTTGATGCCGTTGGCGACGGCGTCGCACGCCGTGATGCCGCCGAACACGTTGACGAACACGCTCTTGACCTGCGGGTCGCCGAGGATAACGTCGAGACCGGCGGCCATGACCTCGGCCGAGGCTCCACCGCCGATGTCGAGGAAGTTCGCGGGCTTGACGCCGTTGTGGTTCTCACCGGCGTAGGCGACGACGTCGAGCGTCGACATGACCAGGCCCGCGCCGTTACCGATGATGCCGACCTCGCCGTCGAGCTTGACGTAGTTGAGGCCGGACGCCTTGGCCTTGGCCTCGAGCGGGTCGGCGGCGTCCTTGTCCTCGAGCGCCTCGTGCTCGGGGTGACGGATCTCGGAGGCGTTGTCGTCGAGGGTGACCTTGCCGTCGAGCGCGATGATGTCGCCGTCTTCGGTGCGGACGAGCGGGTTGACCTCGACGAGCGTCGCGTCCTCACCCTTGTAGACGTCGTACAGCTTCACGAACACGTCGGAGACCTTCTCGACGAGGTCCTCCGGGAAGTTCGCGGCGCGGGCGATCTCGACCGCCTTGTCCTTGTCGATGCCGGTCAGCGGGTTGACCTCGACGCGGGCGAGCGCCTCGGGCTTCTCGACGGCGAGCTGCTCGATCTCCATGCCGCCCTCGACGGAGCAGAGGGAGAGGTAGGAGCGGTTGGCGCGGTCGAGCAGCACGGAGAAGTAGAACTCCTCGGCGATGCGGGCACCCTGCGCGACCATGACGCGCTTGACGACGTGGCCCTTGATGTCGAGCCCGAGGATGGCCTTCGCGGCCTCGTACGCCTCGTCGGGGGTCTTGGCGACCTTGACACCGCCGGCCTTGCCGCGGCCTCCGGTCTTGACCTGGGCCTTGACGACCACGACACCGCCGATCTTCTCGGCAGCCGCCTTCACCTCCTCGGGGGTGTCCGCGACGATGCCGGCGAGGACCGGCACTCCGTACTTCTCGAAAACGTCTCGTGCCTGGTACTCGTACAGATCCACTGTGCTTCCTTCACTGGGCTGCGGTCTGGTCTGGTGATTCTCTCGATGTCGAGACATCGACCAGTCCCCCAGCCTACTACCGCAGGCTGAACGCTCCGACGCCCCGACGCCCTCCCCGACGCGCCGACGCCTCCGGTACGATTCTTGAGCGTCGAGGCAGGGGAGACGAGATGACGGACACCTTCGACTGGTCTGATCCGGTGGCGACACGCGCGCGCATCGAGCAGCAGGTGAAGGACGCGGAGCGCCGCGCAGCGCAGGCCGCGCAGGTGCGCGACGACATCGCGGGCGTGCGGGAGCAGGCGGCCTCTCCGGGCCGCGACGTCACCGTGACGGTGGACGCCTCCGGGCGCCTCGCCGAGGTCGCGCTCACGGACGCCGCTCTGCAGCGCTCCCCCGCCGCCCTCGGCGCCCTCATCGTCACCCTCGCCGCCACCGCGCAGAAGGCGGCGGGCGCGCGGGCGGTCGAGATCGCGGCGGAGGCCTTCGGCGCGGAGGACGCGGCGGTCGCACATCTGCGTGAGGAGATCGCCGAGCTCCCCGACCCGAGTCAGGACGGCCGACCGCAGATCGAGTACCGCTGATGGCCGAGCTGATCGCCGTCGACACCGAGACCGTCCGCCAGCACGCCCAGCGCGTCGCGCAGATCGCCGCGGACGTCCGGCTCGCCGAGAACGCCGCCGGCTCGATGAACGTGGGCGGCGGCGCCTTCGGCGTGATGTGCGCCTTCCTCGTCCCCCCGGCGCAGATCGTCTCGTCGATCGCCGCCGGGGCGATCACCGCCGCCGCGACGATGCTGGAGAAGTCCGAGGAGCAGCTCCGCGGCCTGGCGGACGACTTCGATGAGGGAGAGCAGCGTCAGCTCGATTCGATCCGCGGGCTGCTGTCGTCTGTGGAGGGCGCTCGCCGATGACCCCGCCGAACCCGCTGGTGGCGGGACCGATCGACCCGACGACGCCGTTCAGCGGAGCCGGTCTGCTCGAGGACGGCTACGACCTCGTCACCGCGATCGAGAGCGGGGACTGGGTCTCCGGAGGACTGGCGTCTTTCTCCGCCCTCGCGAACACCGTGGCCACGGCCATGGATCCGCTCGGCTCGCTGATCGCCGCCGGATTGGGGTGGCTGATGGACCACCTCGAGCCGCTCAAGGGCTGGCTCAACGACCTGACCGGCGATGCGGGCGAAGTCGCCGGTTTCGCGGCGACCTGGGGCAACATCGCGCAGCAGCTGCAGCAGGCGGGCGAGACCCTCGACGCCCGCCTCTCCGACGTCAGCTCGATGTCGGGCGAGGCGATCGCGGCCTACCTCCGGCTGCAGTCCGACGTCGCCGCCCATATCTCCGCGGCCGCTGCCTGGGCCGGCGGGATGAAGACCGGCATGGAGACCGCGTCCATGCTCGTGCAGATCGTGCACGAGCTGGTGCGCGACACCCTGTCGCAGCTGGTCGGTTCCCTCATCTCCTATGCGAGCACGCTCGTCGTGTCGCTGGGCACCGCCACCCCGTACGTCATCGCGCAGGCCACGAGCCGCGTCTCGGCCATGACCGCCCGGATCTCCGGCACCGTGCTCAAGCTCGTGGACGCCGTGACGGCCCTCACGAAGCACCTCGACGAGCTCAAGTCGCTGTTCCAGCGCCTAGGCGACCTCTTCTCGCGCGGCCCGGGCGGTGGGCATGGCCCGTCCGGCCCCGGAGCCCCGCACGGCCCTGACGGCAGCTCCCCCGGGGGCTCGTCCCCCGACGGCTCTTCGCCCGGCAGCTCCGGCCCCGCGAGCCCCAGCGTGCGCGACCAGAGCACACTCACGGACGAGCAGATCCAGACCTACCTCGACCGCAACTACCCGGAGTACGCCGACGACTTCGCGGACAACGGCACGCTCCCGCCCGACGTCCAGATCCCCAAGGGACCGGACGTGCTCCAGCCCGACGGGAGCATCGACTGGAGCCAGGTTCCCGGCGACGGGTACGTGCTCGATGCGAGCGGCGAGCCGATCCGGCAGCCGCACACTCCACAGGTGGGAGACGTCCTCGACCGCTACGGCCCTCCGGAGGGCCGCTACACGTCCCCGGTGCCTGAGAACGGCCCGTTTACCTACGATCAGCGGTCCCTCCCGTATGTGGAGAACCCGGCCCACTACCACCGCTATGAAGTGGTCGGCGACATGTCCGATCTTCGAAGCGTCTACGACCGCGCTCCGCAACACGTCAAGGACGAACTCCTGGCGGGCGGATTCAAGCCCGAGTATCTGGGTTCGCAGGGCTACCGAGGAGACATCGCGCCCGGGTTCGGCTCGACGGGCGGCGGGGTGCAGGTCCAGCTTCCCCTCACGGCCGCACAGTTGATCACACTCGGCGTACTGAAGGAGATTCCATGACCGAGCTCACCTCCGACGACGTGCAGCGCATCATCGCCGATGAGAAGCTCACCGCCACCGCGAACTGGTTCGGCCCCACCGGTCGACCACAGTCATCGGCGTGGATCGACCGCGACGGCGACGCGTGGATCGTGTGGGAGACGGACGAGCGCGGCGGCAGATTCCACGATCCCGTCCGCTTCGACTCGGAGTCGGAGGCGTTCGACTTCTTCCTGCGGATCGCGCGCCGCTACCGGGCGTCGGACGCGCACGCCGTCCGACGGATCGAGGGCCGGGAATGACGGAGCTCTGGATCGGACCCGACGGCGTCGCCATCGATCGCGAGCCGCTCCCCCGCGGCGCGGAGGTGTGGGACATGTACGGGCCGCTCAACACGCGCTACGTCTACCTCGTGGAGAACGGACGGCCGGCCGCCTACCCGGAGCGCTCCCTGCCCTGGGTCGAGAACCCCGCGGCGTACCACCAGTTCCTCGTGGTCGGCGACTGCGTCCACCTCCGCGCGGCGTACGAGCGCTCGGAGGACGCGGTCCTCCGACGGGACCTGGACGACCTGGTGGACATCGGCTACTACCGCTGGGACGCCCCGATCTTCCGCGGCACGGTGGCCCCGGCCTTCGGCGACCCCGGCGGCGCGACCCAGCTCGTGCTGCCCCTCCCCCTCACGTTCTACCTGCGTCTCGGTCTGGTCCGGGAGCTGGCCGTCCCCGGAGCATCCGCATGAACCGCGACACCGTCCTCGCCGACCTCCGCGCGCGTGGCTCCGTCGGCTTCTGCTTCTTCGACGACCCCCGGGGCAAGACGAACGCCGTCGTGGTGTCGTACGGCAGGGAGGGCTACCAGACCTGGATCCAGGACGAGCGCGCGCAGCCGATCGAGGGGTCGCTGCGGGTGTTCGCCGCAGAGCAGGAGGCGCTGGCCGACTTCGCCCATCGTGTGCAGCTCTGGAACCGCGTCAGCGGGGTGCTCTCGCCGGGGCCGTCGGGCGCCGGTGCCGCAGCGGTCTAGGCTTTCGCCATGCACGAATCCGCAGAGCTGCGCACCGGGGGCGTCGTCGCCGCCGCGCTCGAACTCTTCAGCGCCCAGGGGTTCGACCAGACGTCCGTCGAGCAGATCGCCAAGGCCGCCGGCGTCTCCCGGTCGACCTTCTTCCGGCAGTTCGGCGGCAAGGAGGACGTGGTCTTCGCCGATCACGAAGTCCTCCTGGAGCAGCTCCGGGAGTTCCTCGACGAGGGGCACGACGATCCGTGGGGCGCGGTCTGCGCCGCATCGGAGTCGGTGTTCACGCACTTCGCGAACGACCCGGAGCTCGCGCGACGGCGCTATCAGATCGTGCGGGAGGTGCCGGTGCTCCGCGAACGCGAGATCATCACCGTGTTCCGCTACGAGCGGCTGTTCGACGAATACCTGCGCAGCGCCCTCCCGGGAGTGGATCCGCTGGACGCGGTGGGCTTCGCTGCGCTCGTGACGGCGGTGCACAACCACGTGCTGCGGCAGCTCCTGCGCGGACGAAAGAAGGTGCCGCTGGCCACCCTCCAGACCGCGCTCGCGGATGCGCGTCGGCGGTACGGCGTGGGCGAGGCCGCCGACGCGGGCGCTCCGGACGACGTGGTCGTGGCGGTCTTCCCCCGGTCGATGCCGATCGCCGAGGTGACGAGGAGGCTCCGCTCCGAGCTCGACTGAGTCGACCGAGGCGGTCCTGGTACCGAGTATCGAGGAGTACGATACCTGGTGTCACGAAGGAGCACCCATGAGCACCGAAGCCTCTCCCTTCCCCGGCGAGCGCGTCTCGTCCTACGACGTCACCGGGCGACAGGACAGCGACTACTACGCGGTCTTCGCCGACATCCCCGCCGCCGACCGGAAGGCCTGGGACCGCGCGAAGGCGTATGTCGACGAGGTCGCTCCGCAGATGGCCGAGGCGTGGGACCGTGCCGAGTACCCGCTCGACGCCGCCCGCCGCATGGGCGAGATGGACCTCGTCGTCGACGGCGTCGACCACCCCGCATTGACCCGGCTCTCCCCGCTCGCCGCAGGCCTGGTCAACATGGAGATCTCGCGCGGCGACGGCTCCCTCGGCACGATCCTCGCGGTGCAGGGCGGGCTCGCGCTGCGGACGCTCGCGCTGTTCGGCTCGCCCGCCCAGCAGGACCGCTGGCTCACGGCACTCGCCGACGGCTCGGTGCTCGGGTCCTTCGCCCTGACCGAGCCCGACCACGGCTCCGACTCCGTCTCGCTGGAGACCGTGGCCCGCCGCGACGGGGACTCCTGGGTGCTCCGCGGTGCCAAGAAGTGGATCGGCAACGGCGCCTCGGGCGGCATCACGTTCGTCTGGGCACGGGTCGAGGACGAGTCCGCCGCCGAGCACGGGGCGGTGCGGTGCTTCCTCGTCGAGCAGGACACCCCCGGATACACCGGCACCGTGATCCGCGGGAAGGCCTCCCTCCGCGCGATCCATCAGGCCCACATCCGCCTGGACGACGTGCGGGTGCCGCTGGACGCGGTGCTGCCGGGGACGAAGAGCTTCAAGGACGCCTCGACCGTGCTGTACGCCACCCGGTCCGGGGTCGCCTGGTCGGCGCTGGGTCACGCGACGGCCTGCTACGAGGCGGCGCTGGCCTACGCGAAGCAGCGCGTGCAGTTCGGCAAGCCGCTCGCGAAGTTCCAGATGGTGCAGGAGCGGCTCACGCACATGCTGGAGGATCTGACGGCGATGCAGCTCTACTGCCGCCGGATGGCCGATCTGGAGCAGGCGGGGTCGCTGCGGCCGACGCAGGCCTCGCTCGCGAAGTTCCACAACACCCGGGCGGCTCGGCGGATCGCCGCGACGGCGCGGGATCTCCTCGGCGGCAACGGCATCCTCCTGGAGAACGGCGTCATGCAGCACCTGGCCGACATCGAGGCCATCCACACCTACGAGGGCACCGAATCTGTGCAGGCCCTGCTGCTCGGACGCGACATCACCGGGATGAGCGCCTTCGCCTAGCCCTTCGAATCGCTCACTGTGCGGCATTCGGCGGCCGGATGCAGCACAGTGCGCGACTCGAAGCAGAGGAGGCGGCAGCTCAGTCGCAGCCGCAGCCGCCGGCGGGGGTCTTCACCATGAAGCACACGTCGCACACGCCGTAGTCGCGCTCGACGGGCTTCGGGGCCGCGGGCGTGCGCGGGGCGGCGGGGGTGCGCGGCGTCGTGGAGCGCTTGGCCTTGACCGGGGCCTGCGGGGCGAACTCGCTCGGGTGCGTCACGTAGAAGTAGGGCGCGCGTCCCTCGCTGGGCTGCAGGCGGAGGCGGGTGGACCCGACGGTCACGACCTCGTCCTCCGTGAAGCCGTTGGTGTACGTGCGGCCGATGTGCAGCGCCGCCCCCTCGCGGCGGATCGCCTCGATGTACCGACCACGGTCGATCAGCGAGGTCACCCCCGCGGCCTCGACGATCTCGGTGATGAACGCATGGTTCACCGGATCGATGCGGTGGGCGCGGAGCGCCTCGGGAAGCGAGCGGTACGGACGGGAGGTGCCGGCGGGGGTCGGGCCCTGGACTTCATTCATCCCTTCCAGGATCGCACGGCGCAACCCCCTCCGCTGACCGCGGGCGTGCGTGCGAGACTGGCCGCATGGCACTCGCGACGATCATCGGATCCGGACCGAACGGCCTCGCCGCCGCCGTCTCCCTGGCCCGCGCCGGCTATCGGGTGCGCGTGGTCGAAGCCGCGGACACGGTCGGAGGCGGTCTGCGCACACAGGAGGCCACCCTCCCGGGCTTCCGCCATGACGTCTGCTCGGCCGTCCACCCGGCGGCCGTCGCCTCGCCGTTCTTCCAGGCGTTCGGGCTCGACGAGCGGATCGACTGGATCCGCCCCGAGATCTCGTTCGCCCATCCGCTGGACGGCGGCCGTGCCGCCATCGCCTGGCGCGACATCGAGCGCACCGCGGCCGAGCTCGGCGTCGACGGGGATGCGTGGCTGCGCCGGCTCCGTCCCCTCAGCACCCACATCGACGGCGTCACGGACTTCACCGGGAACCAGCTCCTCCGTCTCCCGCACGATCCGACCACCGCGGTGCGCTACGCCATCCGCATGCTCGATCAGGGCACTCCCCTCGCACGGGCCGCCTTCCGCACGGAGGAAGCCGCCGCGCTCATGGCCGGAGTCGTCGCGCACGCGAACTCCCCGCAACCCACGCTCGCCGGAGCCGCGGCCGGACTGCTGCTCGCCGGACTCGCCCATGCCGGCGGCTGGCCCTACCCCCGCGGCGGCTCGCAGGCCATCGCCGACGCCCTCGTCGCCGATCTCGAAGACCACGGCGGCACGATCGAGACCGGGGTCCGCATCACCGACCTCGCCGCACTGGACTGGGGCGACCCCGCCCGCGGCGACGTGCTCCTGCTCAACACCTCCCCCCGGCTCGCCCTCACCCACCCGGACGTCCCGGCGTCGTACGCCCGTGCGCTCCGCGGCTACCGCTACGGCGCCGCGGCGGCCAAGGTCGACTTCGCGCTCGACGGCCCGGTCCCGTGGACCAACGAGCTCGTACGGAGCGCACCGACCGTGCACGTGGCCGGGACGAGGGACGAGGTGTGGAACAGCGAGAACGCGGTCGCGGTCGGCCACGTGTCCGAGCGCCCCTACGTCCTGGCCGTCCAGCCCTCGGTCTTCGACCCCACCAGGGCCCCGGACGGCAAGGCCGTGCTCTGGGCGTACATCCACGTGCCGAACGGCTCCGACCTCGACCCGACCGAGCTCATCACCGCGCAGGTCGAGCGGTTCGCGCCGGGCTTCCGCGACCGGATCCTCGCCCACCACGCGGTGCCGGCGTCCTCCCGTGAGGCGATCAACCCGGCCGAGATCGGCGGCGACATCTCCGGCGGCGTCTTCGACATACGTCAGGCTGTGCGCCGTCCCGTCCTCTCCCCCGCCCCGTGGCGGACGCCGATGCGCGGCGTGTACCTCGCGTCGTCCTCCACTCCGCCCGGGCCCGCGGTCAACGGCATGGCCGGATGGCACGCGGCGCACACCGTGCTCCGCGACGCCGGCACGCCCGCCGAGCTGGACGACCTGTTCGGCTGACCCGGTCCTTTCCCCCGCTCGCCGCCCGGTCCAGGATGGGTGCATGCACTACGAGATCCCGGCCCCCATGCTCGCGAAGGCCGTCGCGGCCGTCCCTGACCCCGACAAGACTCCGGGCGGGCTGCTCTACGAGCCGAAGTGGGGCGGGTTCCGCGGACTCATCGCCTGGGACGGCGAGACGGTCGAGATCGGGTCCCGCGGGGCGAAACCCCTCACGCGCTACTTCCCGGAGCTCGTCGACGCGATCCCTGAGCTGCTGCCCGTGCCCTGCCTCCTCGACGGCGAGATCGTCGTGGCCACGGGTCCGCACGGCGCACAGCGCCTGGACTGGGAGGCGCTGAGTCAGCGCATCCACCCTGCCGCCTCCCGGGTCGCGAAGCTCGCCGTCGAGACCCCGGCCCTGTTCATCGCCTTCGACCTGCTCGCCTCCGGGGAGGACGACCTGCGGGAGCAGTCGTTCGAGACGCGGCGGGCCCGGCTGGAGACGCTCATGGAGTCCGTGGAGCACCCGCTGCACCTGACCAGGACCACCCGCGACCGGGACGCCGCCGTCCGCTGGCTCCAGGAGTTCGAGGGCGCGGGGCTCGACGGCGTCGTGGCCAAGCCGCTGGCGCAGCCGTACGCACCGGGGAAGCGCACCCTGTTCAAGATCAAGCACGCGCGGACCGCCGACGTCGTCGCCCTCGGCTACCGCATCCACAAGTCCGGCACCGGGGTCGGGTCGCTGCTCGTCGGGCTCTACGACGCCGAGGGGACCCTGCGTCAGGTCGGCGGGGTCGCGGCATGGAGCGACGCGAAGCGGAAGCAGCTCGTGGAGGAGCTCGCACCGTTGGTCGAGCGTGACGAGGACGGCGCGGCGGTGACCGGCGAGGGCGAGCGCTCGCGGTTCAGCGGGTCGAAGGATGTCTCGTTCGTGCGGCTTCGTCCCGAGCGGGTGCTGGAGGTGCGGTACGACCAGCTCGAGGGCGCCCGCTTCCGTCACACCGTGCAGTTCGAGCGGTGGCGGCCGGACCGCGACGCCCGCTCCTGCACGTACGACCAGCTCGACACCGTCGAGGGCTACGACCTCGCCGACGTCCTGAGCTGAGCCCGCTCAGTCGTCGACGGGGTTGCCGTCGGCGTCCCAGTTCGCGGCGTTCTTCTTGCTCGGCTGCACGCGCGGCGGCTCGCCCGGCATCTTCGGGAACTCCGGCGGGAAGGGCAGCTCCCCGAGGCCGTTCGCCGTGTCGCGCTCCCACCACTCCAGGAGCGTGTCGATGCGCCCGGGCTTCGCCTGCATGTCGGCCCACGGGTCGCCGACCTCCTCGAGCCGCTGCGGGATGCTCCGCACGGTGAAGGCGCGCGGGTCGAGATCGTCGAGCTCCTCCCAGTGCACGGGCGTCGCGACGGTCGCACCGGGAAGGGCACGCGGACTGTACGCGCCGGCCATCGTGCGGTCGCGATTGGCCTGATTGAAGTCGACGAAGAGGCGCTCGCCGCGCTCCTCCTTCCACCAGTTCGTCGTGACCCGGTCCGGCATCCGGCGCTCGAGCTCGCGGCCGGCGGCGATCACGGCATGCCGCACGTCGAGGAACTCGTGGGTCGGCTCGATCGGGGCGAAGACGTGCAGGCCGCGATTCCCGCTCGTCTTCGCGAACGCCTCCAGGCCGGCCTCCCGCAGCACCTCCCGCAGGGCGTGGGCCGCGGGGACGGCCTCGGCGAAGCCGGTCCCCGGCTGCGGGTCGAGGTCGATCCGCAGCTCGACCGGGTTGTCGGAATCGGTCGCCAGCGACGCCCACGGGTGGAAGACGATGGTGTTCATCTGCACCGCCCACACGATCGCGCTGGTGCGGTTCAGGACGATCTGAGGATGGCGGCGGCCGCTGTTGTACGTCACGGTGACGGCATCGACGAAGTCCGGAGTACCCTTGGGCGGGTTCTTCGAGAAGAATCCCTCCGGACGCGGTCCTCCGGCGGCTCCCACGCCGTCCCGGAAGCGCTCCAGGGACACCGGCCGGTTGCCGTTCGCCGAGAGGAATGGCACCGACACGAGCTGCACATACTCGGCGAGCTCGGCCTTGGTGATGCCGAGGTCCGGCCAGACGACGCGGTTCGGGCTGGAGAGCGCGACCTCACGCTCTCCGTCGGTGTCGGCGACGGTCAGGGTCACGCGTTCAGAGGCCATGCTCCGACCCTATGGGGCGGTCACGACCCGCGGAACCCCTGGGAGATCTCCGGTGCGCGCGCCGTCAGTCCTCGATCCGCACCGCGCGCACGAGCACCGGCGCGAGGGCGTCGCGCTCCACGACCATGGAGGGCCCCGCGGAATCGATGATGACGCCGGCCATCTCGGAGTGGCTCGACAGCACCTTCGCGAGCTGGTCCGGCTCGAACGGCAGTGGGCGGTCGCCCCGGCCGAGCGCGATGACCTCCAGCGGGTGCGAGAAGAGCTGGAGGAAGCGGCGGCCGTCGGCGGTCTGCGCCTCGGCGATGCCGACCTGCCCGGTGCCGGATCCGTCGTTCACGGCCACCCACATGCGCGTCGTGGCGAGAGCCTCGCCCACCTTGGCGGGCGAGTCTTGCTCCCGCGGCGCCGCGAGCAGGGACTTGACGGTCATGTCGACGTCGGCCTGCTCGAGCGTCTTCTGCAGGAGCTCGGTGGGGAACACCACCCGGTGCGGCGCGGACGCGTTGTCGATGATGAGGCCCGCGAAGTCGCCGGACACGACCTGCTGCATGACCGAGGTCGTCGGCTGGGCGACAGCGGAGGTCGCGGACGGATCAGCTTCGAGCTGCACGGAATCCCGGACGGCGGCCGCCGAGCTGAACGCCAGCATGAACTGGCGCTCCCCGTCGCGGACCACGGCGACGGCCAGCGGCTTGCCCTCGCTGATCTGCGCGCGGGCATCGCCGTTCACGCGGATGTAGAGGTGCCCTTGGAGAGCCTGGCGGAGCACCCCGAGGAGCTGCTCGTTGGAGGCGCCCGCCTCGACCTGCGCCAGGGACTCGCGCAGGAGGACGTTGTCCTTCATGCCCGCCACGGTCTCGGTCTGCTCCGGCGGGAGCGCGGGAGCGAGCGGGAGCTTCCGCTCGGCCGCCGGTGCCGCAGGCTCCGCGGCGGGGCTGGGCGGCGTCGGCGCGGCAGCGGGCGCTGCGGCTGCCGCCGCGGCCTCCGGATCCGGAAGCGCGACCTCGGGCCCGGCTTCGGCGCCGACACCGCGGAACGCCTGAACCGAGATGCCGACGGTGGGCGATGCCTCGGCCGTCGACGCCTCCGACTCCTCGGTCGCCGTGCTCGCGTCCTCCTCGCTCTCGGTGGCCGGAGCGGCGGAGGGGGCGGGAGCGACGGCGTCGTCGCCGGACTTCTTGCGGCGGGAGAAGAGGGCCATGGGAGCCAGCCTAACCGTGTCTCCCCGCCCTCTCCGCCGCGACGTCAGAGCTTCTGGATCGGGGCGACCTTGATGAGCAGCTTCTTCTGCCCTGCCGTGTCGAACCGGACATGGGCGATGCGCTTGGCGCCTTCGCCGGTGACGGCGTCGACCCTTCCCTCGCCGAAGTCGTCGTGCCGGATGCGGTCACCGGCGGCGAGCTCGAGGTCGCCGTTGTCGCGCATCTTGGCGGTGACGCGGTTGGGGATCTTGTCCATCGCCGTCGAGAGCGGCTTGAGGGAGTCGCGGGGCAGGGCCTTCACGCCGAAGCGGTCGCCCGACCCACCGGAGCGACGGGCGTTCAGCGCACGCGACTGCATACCTCCGCGGGAGTTCACGTCGCCCGGGGACTGCCGCCAGTCGATGAGGGAGGCCGGGATCTCCTGCAGGAATCGGCTGGGCATGGCGACGGTCACCTCGCCGAACTGCGCGCGGGTCATCGCCAGGGACAGGTGCAGGCGCTTGCGGGCGCGGGTGATGCCCACGTAGAACAGGCGCCGCTCCTCCTGCGGGCCGCCGGGCTCTCCCGCCGAGATGCGGTGCGGGATGAGGTCTTCCTCGACGCCGGTGACGAAGACCGCGTCGTACTCCAGTCCCTTGGCGGTGTGCATCGTCATGAGCGAGACCGACCCGGACTCGTCATCGAGGTCGTCCGCGTCGGAGACCAGCGCGACCTCGGTGAGGAAGTCGGTGATGGTGCCCTCGGGGTTGTTCCGCGCGAAGTCGCGGGTCACGGCCACGAACTCGTCGAGGTTCTCCACGCGGGCCTCGTCCTGCGGATCGCGGCTGGCGCGCAGCGCGTCGAGGTAGCCGCTCTTGGAGAGCAGCAGGCTGAGCCCGTCCGCCACGGAGGTGGGCGGCGGCACCTCCCCCGTCGGCGGCAGCATGATCGCGGTCGCCTCGGCGAGCACGGCGTCGAGCTGGGCGATGGCTGCCTGGATCTTCGGGCCGACGCCGAGCTGGCCGGGCAGCGACAGGGCATCGCGGAAGGAGATGCCGTGCTCCTCGGCGAAGCGGGCGATGGCGGTCTCGGTGACGTCGCCGATGCCGCGCCGGGGCTTGTTGAGGATGCGGCGGACCGCCATCTCGTCGGCGGGGTTGGCGACCGCGACGAGGTAGGCCAGCGCGTCCTTGATCTCGGCGCGCTCGTAGAACTTGGTGCCGCCCATGATCTTGTACGGCACGGCCGAGCGGATGAAGATCTCCTCCAGCGCACGGGACTGCGAGTTCGTGCGGTAGAAGACGGCCATCTCCGAGTACGGCATGCCCTTGCGGTGCAGCGCTTCGATCTCGTCGGCGACGAACTGGGCCTCGTCGTGCTGCGAGTAGCCGGTGAAGCCGATGATCCTGTCGCCCTCGCCGCGGTCGCTCCAGAGCTTCTTGTCCTTGCGGTCGAAGTTGTTGCCGATGACCGCGTTCGCCGCGGAGAGGATGTTCTGCGTCGAGCGGTAGTTCTGTTCGAGGAGCACGACCTTCGCTCCCGGGAAGTCGCGCTCGAACTCGCTGATGTTGCGGATGTCCGCGCCGCGGAAGGCGTAGATCGACTGATCCGAGTCGCCGACCACCGTCAGCGACGCCCCGGCCTCGCCGGCTCCCGGCGCCGGCTCGGGGTCAGGCTCGAAGATCATCATGCCGTTGGCGGCATACGGCTCCGGTGTCGAGCCGACGCCGGACACCGGCCGGGTGAGCTCGTGGATGAGCGCGTACTGGGCGTGGTTGGTGTCCTGGTACTCGTCGACGAGGATGTGGCGGAAGCGGCGGCGGTAGGTGTCGGCGACCTGGGGGAAGGCCCGGAACAGGTAGACCGTCTGTCCGATGAGGTCGTCGAAGTCGAAGGCGTTGGCCTTCTGGAGCTGCCGCTGGTAGTCGGCGAAGACCTCGACGAAGACGCGCTCAGCCGGGTCGCTCATGTTGGCCTGGCGCGCATAGGCCTCGGCATCGGAGAGCTCGTTCTTGAGCTTGGAGATGCGCCCCTGGACAGCCGCCGGGGTGAGCCCGTAGGCATCGGCCTCGTGCTCCTTGACCAGCCGCTTGAGGAGGGCGCGGGAGTCTCCGGAGTCGTAGATGGTGAAGTTCTTCGTGAACCCGAACTGCTGCGCCTCGCGGCGGAGGATGCGCACGCACGCGGAGTGGAACGTGGAGATCCACATGCCGCGCGCGGCGTCGCCGATCAGCCCCTCGACGCGCTCGCGCATCTCGCCGGCGGCCTTGTTGGTGAAGGTGATGGCGAGGATCTGGCTCGGCCACGCCTCGCGGCTGCGCAGGAGCGAGGCGATGCGGCGCGTGAGCACGCTCGTCTTGCCCGAGCCGGCACCGGCGACGATGAGCAGGGCGGGGCCGCGATACGTGACGGCCTCGAGCTGCTGGGGGTTGAGGCCGGCGAGGAGGTCGTCCTGCGCGGGGGCGCCGGAGGACTGCGGGCCGACGGATCCGGGGACGATGAGAGGGGCTTCGGTCATGACCTCTCGAGTCTAGGCGGCGGCACCGACATCGAGGTCCCGGCCTAACGGGTCTCGAGCGCCAGACGCCCCGCCAGCAGCACATAGGTCGCCGCGAAGGAGCGCCGCAGCCACGCCATCACCTTCGGCCGGGTGAGGACGCGGGTGCGCATGGTCGCCGCGAAGACCCCGTACGCGGCGAACACGACGAAGGTGACCGCCATGAAGACCAGGCTCAGCATGATCATCTGCGCCGTGGCTCCGGTGCCTCCGGCGGCGACGAACTGCGGCAGGAAGGCGAAGAAGAAGATGGTCAGCTTCGGATTCAGGAGGTTGAGGAGGACGGCAGTGCGGATGATCCGCCACGACGACACGGGCACGGCGTCCTCCTCCGCCGACATCAGCGCAGTGTCCCGCAGCGTCCGCCACGCGAGGTACAGCAGGTAGGCGACACCGAACCACTTGATGACCTCGAAGGCGACGGCGGAGGCGTGCAGGATCGCGGCTAGACCGGTGATCGCGGCGATCATGTGCGGGACGACCCCCAGCGTGCAGCCGAGGGCGGCGACGACGCCGGCCCTCGCCCCCTGGGAGATCCCGATCGCCACCGAGTACACCGCCCCGGTTCCCGGGGTGGCGACGACCACCAGGGTCGTGAGGAGGAATGCGATGCTCATGCGGCCCTTCCGTCGCGGCGGTCGGTCCGCGTGTCCTGTCTACCGGCTCGACGCGCGACGCGCATCCCCCTTCTTCCGCTCAGGCGATGCGGGTGCCCGGCGGCAGCCGTCGCGCGGGCGTCCGAGTGCGGGCCCACGCTCCCGCGAACAGCGCCCCGGCGAGCACCACCTGCACGCCGAGCCCGACGAACCAGCTCGGCACGGTCTCGTCGATCACCTGCTCGGCCGTCTGCGAACCGCTCTCCGGATCGCAGTCGTCCCAGCGCTGCTCCAGCGGCGAGAGCTGCGCGCTGCGGACGCCCCACTTGATCTGCCCGTACAGATCGACCGGATAGCCGTCCGTGCTGAACTCGGTGGGGGTGGCATCAGCCAGCACGACGAACGGGTTGGCGGCGAGCGCCCACCACACGAGGTCGAACCGCGGCGCCTCGTACGTGTACTCCTCCCAGCTCTCGCAGTCCACGTTGCCGTTGCTGTCGTAGGGGCGGCTGTAGCTCGTCGCCTCGCTGCGCACGGCCAGGCCGCCGAGCGCGAAGACGATGATCGTGCCGATGACGAGCGCGGAGACCACGAGGTAGGTGGACGCGACGGAGAACAGCGGCCGGGCGATGAGGCCGCTCAGGCCGACGCCGATCGCGGCGACGATGATGATCTCGACGGCGAGGATGAGCAGCGCCACGAACAGCACGATCGGATCGGTCCCGCCCGCCAGCAGCGACGCCGCGAGGAAGGGAACCGCCACCAGGAGGAACGCGCCGCCCGTCGCGATCGCCGCGAGCAGCTTGCCCAGCATGATGTCGCCGGTCGACGCCGCGGTGACCTGGATCGGCGCGAGCGTGGCCGCCTCCCGGTCGCCGTTGATGGCGTTGCCGCTGAGCGTGGGAGAGACGAGCACGACGAGCAGCAGGACCACGTTGACGACGATGGACGACACGCCCGCCCCCACGTCCTCCCCCCAGGAGTACACGGCGAATGACAGGCCGGTGACGCCGAGGAGCACCAGTGCGAAGATGCCGAGGAGCACGTACCAGCCGACGCTCCGCAGCCGCTGGGTCAGTTCCAGGCGCGCGATGACGCCGATGTTCGCGAGACTCATGCTCCCGCCTCCGTTCCGTGGGGTGCCGCAGGCGGCGGGGGCGGCGGGGTCGTCCCCGCGGGCGGGTGCGGGTGCCGGAGCGCGAGGAACGTATGCTCCAGATCGCTCTGCGCGGGCGCGAACTCCGCGACCGGCAGCCCCGCCTCCACGAGGAGGCGCAGTGACTGGGCGGCGTCATCCTCCCCGGGAAAGCCGACGAGGACGGCGCCCCGGTCCACGGCGAGGGACTCGGGAGCCCGTCCGAGGGCCGAGGCGACCTGCCAGGTGTCCGCGTTCAGACGCTCCGCGGTCGCGCCGGCCAGCCGCACCCGCCACGCGCGGACCGTGCTCTGCGCCGGAGCGGCGTCCACGACGGCCCCGCCGACGAGGAAGACGGCGTCGTCGACGACCTCTTCCAGCTCGGACAGCACGTGGCTGGAGATGAGGACCGTGCGCCCTTCGGCCGCGAAGCGGCGCAGCAGGACCCGCAGCTGCACGCGGGCCTCGGGATCGAGGCCGGACGCCGGCTCGTCGAGAAGCAGCACCTGCGGGTCGTGGACGAGAGCGCGGGCGAGGCCGAGCTTCTGCTTCTGCCCACGGGAGAGCACCTTCGCGGCGGAATCCGCGAGCTCCCCCAGACCGACGAGACCGAGAAGGTGCTGCGCCCGCCGCTCCGCGTCCGCGCGGTCGATCCCGTAGAGCCGGGCCGTGGTCACGATCGTCTCGCGGGCGGTGAGGGAGGGCCAGGCGCCGAGGGCATCCGGCATCCACCCCAGCACGCGACGGGCGGCGAGCGGGTCGGCTTCGGGGTCGATGCCGCCGATGCGGATCGAGCCGCTGTCGGGGGCGAGCAACGAGGCGAGCATCAGGAGCAGCGTCGTCTTGCCCGCGCCGTTCGGGCCCACCAGACCCGTCACCCTTCCCGCTTCTGCGCGCAGCGTGGCCCCTCGCACGGCCTGCACGTCCCCGAATGCCCTGCTGACGTCGTCCACCACTATTCCGGTCATGCGGTCAGTCTGGCATCGCGGGGCGCGAGCGCCGGGGACCTCCGGGCTGATGCCCAGCCGCGCCGCGCCGCGGGTGACACAATCGCTGTATGCGCACGATCCTCAACATCATCTGGGTCATCCTCGCGGGCTGGGCGCTCTTCCTCGGCTACGTGCTGGCCGGCCTGCTGCTGTGCATCCCGATCATCACGATCCCCTGGGCGATCGCCTCGTTCCGCATCGCCGCCTACGCCATCTGGCCGTTCGGCCGCGAGGTCGTCAGCAAGCCGACGGCCGGCGTCGGGTCGTTCCTCGGGAACGTGCTCTGGGTCATCCTCGCGGGGTGGTGGCTCGCGCTCGGCCACATCGTGTCGGGACTCGCGCTGTGCATCACCATCATCGGCATCCCCATGGGCATCGCCGACTTCAAGATGGTCCCGGTGTCGCTCATGCCGCTCGGCAAGGAGATCATCTCCACCCGTCAGGGCGCGTTCGACCGCACGCTCTGACGCCGGCGGGTCAGCCGCGGAAGAACGCGACGCCGAGATCGGGGTGATCGACGAAGACGCCGTCCACGCCCTGCCGGGCGATCACGCCCCACTCGGCCTCGTAGTGCCCGAACGCGCTCTTGCCTCCCGGTCCGCGGTAGGGCGCCGCGAGGAAGGCGTTCTCCGGGCGGCAGGTCCACGTGAAGACGGTCAGGCCGCGGGCGTGCGCATCGGCGACCAGCGTCGTACCCGGCACCAGGAGCATCTTCTTGTCGACGCTGATCCCGTCGATCCGACCGACCAGGCGGTCCAGATTCCCGGGGGTCACGGTCTCCGGGTAGCTCAGGGCCTTCGGCCCCTCGGCGACGAGGAGGTCGTACGGCTGTCCCGCCGCCTCGATGAGGTAGACGAAGCTCGCGTCGACGCCCGCGGCGCGGAGCTGCCCGAGCACGGTCGACTCGAAGCTCTCCACGATCAGCGGCAACTCCCCCGCCGCCCATCCGGCGTCGCGCAGCTCCCGCGCGATGAGGGGCGCGAGGTCGAGTCCGATGCCCGCGAAATGCGTGGCGTGCTTCACTTCGAGCACGACGCCGATCGAGCGGCCCTGCTCCTGTGCTGCCGCCCGCACGAGGTCGAGGACGTCGCGCAGGCGCAGGATCGGCTCCGTGCCGTCGAAGGAGGCGCTGGATGCCCGGAGCTTCGGGAGCCGTTCCCGGCAGCGCAGCGTGGACAGCTCCGCCCAGGTGAAGTCCTCCGTGAACCAGCCGGTCAGTGCGGCACCGTCCACGCGCCTCGTCGTGCGGCGATCCGCGAACTCCGGGTGATCGGCGACGTCCGTGGTGCCGGAGATCTCGTTCTCGTGCCGCACGACCAGGACGCCGTCCTGGGTGGCGACCACGTCCGGCTCGACCGCGTCGACCCCCGTCGCGAGAGCGAGCTCGTAGGACGAACGGGTGTGCTCCGGTCGGTGGCCCGGGGCACCGCGGTGCCCGATGACGAGCGGGGATTTGCTGGGCACGCTCACAGCGTAAGGCACCCCGGGAGTGTCGCCTCACGGGTATCGTGGAGGAAAGCGACCTACGACCCCCCTTTTGGAGTGAGGCCCACCTGATGAGCAACTTCGCTTTCAACAATCCTGCTTTCCAGCAGCAGGACCCGCGCAACGTCGCGACCTACCCGGGTGCGCCCCAGGGCGCTCAGGGCGCGCAGGCCGCGTCGCTCCAGCACGGCGCGATGGATGCCGCCGCCAACGCGCAGCTCGAGGGCATGTACGCCGCCCCCGCCGCAGGCGCGCTCGAGACCGACCGGATGTCCGTCGAGGACACGGTGTGGAAGACCGCCGGCCTCTTCGGCATCCTCCTCGTCACCGCCGTCGTCGGCTGGGTGCTGACGCTCGGCGGCCTCGACGTGCCGCGCTACGACCCGTACAACCCCGCCGCCGTCAACGTGCTGCCCTGGGCCCTCGGGGCGCTCGGCGGCTTCGTGCTGGCGATGGTCATCACCTTCACCTCGCGCAAGAAGGTCCGCCCCGCGCTGATCTTCGCCTACGCGGCCTTCGAGGGTCTCTTCATCGGCGGCATCTCGGCGTTCTTCGAGGTCCGCTGGCCCGGCATCGTCTTCCAGGCGACGCTCGCGACCGTCTCGGTCGTCGGCGTGACTCTCGCCCTCTTCGCGAGCGGCAAGATCCGCGCCTCGAAGAAGGCCACGAAGATCTTCATGATCGCGATGATCGGCTACCTGGTCTTCTCGCTCCTGAACCTCGTCCTCATGTGGACCGGCGTCAACACCAACGCGTTCGGCATGCTCAGCCAGCCGATCATGGGCATTCCGCTCGGCCTCATCATCGGTGTCCTCGTCGTGATCATGGCGGCCTACTCGCTGGTGCTCGACTTCGACCAGATCCAGCAGGGCGTCCGCAACGGCGCTCCCCGCAAGTACGGCTGGCTCGGCGGCTTCGGCATCATGGTCACCGTCGTCTGGCTGTACGTCGAGATCCTTCGGATCATCGCCATCGCCCGCGGCAACAACTGACGCGCGACCCGTCGCGACGAGAGGCCCGTCTCCCTGGGAGGCGGGCCTCTTGCCATATCCGGGAGGGAGCGCGCAAGGGGTTGGCACGCGATTCCGTGGCCGGGCACAGTAGGTGTCACGAAGCCCCGGCACCCCGGGGCTCCTGACCCAAGGAGCTGACCATGAGTTTTCTCGGCTTTCTTCTTCTCGGCCTCATCGCCGGAGCCATCGCCAAGCTGATCCTGCCCGGCAAGCAGGGCGGCGGATGGTTCATCACCCTGCTGCTCGGCGTCGTCGGCGCCCTGCTCGGCGGCTGGCTCGGCAGCCTGATCCTCAACCGTCCGCTCACCGAGTTCTGGGACCTCGGCACCTGGCTCCTCGCCATCGGCGGTTCGATCATCGTGCTGCTGATCTACGGCCTCATCGCCGGCCGCGGCCAGCGGGTCAACGACTGACGCAGACCCCCCTCGACGCGCCCCGCGTCACCCACGCCCGTCCCTCACGGCTGCGAGAGCATCCGTGAGGGGCGGGTCTTTTCGTGCCGCGGACGGTCAGCTCGCCGTTCCCCGCGCCTTGCGCTCCAGGAGTCCGCGCTCACGGTCGTTGCCGGCCAGCCCCGCGGCCACGGCGAACTCGCTGCGTGCCTCGCTCTCCCGGCCGAGTCGGCGCAGCAGCTCGCCCCGCGTGGCCGGGAGCAGGTGGTAGCCGCGCAGCGCCCCGGACGCAGCCAGCTCATCGAGCATCTTCAGCGCGGAAGCGGGCCCGGTCGCCATGGCCACGGCGGCCGCGCGATTGAGCTCCACCACCGGGGACGGGGTGAGCCGGCCGAGCGCCTCGTAGAGGACGACGATGCGGTCCCAGTCGGTCTCCTCCACGGACGGCGCGACGGCATGGCATTCGGCGATGGCGGCCTGCAGACTGTACGGCCCGCGTCCACGGCCGAGCCCGTCCGCCCGCGCCAGTGCCGCTCTCCCCCGCGCGATGCGGCTGCGGTCCCACCGCCGACGGTCCTGATCGGCGAGCAGCACCGGGTCCCCGTTCCGGTCGGTCCGTGCGGGGAAGCGTGCGGCCGTGAGCTCCAGGAGCGCGAGCAGACCGTGCACCTCCGGTTCGCGAGGCTGCAGCGCGGCGAGCACCCTGGCGAGCCGGATGGCCTCGTCGCTCAGTTCCGGCCGCATCCACTCCGGACCGCTGCTGGCCGCGTGCGCTTCGTTGAAGATGAGGTAGAGCACCCCGAGGACCGCGCCGAGCCGCGCCGCATGCTCCTCCCGCGGCGGCACCTCGAACGGCGCGTGTGCCGCCGCCAGCGTCTTCTTCGCGCGCACGATCCGCTGTTGCACGGTCGCCGTGGGGACCAGGAAGGCGCGGGCGATCTCCTCGCTCGACAGCCCGCCGACGACCCGCAGCGTCAACGCGACCTGCGCCTCCCGAGAGAGGACCGGGTGGCACGCGATGAAGAGGAGGCGCAGCACATCGTCGTCCACGGCATCCGGGTCCCACGGCAGCTCGTGGCCCTCCGCCTGCTCCTGTTCGAGGTCGTGCGCGATCAGCGCGAGACGGTCGTCCAGCCGCTCGCGGCGTCGCCATCCGTCCACCGCCTTCCGCTTCGCCACGGCTGTGAGCCACGCGGCGGGGTTCCGCGGGACGCCCTCGGCGGGCCATTGCCGCAGCGCGGCGACCAAGGCCTCCTGCGCGAGGTCCTCCGCCAGGCCGAAGTCGCCGACCATCCGCGTCAGCGTGCCGACGATGCGCGCGGCTTCGATTCGCCACACGGCCGCGACGGCCCGCTCGGCC
Organism: Microbacterium sp. UBA7513; assembly: GCF_002478345.1. Lineage (NCBI taxonomy): Bacteria > Bacillati > Actinomycetota > Actinomycetes > Micrococcales > Microbacteriaceae > Microbacterium > Microbacterium sp. UBA7513. Next base: position 123,836 of record NZ_DLNJ01000007.1, read on the forward strand.
GCCTCCTGCGCGGAGGCGGCCGAGTTCGCCACGGGGTCGGACGAGCCGTCCATCAGCGGAGCGTCGTCACGCCTGCTCGGCGCGGCGGGCCTGCTCCTCCCGCCAGCCCGCCTCCTTCTCGATCCACTCGTTGTCGGCGGGGAAGTCCTCCGGGCCGGTCACCCGGCGCACCTCGAGGAACGATCCCGCTCCGAGCGGCGCCCGGCTCGCCCACTCCGCGGCCTCCTCGCGCGAGGAGACCTCGATGATCCAGAAGCCGTTGAAGAGCTCCTTCGTCTCCCCGTAGGGGCCGTCCGTGATCAGCGGCTTCTCGGCGCTGAAGTCGACGACGAAGCCCTCCGCCGCGTCGGTCAGGCCCTCCCCAGCGACGAGGACGCCCGCCTTCATCATCGACTCGTTGTAACGACCCATCGCCTCGATGACCTGCTCGAAGGGCATCTCCTGGTAGGCCGCCACCGCGTCGTCGGTCGCGCGCATGATGAGCATGAACTTCATGATGTTCTCCTTGTTCCGAAGGGCCGTTCCTCGACCCTCTCATCACAGACGTCGAACGGGAACGGCGGAGATCGACATCGGGCGAAAAATTCCTCCCGGTCTTCTGCCGAGAGCCGCATCGGCATAGAGTTTCAGTTCAACCCCTTTCAGTGGAAATTCTTTTCCAGATCGAACGAGGACTCGATGAAGAGACGCATCGCCGCCACCGCCGCGGCCGCCCTGCTCCTGCTGGCGCTCCCCACGACCGCCGGAGCGGCCCCCGACGAGGAGCCGCTCACCCGGTACGTCAAGGACACCTCCGGCGCCTATGGCTACGGCACGGAGCCCGTGTACACCTATCCGGGATCCGGCGAGCAGGTCGCCATTCCCACGACGCTGACCCCGGAGAACCGCCGCTTCTCCAGTGCCTGGGTCGGCACGATCGGCAACCTGAACTTCGGCAAGCCCGCGGATGCGGCGGACTTCGACGCCCGCTACGCGACGGTGCTCGACGACTTCGCCTCCTGGAACATGAACGCCGTGATCTTCCAGGTGCGTCCGCTGCTGGACGCGTACTACCCCTCGGCGCTCAACCCGTGGTCCGAGTTCCTCACCGGCACCCAGGGCGCCGATCCCGGGTACGACCCGCTGCAGCGCATGGTGGAGGCCACGCACGCGCGCGGCATGGAGTTCCACGCCTGGTTGAACCCCTATCGCGTGACCAACGCGAAGATGACCTCGCCGGGGATCCTCACGGCCCTCGGGCTCACCGCGGACGAGGTGAAGGCGCTCTCGATCCCGCAGTACATCGCGGCATTGAACGACGCCGGCATCCTCGCCGACGACAACTTCGCCGTGCAGCACCCCGACTGGGTGCTGTCCTTCGAGGAGAAGCTGTTCCTGGACCCGGGCCAGCCCGAGGTTCCCGCGTACGTCGCGGCCACCGTCGCCGAGATCACGGAGAACTACGACGTCGACGCCATCCACTTCGACGACTACTTCTACCCGTACCGAATCACCGTCGACGGCCAGAACGTGTTCTTCGGCGCGCAAGGCGAGGACCGCGCGACGTTCGAGGAGTTCGGCCTCACGGCGGGCTATCCCGACACCGTCGCCGGCATCGAGGCGTGGCGGCGCGACAACATCACGGGTCTGATCACCCTCGTCGGCGACGCGATCGACGCCGGCAACGCGGCGCGCGGCACTGCCGTGCAGCTCGGCATCAGCCCGTTCGGGATCTGGGAGCACAAGGCGCTCGACCCGGCCGGGTCCCACACGCCGACGAGTTCGTCGCAGACGTACAGCCAGGCGATCTTCGCCGACACCCGCGGGTGGGTGCAGGACGAGCTGATCGACTACATCGTGCCGCAGATCTACTGGAGCTTCGATCAGGCCGCCGCCCCCTACGGGGAGCTCGCGCAGTGGTGGAGCGACGTGGCAGCAGGCAGCCGCACCCAGGTCTATGTCGGCCACGCGCTCTACAAGCACGTCAACAACGGGGGCTGGGAGCAGGCCTGGATGAACCCGGAGGAGGTGCCGAACCAGATCCGGTACAACCAGAAGCTCGACGGCATCGAGGGCAGCGTCCTGTTCAGCTACAACGACATGAAGCCGAGTGACCTGGCCGCTCTGCCCGCGGATCAGCAGCCCAAGCACGAGGCCAGGAACACCGCGATCGAGCTCCTCGAGGGCGAGGCCTTCGCCCACCCCACGCTCGTTCCGGCCAAGCCCTGGCTCTCGGACGGACAGGTGGCAGCCCCGGCGGCACCCGAGATCGTCGACGGCGAGCTCCGCTGGCAGGCCGGCGACGCGCGGGAGGCCCGCCAGTATGCGATCTACCGCGGTACCGGCGATCCGGCGCAGATCGTCACCACCCCGGGCGCGCTGGTCGACACGGTCTGGGCAGGCGGTGCGGCGTCGTTCCGCTTCCCCCTCCCCGCCGACGATGCCCCGGCCGCCGCGCGCGCCGCGACGGAGACCTGGGTGGTGACCGCGTTGGATGCCGCCGCCGTCGAGAGTGGACCGGTGGCTGTCGCCGTGGACGAGCCGGTGGACCCGACCGATCCGGGCACTCCGACGGATCCGACCGGACCGACGGACCCCGGCAGCCCGTCGAACCCGGGCGCTGCGGGTGAGGACGGCGTCACGGCACCCGGGAGCGGGGCCACGCGTGGCGAGCGCGGTGATCTCGCGACGACGGGTGGCGATGCCCCCATCGTCGCTCTGCTGCTGGGCGGCCTGCTGCTGGCTGCCGGCGCCGTCACCACGGTCGTGGCCGCGCGCAGACGCCGCACGCGATGACGCCAGCGACCGCCGGGAGTCGCTCGCGACCTCCCGGCGGTCGCGACGGTCGGGTTCAGCGGCGCCGCGACGGCGCCTGCACGGCGGCCGCGATGGTCGCGACCAGTGCATCCGCGGAGCGCTCGGGACTCCACGCCGCAGCGACGGCCGGCGCTTCGACACGCAGCGCCGCCAGACGGTCCGGGTCGGTCAGCAGTCCCCGCAATGCAGCGCCCAGCGCACCGATGTCTCCCGCGGGGACGAGAACGCCGCCGCCCGCGCCGAGAACATCCCGGATGCCGTACCGCACGTCGTAGGACACCACCGGCGTGCCGTGCAGGAGCGCCTCCACGATGCCGAGCGGCTGCCCTTCGAACGCAGTGGAGGTGACCAGCACGGACGCCCGGTCGAGCACGGTGGCGGAATCGTCGGTGTAGCCGCAGAGATGCACGCGGTCCGCGGCGTCGAGCTCGGCGATCAGTGCCGCCAGCCGCTCCTGCTCTGCTCCCGTGCCCCAGATCTCCATCCGGGAGCCCGGCACGTCCGCCTCGACGAAGGCGCGGATGGAATGGTCGATGCGCTTGCCGGCCGCGAGCCGACCCAGCACGACCACGAGGCCCTCCTCGCGCAGGTCGTCACGGCGCTCGACCGGCGCGATGGGGTTCGGCACCACGACATGGTTGGCGGCCTCACCGAACCGCGCCACGACGTCGTCCCGCTGCGTAGCGGTCGGCCAGATGAGCGCATCGAAGCGGTCGGCGAGGCGGAACCAGCGCGTCCAGAGCGTGTTCAGGCCGGCGTCGGGACTGTAGGGCGCCTCCACGTGCATGGTGTGGATGGGGTGCAGGATGCGCACGCGCGGGTCGCGCCAGTCGGCGATCAGCTCTCCGAGCTGGCGGGACTCGCAGATCACGACGATCGGACGCTCCCCCAGCGCCGCCGTGATGTGGGCCAGCCAGGCACCGTAGAGTCCGCGGAAGCCATGCAGCGCGCCGACGACCGCTCCGCTCTCGTCGTAGACGAGGACAGGCTCGTCCGTGAGGTGCCAATCCGGGTTGCCGGGGATGACGGGGAGGGCTGCGAAAGGCCGTCCCGCGGGATCCGCGAGCACGCGGTACTCCCGGTCAGGGTCAGCCGTCACTGCGGCATCCGCGGCGTCACGCAGCCAGGCGGCGGCTCCGCCCTGCGGTGCGACGGCCTCGTCGAAGAGGTTGCGCAGTCGATCGGGGTCGGTGAGCGCACCGCGCTCCGCGAAGACGCGGCGGTGCTCGGCGTGGTCGGCGATCGTCCCCGGATCGAAGGTCAGCAGCTGCGGACCGGCGCCGTCCGCCGCGCCCGCGGCAGCGAGCATCCGGGCGCGCGCGAGCGTGGCGATCGTGTAGCCGCCGTCCAGACCCGGGATCAGGCGGCTGGACAGCACCAGGTACTCGGCGTCCGGGAGGACCGGCGCCGAGACCGGGGGCATCGCGCCCCCTACTCCCACTCGATCGTCCCCGGCGGCTTCGACGTCACGTCGAGCACGACGCGGTTGACGTCGCGGACGCCGTTGGTGATCCGGTTCGAGATCTTCGACAGCACGTCGTACGGCAGGCGGGTCCAGTCGGCCGTCATCGCGTCCTCGCTGGAGACGGGACGCAGCACGATCGGGTGGCCGTAGGTGCGGCCGTCGCCCTGCACACCCACCGAGCGCACGTCGGCGAGGAGCACGACGGGGCACTGCCAGATCTCCTGGTCGAGACCCGCCTTGGTCAGCTCCTCGCGGGCGATGGCGTCGGCCTCACGCAGGATCTCGAGACGGTCAGCGGTGACCTCACCGATGATCCGGATGCCGAGGCCGGGCCCCGGAAACGGCTGGCGCCCGACGATCGCCTCGGGGATGCCGAGCTCGCGGCCGATCGCGCGGACCTCGTCCTTGAAGAGGGCCCGCAGCGGCTCGATGAGCTCGAAGTCGAGGTCGTCCGGAAGACCGCCCACGTTGTGGTGCGACTTGATGTTGGCCGTGCCCGCACCGCCGCCCGACTCCACCACGTCCGGGTAGAGCGTGCCCTGCACGAGGAACTTCACCGGGGCGCCGCCGTCGGCCTTCGCCTCCTCCACGAGGTCGAGCTGCACCTTCTCGAACGCGCGGATGAACTCGCGGCCGATGATCTTGCGCTTCTCCTCGGGGTCGGTCACGCCCTGGAGGTGACCGAGGAAGGTCTCCGCGGCGTCGACCGTGATGAGCCGCACACCGGTGGACTCGACGTAGTCCTTCTCGACCTGCTCGCGCTCGCCCTTGCGGAGGAGACCGTGGTCGACGAAGACGGCCGTGAGCTGGTCGCCGATGGCCTTGTGCACGAGAGCGGTCGAGACGGCGGAGTCCACGCCGCCGGACAGCGCGGAGATGACCCGGGCGTCGCCGACCTGCTCGCGGATGCGCTCGATCTGCTCGGCGATCACGTTGTCGGGGTTCCAGTCGGACGCGAGGCCCGCACCCTTGTGGAGGAAGTTCTCGAGCACGCGCTGACCGTGATCCGAGTGCTTGACCTCCGGGTGCCACTGCACGCCGTAGAAGCCGCGCTCCTCGTTCGCGAAGGCGGCGACCTTCGTGGCCTCCGTCGTCGCGAGCACCTCGAAGCCCTCCGGTGCCTTCGCGACCTGGTCGCCATGGCTCATCCACACGTTCTGCTCGGTCGGCTGCCCGCTGAGCAGCGTGCCGCCGTCACCGGAGATGACGGCATCCGTGGCGCCGTACTCGCGGAGGCCGGTGTGCGCGACCTCGCCGCCGAGGGTCTGGGCCATGTACTGGAAGCCGTAGCAGATGCCGAGCGTGGGGACGCCGAGGTCGAAGACCGACGGGTCGAGCTTCGGCGCGCCCTCCTCGTACACCGACGAAGGTCCGCCGGAGAGGATGATCGCGACGGGGTTCTTCGCGGCGATCTCCTCCGCCGTGGCGGTGTGCGGCACGATCTCGCTGTAGACCCCGGCCTCGCGCACGCGGCGGGCGATGAGCTGCGCGTACTGCGCGCCGAAGTCGACGACGAGCGCGGGGCGCTGCTGGGTCTCGGACTGTTCGGTCAACGGACACCTTCCGGGGCGATCGCGGAGGCCTCGGCGGCCTCTCGGGTGGCGAGATAGGTCTTGACTTCACGGGCGACGACCGCCTCCATGAAGAACGACAGCAGCGGCACGACGCCGCCGAGCGCGAGCAGGATGAACCGCGGGAAGCGCCAGCGCATCAGGCTCCACATGCGGAAGCACGCGAAGAGGTAGACGACGTAGAACCAGCCGTGGGCGACGAGGATGAACAGCGAGATGTTGAAGCCGTCCCCGAGGGAGGTCATCTCGCACGAGTTCGTCCACGGCGCGAACAGCGACCACCACTGGCAGTCCGGTCCCGCGATGACGCCGGCGAACCAGAGCGGGCCGCCCGATCCTCCGGCGAAGAGCTCGAGGTGGATCGGCGTGTACTTCAGCACCATCTCGGCGAGCAGCAGGAGCAGCATGACTCCCGTGATGATCGACGCGATCTGGTAGAACTTCAGCGCACCGCGGATCGCCGGAAAGCTGGCGACTTTCGGTTCGGGCATGCCCCCAGTCTAGTCGGCGGCGGGCGACGCCCCGACCCCGCGGGAACGACGGAGGCCGCCGGGTCGCCCCGACGGCCTCCGCCTCGTCATCCGCCGCTCGGCATCAGAACCATCCGGTCAGGAGGTCCCACAGCCAGTCGACGATGTCCTTGATGATTCCGCCGATGCCGCCGGCGCGGTTGACGGTGACGGTGGCCGTGGCCTCGTCTCCGTCGGCCTGCGCCACCGCGACGGTGTACTTGCCGGGCTGGGCGTTCTTCGGCACCGTCACCGAGGTGCTGAACGTGCCGTCCTGACGGACCTGCACCGTTCCCACCGGGACTCCCTGGCCCTTCTTCGGCCGGAGCTCGACCGTGACGGTCTCGCCGGGCTGGTAGCCCGTGCCCGTGACGTCGAGCTTCTTGCCCGCGGCCACCTTCGAGGAGCCGAGCGCGATGGTCCCCGCGAACTCCTCCTCGCCGGCGATCGTGAACGGCACCTGCACCGTCGTGCCCGTGGCCGGGACCTCTACCGTGAGCTGCTGCTCACCGAACACCCCGGACGGCACCGTGAAGGTGAGGGTGGCGCGGCCGCCCTCGTCGGTGGTGTCCACGATGGTCGGGTCGACCGTGCCGGCCGCGAGCTGGGTGTCGCCGAGCGACAGCGTGACCGCTCCCGGGGCCGCCTCGCCACCGCTGAACGCCAGCGAGGAGAGCGAGACCGTCACCTGGTCGCCGGCGCGGTAGCCGTCGGCGTCCGCCGGGCTGACGGTCACACCGACCGCACGCTGGGCGAGGTCCGGCGAGGCCGTCTTGTTCGCGTCGAACCAGTCGACCATCGACTGGAGGTCGATCTTGCCGGTGTCCCGCTTGCCCGCGCCCTGCTTGAAGGTGGCGAAGTTGTCGCCGCCCGCCGCGAGGAAGGAGTTCGCCGCCACCGTGTACTCCCCGTTCGGGTCGATCGCGGTGCCGTTCAGCGTGATCGAGGTGATCCGCGAACCCGCGGGCGCCGTCGGATCGTAGGTGTAGACCAGGCCCTCGGAGACGCCGAGCTTGAGGAACGGTCGCGCCGAGCCTGCCGGCTGCCACTGCTCCTCCAGCACGCCCTTCAGCTGCGTCCCGGTGAGGGTCAGCGTGACCAGCGTGTTGGCGAACGGCTGGACGGTCGCCGCCTCCCGATAGGTGACGTTCCCGTCGGGATCCTCGGCGTTGCTCGACGCGTAGGTCAGGTTGGCACGGATGCCACCCGGGTTCATGAGCGCGATGTCCGCACCCGTGGACCACTTCTGCACGTCGGCGACGAAGTTGCCGATGGTGGACTCGCCACCGCGGTTCTCCGAGCCGTTGGACTGCCGCGCGCGGTTGAAGTCGGCGGTGATGTCGCCCACCTTCACCGCTCCCAGCACGTCGGCCTCCGCCTTCGCCTTGGCGACGATGGCCTGCACCTCCGGCACCGCCGGGTACAGCGGCTTGCCGGCGGACGTGAGGGGCTTGATCTCGTTGGTGATCGAGAGCAGCTCCTTCGTCTTCGGGTCGACCTGGATGTTCATGAGGCCGAGGTTCTCGCCGTACTGCCCCGCCGAGACGACCGGTCGGCCGTCGATGACGTGGTTGTAGGCGAGGTGCGTGTGCGCCGAGACGATCGCATCCACGTCGTCGTCGACGCCGTAGACGATCTCGCCCAGCGGCGAGTCCTCGGTGATCGCAGACAGCGCGGTGCTCTCCGCGCCCTCGTGCACGAGCAGGATGACGACGTCCGCCTCGCCGTTCGCGGGGTCACCGTCGCGCAGGTCGTCGGCCACCGCGTTCACGGAGTCGACGATGCTGCGCACCTCGAGATCCGCGATGCCCTCGGGCGAGACGAGCGAGTCGAGATCCTCCGTGACGGCGCCCACGAAGCCGACGCGCACCCCGTCGAGCTCCTTGACCCAGGCCGGGGCGAGCGCGGGCTCACCGGTCTCCGTGAGGAACACGTTCGAGGAGATGTACTCCCAGTCCGCGCGCTCCTGCACCCGGTCGCGCAGGTCTTCCCAGCCCTGATCGAACTCGTGGTTGCCCGCAGCGCTCACGTCCAGACCGGCGGCGTTGAGCGCGTCGATCGTGGGGTTGTCGTCGTTGATGAACGAGGTGAACGTCGAGGCCCCGATCAGATCGCCGGCTCCGGCGAAGATCGTGTTCGGGTTCGCCGCACGGAACTGCTGCACCGCGCCGGCGAGCACGGCGGCCCCCGCCGCAGCCCCGTCGGCCTCGATGCGGCCGTGGAAGTCGTTAACCGTCACGACGTCGATGTTCACCGGCGGGATCTCCGACGAGACGCCGACGATGATCGGGTCGTGGTCGCTGGATCGGTACGGGGTGCCCTCCTCGGTGGCGCCGAACGCGTAGCCGCGATCGCTCCACTCCGGCGAGTTGATGCCCCAGACGCCGGCGCCCGTGATGGAGGGGGCGAGCGACGGCGACGCGATCACGTGGTCGAGCGAGCCGAGTTCTCCGTCGAACGTGTAGGTGTACTGCCCTGCGGCCTTGTCGGCGGCCACGTCGCTCCACCCCTGCGAGGTGAACACGTCGATCGGGTCTTCCTGCCCGTAGGCGTTGAAGTCGCCGATCAGCAGCATGTCGCTGCTGCCGCTGGTCTCGGCCAGCTCGTCCGTGAAGGCGAGGACGGCCTGCGCCTGCTTCACCCGATCGGCGTTGAAGAAGCCCTGGCCGTCGGCCGGCTCCGCCCCGGCGCCCTGCGGCGGGGACTTCGACTTCAGGTGGTTGGCGACCACGGTGACCACGCGGCCGTCGATGTCGAACGCCTGCGCGATCGGCTCGCGGGCGTTGCCCCACACGGACTCGTCGGTGACGGTGGCGCTGTCGCCCACCGTGCTCACGGCGTCCTTCTTGAAAATGATCGCGTTCGTGATGTAGTCCGTCGTCGCCGGGTCCTGCAGGGCCTTCGGCGTGCGGACGTAGTCCCACACGTCGGAGCCCGCGTCGGCGTTGAGGCCGGCGACGAGGTCCTTCAGAGCGGTGTCGACGGGCTTGCCCAGCTTGACCGAGTTCTCGATCTCCATGAGCGCGACGATCTCGGCGTCGAGGCCGTTGATGGCCGAGACGATCTTGGACTTCTGGATCGCGAACTGGGCGGCGTTCGCCGCGCCGCGGGCGTCGGCGTTCTCGCTCTTCAGCGTCGTGAAGTAGTTGTAGACGTTGAACGACGCCACCTGCGCGTCACCGCCCACCTCCGGGGCCTTCTCGGGGCGCGGGTTGGTCGCCTCGAAGGTGACCTTGCGCTCCGCCGGGGACGCGTCGTCGATCGGGACGACCGGCTGCAGCCGCCAGTCGTCGAAGCCCCACTGGAGCACGTAGCCGTTGGACCCGAAGTCGACGGTGTCGCCGTTGCGGACCACCGTGTCCTCCGTGAAGTACGGCTGCTGGCCCGGGTGGCCGATGTTGGTCACCTGGATGGACCAGGCGTCGTCGAGCAGGATGCGGTTGGCGCGGTTCTCGGCCGCGATGGCGGCGGCGTCGGCCCCGGGACGCGTGGTCTCGGTGCTCTTGACGTTGAGGTCGTCGCCGGCGTTCAGCCCCAGCGTCCCGTAGTTGTAGAGCTGGTGGCTCGACGCGAGCCGGTACGTGCCGGTCGGAGCGACGTACATGTTCTCGTACTGCTCACGGTCGGCACCGCGCACGGTGTCCGGGAGCGGAGTGAGGGCGGGCACGCCCACACCGGCCGTGACGACCGAGACGTCGGCCACCGCGGCGGGAGCGATCTGGGTCTGACCGAAGTACTCGCTCACGGTGCCGGTCACCGAGACGAGGTCGCCGATCTCGAGCGTGGGCGCAAGCGCGTTCAGGAAGACGAACACCCCGTCCGAGGCGCCGGGGGTCGCGTCGTTGTCGCCGCCCGAGCCCTGCGTCTGGATCACGATGCCCTTGTAGCCGCCGGTGCGATGGTCGGCGGTGACGACACCCTCGACGCGGACGCGCTGTCCGGCGAGCGGCGAGACGTCGCCGGTGCCCTGGACCTCGGCGATCGTGGCGGTCGTGGGCTGCTCGCCCGGCTCCTCCCCCGGGTCGGTGCCGGGGTCGGTGCCGCCGGAGTTCTGCGGGGTGATCGTCGCCGACAGCGTGAAGTCGGCCTTGTTGTCGTCCGCGTCGGCACCCGCGGTGCGGTTCAGCGACCGGACGTCGGTGTTGCTCGAGGGGGCGGCGGCGGCCGCCGTCTCGAAGGTGTTCGAGGTGCCGTAGCCGAGGAGGTCGATCACGCCGTCCGCGCCGACCGTCGAGCCGGGGGTGAGCGTCACCGCGGCGGTGCCCTCGACGAGGGCCAGGGTGCCGTTGGTGCCGCTCGGGCTCAGCGTGGTGGTGGCGTCGGGCGTGGGCAGCGCAGCACCGTTGGTGCCGTTGCTGTTCCCCTGCACGAGGAAGTAGCCCCCCGCGGGGATCGTGCCCTTCAGCGGGGCGACGCCGTTGAAGGCGCCGGTCCCCGCCGCGGAGCGGTACTGCAGGGACATCCCGTCGAGGGTGACGGGCGCCGTCGTCGGGTTGTACAGCTCCACGAACTTGTTCGTGAACGCCGCCCCCGCGCTTCCGCCGGACAGGTAGGCCTCGTTGATCACCACCCCGGTGCCCTCGGTGTTCGCCGACGCAGGCGCGGCCACCAGCGAGCCGAAGCTCAGGGCGGCGACGCACGTCGCGGCGAGAGCGCCCACGCGCCCTCGGATTCTGCGGTGCGAGACGGGGGTCAGGGTCTCCCCGTGCTCAGGAGCGGACATCATCGGTGCTGTCTCCTCGATCGTGTTCCGGCGCTGCTCAGGACGCTGTCATCGCACACATCGGGAACTCCCAGCGTGCGCACATGGAGCGAGCTTACGGAGCGGTTCGGACATCCTCAACGGAGTTTTCCCATTGGTCATCCAGCGCTCACCGAATGGCCGCGACGCCCCCTGACGAAGGTTCACACGGAGCCGTCGCGGCGCGCAGAAGCGCAGCGTCAGCCGCGCGGATGCGCAACGGCCGTCAGACGGTCGCGGCCCCCTGCGCTTCGTCGAACTCCTCCACCTCGCGCTCCCAGGCGTCCTTCGCCAGGCGGTACCAGAGGTAGAACGCGAAGCCGGCGAAGATGACCCACTCGGCGGCGTAGAACACGTTGAGCCAGTTGACCGGCGACTGCTCGTCGGGCGCCGGGGACGCGATGTCGACGAGTCCCGCGGTCGCGGTCGTGGAAGCGAGGTACGGACGGTAGACGTCGAGCTGCTCGATGTCGTGCCAACGGCTCAGCAGAGCGGCCGGCGACATCCGGTCCAGCTGCTCCGGATCCGAGCGCGGCGGGACCGACGGACCCTCATCCGAGATGACGCGACCGGCGACCTCGACCACGCCTCCGTCCGCCTCGGCTTCCAGGCGCTCCACCGCGGCGTCGGCGGCCGCCCGATCCGGGGCCCAGCCGATGGCCACCGCCAACGACACACGTTCGTCGACGCGGAGCTGGCCGGTGACCCAGTACCCCTCCACGCCGTCGTTGAAGCGACTGCCCACGACGAGGAAGTCCCCGGGGACCCAGACGCCTTCGGTCTCCACGCGCTGTCCGACGAGGGGCTCGGGGAGGTACTCCCCCGGCGCGACGACGTCATCGAGCGGTCGGACCTGCTCGGTCGCCCCCGGCGCCGGCGGATCGGTCTCGATCGCCCGCTCCAGCTGCCACTGGCCGAGCCAGGCGAACACCCCGGCGACGACGAGGCACAGCAGCAGCATCGCGATCCAGCGTCCCCGCAGCATGACCTCACGGAGGGTCGGCGGGAAGGGAGCAGGCGCGGTCACGGTGATGCGGAGACCTCAGGCCTCGTACGGGGCCAGCACGACCTCCACCCGCTGGAACTCCTTGAGGTCGGAGTACCCGGTGGTGGCCATCGACTTGCGCAGCGCGCCGATGAGGTTCGCGGTGCCGTCGGCGACGGGCGCAGGGCCGTAGAGGATCTCCTCCAGCGTTCCGATGCCGCCCACCTCGACGCGTCGCCCGCGCGGGAGCTTGGGGTGGTGCGCCTCGGGACCCCAGTGGAATCCCTGACCGGGGGCGTCCGTGGCGCGGGCCAGGGCGACGCCGAGCATGACCGCGTCGGCGCCCATGGCGAGCGCCTTCACGATGTCCCCGGAGGTGCCGACACCGCCGTCGGCGATCACGTGCACATAGCGCCCGCCGGACTCGTCGAGGTAGTCGCGACGCGCGGCCGCCACGTCGGACACCGCGGTCGCCATGGGGGCGTGGATGCCGAGGGTGGCGCGGGTGGTGGACGCCGCGCCGCCACCGAAGCCCACGAGAACGCCGGCCGCGCCGGTGCGCATGAGGTGCAGGGCCGCCGTGTAGGTCGCCGCTCCACCCACGATCACCGGCACGTCGAGGTCGTAGATGAACTTCTTGAGGTTCAGGGGCTCCGCCACGCTCGACACGTGCTCGGCGGAGACGGTCGTCCCCCGGATGACGAACAGGTCGACCCCGGCCGCGGCGACGGTGTCGTAGAACTCCTGCGTGCGCTGCGGGGTGAGGGAGCCGGCGACGGTGACGCCCGCCTCCCGGATCTCGGCGAGGCGGCGGGTGATGAGCTCGGGCTTGATGGGCTCCGAGTAGAGCTCCTGCATGCGCACGGTCGCGTGGTCCTCCGCGAGGCCCGCGATCTCGGCGAGCAGCGGCTCCGGGTCCTCGTAGCGGGTCCAGAGACCCTCGAGGTCGAGCACCCCCAGGCCGCCGAGCTGCCCGAGCATGATCGCGGTGCGCGGGCTGACGACCGAGTCCATCGGCGCACCGAGCACCGGGATCTCGAAGCCGAAGGCGTCGATCGTCCACGCGGTGGACACGTCCTCCGGGTTCCGCGTGCGCCGCGAGGGCACCACCGCGATGTCGTCGAACGTGTACGCGCGACGCGCGCGCTTTCCTCGGCCGAGCTCGATCTCCATGGTCACCCGTCCAGCCTACCCGGCGCCCGGCGGCCTCCGCGGCGGTCAGCGCGCACGCGCCACCCGCCGCTCGTCCCACACCGGCTCGTCGGACTCGTAGACCTCGCCGTCTGTGCCGAACACGAGGAACCGGTCGAAGGAACGCGCGAACCACCGGTCGTGCGTGACCGCCACCACGGTGCCCTCGAAGCGTCCGAGCGCCTCCTCCAGCGCCTCGGCCGACTCCAGGTCGAGGTTGTCGGTGGGCTCGTCGAGGAGCAGCAGGGTTGCGCCGGAGAGCTCGAGCAGGAGCACCTGGAACCGCGCCTGCTGTCCCCCGGAGAGCGATTCGAACGGCTGCTGCGCCTGACGGACGAGGCCGTACCTGTCCAGGGCCGAACTCGCCGCGTCGCGGGGCATGCCGTCACGGAGGTCGTCCCCGCGGTGCAGGATCTCCAGCAGGGTGCGGCCGACGAACTCCGGATGCGCGTGGGTCTGTGCGAAGAGCCCCGGCACCACGCGGGCGCCCAGCACCGCACGACCGGTGTGCGCGACGGGGGTGAGCTCCTCCGCGACCGCGGTCACGTGGCCGAGGGACGGATCCGGGTCGGTGCCGCCGCGGGCCAGCAGCCGCAGGAAGTGCGACTTGCCCGAGCCATTGGAGCCGAGCACGCCGACACGGTCGCCGTACCAGATCTCGGCGTCGAACGGACGCATGAGGCCGGTCAGCTCCAGCCGGTCCGCGACGACGGCGCGCTTGCCGGTCCTGGCGCCGCGGAGGCGCATGTCGAACTCCTGCGCCGGGGGTCGCTCTTCCGGCGGGCCCGCCTCCTCGAACTTCCGCAATCGCGTCTGCGCCGCCTGGTAGCGGGAGGCGAAGCCGTCGTTCGCAGACGCCTTGACCTTGAGGTTCGCCACCAGGACGCGGAGCTTCTCGTGCTGCTCGTCCCACCGTCGGCGCAGCTCGTCGAGCCGATCCATCCGATCGCTGCGCGCCTGGTGATAGGTGGCGAAGCTCCCGCCGTGCACCCAGGCGGTCGACCCCGCCGCGCCGGGCTCCAGCGTGATCAGCCGATCGGCGGCCCTGGCGAGGAGCTCGCGGTCGTGCGAGACCAGCAGCACCGTCTTGTCGGTGGCGCGCAGGCGCTCCTCGAGCCATCGCTTGGTCGGCACGTCGAGGTAGTTGTCCGGCTCGTCGAGCAGGAGCACCTCGTCCGGGCCGCGGAGCAGCGCCTCGAGGGCGAGCCGCTTCTGCTCGCCGCCGGAGAGGGAGGTGAGCTCCCGGTAGCGCGCCCGCTCGAACGGCACGCCGAGCGCCGCCACGGTGCACTGGTCCCACACGGTCTCGTGCTCGTAGCCGCCGGCGTCCGCGTACTCGGCGATCGCGGAGGCGTAGGCCATCTGGGTGTCGTGCTCGTCGCGGTCGATGAGGGCGTTCTCCGCGGCCTCCAGCGCTTCCGCGGCGGCACGGAGGCGCGTCGGAGCCACGCGCACGAGCAGCTCGTGCACGGTCTGGCCCGGCTCGCCGTGTCCGACGAACTGGTCCATGACGCCGAGGCCGCCGTCGATGGTCACCACCCCGTCGTCGGCCGGCTGCTCACCGCGGATGATCCGCAGCAGCGTCGTCTTCCCCGCACCGTTCGGTCCGATGAGAGCACTCGTCGAGCCCGCCCCGACCCGGAACGACACCTCGTCGAGAAGCGGTCTGCCATCGGGAAGCGTCAGCGAGATCCCGGATGCGTCGATGTACCCCACAGGCGTGGCCGTCCTTCCGCCCGCGGACAGCGAGCCGACCAGGCTATCAGTCCGCGCGGCTGCACAACGACCGGGACGAGCTACGGTCGTAACTGCTCGATGCGCCCGCCGTCGCCCCATGCCCGGTCCGCGGTCAGCACCGCCGCGTCCATCCGTTCGGCGAGCGCCAGGCACAACCGGGCTCCGAGAGAGAGCGCGGTGCCCCGAGCCCAGAGCGCTGCCGCCCTTTCCGCGTCGCGATGCGAGACGGGCTCGATCGTCAGACGATAGCTGAGGAGGAGTCCGGAGGCGATGCCCCAGTCGGCCCCGGCGGCGCGCACCTTCTGGGCCACCTCCGACCAGTTCGCCGCACTGATGACGCCGCCATCGAGAGCCTTCTCCACACGGGCGGCACCGGGCTCGTCCTGGAGAAATGCCAGCACAGCCGAAGCGTCGAGGACCCTCACGCCGCGTCGTCCTGCGCAGCGGCCGCGCGGCGCTCGGCGAGCAGAGCCTCCAGGAGACTCTGCCCCTCGAGCTGACGGCGGATCAGCGCCTTCGCCTGTTCGCGAGTGAGGAGGACGACGCCACCCTCCGCTTCGATCATCAGGAGGAGAACGCCCTGATCCCAGTGCTGCCGCGCGCGCAGCTCAGCCGGAATCACCAGACGGCCGCGGTCTCCCATCGGAGCGACGAAGGTGGTATCCATCGACCCACGATACCACTGCCCTTCCTCGCGTGGTCAGTCCGCGCGGCTGAGCGTCTGCAGCACCTCGGTCTTGGGAGCCGCCGGGAGCACGAACCGGAACTCGGTGCCCACCCCCTCCTCGCTGGTCACGTCCATGGAGCCGCCGTGGGCCAGCACGATCGCGCGCGTGATCGTGAGCCCCAGCCCCACCCCCGGCACGGCGTTGCGCGTGGCCGTCGAGGCGCGGAAGAACCGGGTGAAGAGCATGCGCTGCTCGTCCTGCGGGATCCCGACCCCGGTGTCGGCGATGGCGACCTGCACCCCGCCGTCGAGGCGACGCACGGCGGCCGTCACCCGACCCCCGCGGGGGGTGAACTTGATGGCGTTCGAGAGGAGGTTGTCCACCGCCTGCCCGAGGCGTCCGGGATCGACGAGCAGCGGGATCGGCTCGTCGCCGACCTGCAGGTCCAGCTCGATCCCCTCGCGCTGCGCGTGCGGTCCCGCCGAGACCACCGCCGAGCGCACGAGCTCCGCGACGTCGGCCTGGTCCCGTTCCAGGGGGAACCGCCCCGACTCCACCTGCGCCGTGAAGAGCAGGTCGCCGACGAGGTTCAGCAGCCGCTTCGCGTTGCGTTCGATGATGCCGACGAACTCCTGCTGATCCTCCGTGAGCGGCTGACCGGGATCGTTCTGCAGCAGGTCGAGGAAGCCGATGATCGCGCTCAGCGGCGTCCGCAGCTCATGGGAGATCATCCCCACGAACTCGTCCTTCATGCGCGCGACCTCGACGGCTCTCGTCTCATCGGTGAGCACGAACAGGTACCCCTGCTGCGCGCCGGACGGATCCTTGTGCGGCGTCACGGTCACCCGGGCGGGTACCGTCGTGCCGCCCGCGGTCCTGACCTCGATGTCGCCGTCGACCGTGTTCCCTGCGTCCGCCTGGGCGAAGAGCTCGCAGAGGCCCTCCGGCACGTCCGCGCGCTCGTCGGGCACACCGGGCACGCGCGGTGCCCCCGCATCCCCTTCGCGCGCGGCGGTGTCCTCGGCCAGCATCGCCAATGCCGACGACGAGAAGAAGCGATCGACACGCACGTCGTCGAGAGCCTCGTCGTGAGAGAGCCCGAGCAGGCGGACGGCCCCGGGGTTCCACGCCGTGACGCGCCCCTCGCGATCGGTGCCGATCACGGCCTGCGCGGTGATCGACGCCCACAGGCCCTCGAACGAGTCGAGAAGCACGCGGTACTCGTGCTCCTTCTGTCGCAGCTGCACGATCATCGAGACGTTCTCGGACAGCGCCTTGGTCCGCTCCGTGACCAGCTCCTCCGCCTGCTGCACCCGCAGGCGCTGCTGCCGGGAGAGCTCGTTCACCACGGCTGCGACGGCCGCGAAGACGAGAGGGCCGACGACGCCGCGGAGCCACACGACCGCGTTCGTCGGCGGTTCGATGACGTAGGGGATCAGCAGCGCGAGCGACGTGAACGCGCCGACGACGAAGACCCAGCGGATGCCGGGCGCCGCAGCGATCCAGATCACGGGGAGCAGCACGAGCGAGCTGAAGAGCGAGGCCGCGCCTCCCGTCCCCGCGCGGAAGAGCCCCAGTCCCAGGATGTCGACCATCGGGACCAGGAGCACGATCCAGCCCTCCCGGATGTGCAACGCGCTGAGCACTCCGGCGTGGAGCGTCGCGACGAGGACGATCGCGAGGCCGGCCAGCGCGAGGGCGATATCGGTGAACGGCAGGCTGGGGATGGCCCAGGTCATCACGCCTGCGGTCGCGGCGGCGACGAGCGTCGGGAGCTGTTTGATGATCGGGTTCGGGTTGTCGATGACCCGGTACCAGCGGTTCTCGGCGCGCTCCAGCGGTGTCGCCCTCATCGCGGGACCCGTTCCACGGCGCGATGCAGGTCGGCTCCGGTGATCGGCTTCGGCAAGGCCGCGTCCGCGGGCGGGTACTCGGTGACGTCCAGCACCGAGCTGACGATGAGGAAGCACTCCGGATAGCGTTCGTGGATCAGGCGGCAGCAGGCCTGCCCGGAGATGCCGGGGAGCAGCAGGTCCAGGACGGCGACCTGGGGGTCGATGTCCGGGAAGGCAGCGATGGCGGACTCCGCGTCGGGAGCGACGAACACGTCGAAGCCCTCCCGGTCGAGGTACCGCCCCAGGAGGGTGGCCTGGTCCGGAGCGTCCTCGACGACCAGGGCGAGCGGTCGTCCGGTCATCGCAGGAGCAGCTCTCGGACGACGACGATCACGACCACGACGGCGAGGGAGATGAGCGCCTGCGGGACGAGGCGGCGCTCCTTCCGGGCGTCGGCCGCGATCTCCTCCACCTCGGCGTCGTGCGATGGTGCGTCGGTCATGAGTCGACCCGTCCGATCTTCTCGGTCTTGATCCAGGAGGCGTCCGCGCGGCGCCACTCCTTGAGGTACGAGTCGGCGGTGATCGCGCACAGCAGCGATCCGTACCCGCAGACGTAGAGCAGCAGGCCCGCGAAGAAGCGTCCGGCCGGAAGCGGCTCGACCGCCCGCGCGAGCCAGATGCCGAGCATCGACACCGGCCCCCAGAGGGCGAACGCCATCAGCCACAGCACCCGCGTCTGCTCCGTCGACTCCTGCCCCGCCGCGCCGATCAGGCCGTCCAGGGCCCAGGGGAACAGCGCCAGGGCCATGAGGATCAGCGCCCCGAGCCCCGGGAACATGATCGCCTCGCGCCAGGACTGCCGCCCGATGCGCGGATCGAGCTGGACGGAGTAGAGCATCGAGAAGATGTAGATGGCCGCCGCGGCGATCCACATGAACCGGAACACGAACTCCGCGACGTCGCTGTGCAGGAGCAGGAGGACGATCATCGCGGTGGCGGCGAGGAGCAGGAGCGCCGGCATCAGCAGGATCGTGAACCAGGCCAGTCCGAAGGGGATGCTGCCCAGGTTGTGGTCGCGACTCGGACGGAACCAGAGCCTCTTGTAGATCGAGGTGAGCTGCACGTTGCCGCGCGCCCAGCGCAGCCGCTGCTTCCAGAGGCTGTCGATCGTCCGCGGCTCCTCGGCGAGCACCACGGCGTGCGGCTCGAAGACCATCCGGCGGCCGTGGAGCTGACTCTCGAAGGTCGTCATGGTGTCCTCGGCGAGCGTGCCCGTCGGGATGCGTCCGCCGATCGCCTCGAGGTTCGCGCGGGAATGCAGCTGGGCGCCCCCGGCGAGGCAGGCGATCGCTCCCCCGACGTTCTGCGTACGCCGTGCCGAGAGCTGGCCGATGACGTACTCGATCGCGATGAACCGGGTGAGGTAGTTGCGGTCCCTGCTGCCCTCCGCGATGTAGGCCGTGACGGCCCCGACCTCCTCGTCCGCGAGGTGCCGGGTGAGCTTGCGCAGGGAGTTGCGCGCGAAGATCACGTCGGCGTCCATGATGAGCACCGCCTCGGTCCACGGGTCGGCGAGCACGACGTCGAGGCCGTGGTTCAGCGTGTGCGCCTTGCCTTCGCCACCCTTCTCGCGTCGCAGATGGACGACCCGCCCCGGATAGGTCGCCGCCTTCTGCTGCACGATGGCCGGGGTGTCGTCCGTGGAGGCGTCGTCGACGACGAAGACACGGAGGCGCTCGGCGGGGTACTCGAGCTGGAGCAGCCGCTCGATCGCGGGGCCGATGACCAGGCCCTCGTTCCATGCCGGGATGACCACGGCCACGTTCGGGTGGTACGGGGCGGCCTTGCCGTAGTGATTGCGGAAGGCGTGCAGCGGCAGCATGAGGAACTGCAGACCGGTGTTGACGACCGGCAGCGTGCCGATCAGCACGCAGAGGAGGAGGATGACGACGACGACCGTCTCGATCCAGGTCAGTTCGGGCATCAGCGTCCTTCCGTCCCGGTGAGCAGCGGGACGATGCGGGCGTACCGGCCGACGTCTGCGGCCACGTGGCTGTCGGTGGAGGCCACGATGCCGGCGCCCGCGCGCTCCAGGGCGTTCAGCGCCTCCGCGCCGGGGCACACCCACTTCTCGTTGACCTCGACGAGCGTGTCCGTCTCGGCGGCGGCTCGCGCCCACGCGTCGAGGCGCTCGCCCCCGAGTTCCTCCTCCGCGAGACCGATCTTCGGCAGGATCGAGAAGCAATGCGCGAGCTGGTTGCCGGGGTGCCGGCGCATGGTGGCGATCACGGCGTCCACGAACTGGTCGAGGACATCGGCCGGCGCCCAGCCGGACGCGATGCGCTCGCGCACGGCGGTGGGTCCGAGCGGGCCGTCCGCACCGGGGAACTGATGATCGGCGATGAGGATCCGGTCGATGCCCGCCGGAAGCGCCGGGATGTCGAGCGCGCCCGAGGCGTCGAGGATCTTCGCCTCCACTCCGGTGAGCACCGTCAGCCCGTCCGGGACGGACAGGCCGCGGACGGCGGCGAGGTACTCCGGCACCCAGGTCGTGGTCTGCCGCACGTGATCGACGAGACGGACGGTGTCGAGACCGACGGCCGCAGCCGCGGCGACGTTCTCCTCCAGGGTGGAGACCGCGTCGTCGGAGAACGTGGAGTGGACGTGGTGGTCTCCGCGCAGGGCGGGATGACTCACAGCTCCTCCTGGTGACCGGCGTGCGCCGACACGAGCACGTCGTCGACCTCGACGATCACGTCCTCCAGGAAGCGCACGGAGGCGACCTCACGGAAGGGCACCTGCACCGGGATCTCCCGGCCGAGGAAGAGGTCGGCGACGAGCGACGGGATGTCGACCCCGGCGGCGATCGTCAGCGGGAGCGCCCCGGGGAAGCGCGGGTTGACCTCGAGCAGCACGGCCCGCCCGTCCCGGTCCCGACGGAGCTGCACGTTGGCGACCCCCACGAGGCCGATCGCCCGCGCGATGGCGGCGGCGGTCTCCTCGAGCTCGGGGTCGCGGAGGGTGCGGCCGGCGATCGCGACGCCGGAGTCCACACGGGCGCGGGTGCGCGGGACCGCCGCGACCACGCCCCCGGAGGCGTCGGCGATCACATCGACCGAGTACTCCTCGCCAGGGAGGAAGTCCTGCACGATCAGCCCCTCATCGGCGGGGAGGGCGGCGAGCGCCTCCGCGTCGGGGACGAGGCGTACGCCGCGGCTGCCCGCTCCCTGCCGGGGCTTGGCGAACACGGGGAACTCCCACGCGACCTCCGCCGCGTCCGGACCGGCGAGCACGGTGCGCGGCACACGACCGGTCGGCGCGCAGCGCTCCGCGAGGGCGAGCTTGTCGAGGGCGGTGCGCAGCGTGTCGGCGGGCGGCGCGGCGAGGACCGCGGGGGCCAGCTCGTCCCGGCGGTCTGCGAGCGCGATCAGCTCCACGTCGACGGTGGAGATCACCAGGTCGAGACCGTCCTCCGCGACCATCCGCGCGATCGCCGGCACGAAGTCCGCGTCGCGCCCCGGGGGAACCAGACGGCGCTGCGTCGGCGGGACGAGGTAGATGCCGCTCGCCCAGCCGTCCATGTCCGCTGCGAAGACCGTCAGATCGGACCGTCGCAGCAAGGAGCGGATCACGGCGACGCCGGCGGGGCCCCCTGCTCCGGTGACCAGTACGCGCTTCGTCATCAGCTCTCCCGTCGGGTCAGTTCATGGGCGCCGATGAACTCGGCGGTCTCGCGCACGACCTCCAGCGGCTCGACGGCCACGCCGCCGCCGAACCGCGACCAGTAGCGGGCGGTGGCCGTGACGAACTCCGGCGCGAGGTACTCCCGGTTCGCGGCGGCCTGGGACTGGAAGCACTCCAGGAGCCGCAGCTTGTCACCCAGGAAGCGGTCGATGCGGACGAAGCGCGTGGGCCGGTAGTCGATGGTCGCGGAGGGGCTCTGGTAGCACGCGACCGTGCCGACGCGGCGCGTCGCGACGATCGTCGCCTCGTTCACCGCACGGTGATCCTGGTGGCGGTCATGGTGCGAGTGCGTGTAGACGATGGTCGGCTGGATCTCCTGCACGACCTCCTCGATGAGGCGGACGGTCGACCCGCCGCCGGAGATCTCGGTGTCGACGAGGTCTTTCACGAACAGCCGAGCACCCACCTGCTCGGCGGCGGCGAGCGACTCGTGCTGGCGGCTGTCCGCATCACCGCCGCGCGCTCCGCGGGAGAGTGTGAGGATGGTGATGCGATCGCCGGCCGCCGCATGGGCTGCGAGGATGCCGCCGACGCCGATCTCGACGTCGTCGGGGTGCGCTCCGATCGCGAGGACGACCTCACCGGTCTTCGCCTCCGCCGTCCGACGCCGTGACTCCTCGACGAGCCGGGTGACCGACTCCACGAGCCGGGCGTTGTCGAGCGGCTTCGTGAGGAACTCGTCGGCCTGCGCCCGGAGCGCGGACACCGCGTACTCGACCGAGACGTGCGCCGTCATGACGATGACCGGCACGGTCGGCATGAGGCGGCGCAGCTCCGCGAGCAGCTCCAGACCACTGAGTCCCGGCATCTCGATATCGGTGACGACGACATCGGGCTTCACCGCCGCGGCCTTCTCGAGCGCCGAGCGCCCGTCGTCCGCGAGATCGACGACGCAGCCCGCACGCCGCTCCAGGACGGTCTTCACGAGAAGGGCGACGTCGTGGTCATCGTCGACGACGAGGATGCGAGGGGGGACCTCAGCCATGTACAGCTCTCCTTGGGGAGATTCCCTGCCGAGGGGATTCGGCGGTACGACCGCGGTGCCTTCATCACCGGGCCGCAGGGAAAGTCGAGCGGGGTACGTCGATTCTGGCACAGGGCTCCGCCCCCGGCCCGCAGCGCTTCAGCCCGCGCGCGCCGCCCGCTTCTCCTCCTGGTAGAGCCGGATCGCCTCGTACCGCTCCGCCGATCGCGCCCGCCTCTTCGCCGCCTGCTCCTCGCGGTTCTTAGGCGGCGCCGAGGTCACGAGATCATCGAGCAGCCGCCGCGTGGCGACTTCGATCTCGGCCACCGCGCGATCGAAGACCGCACGGTTCGCCCGCGACGGCGCCGTCGTCCCGGAGATCTTGCGGACGAACTGGAGCGCAGCCTCGCGGCACTCCTCGTCGGTGGCCGCGGGCTCGAGGTTGTTCAGAGGCACGATGTTTCGGCACATACCGGCACCGTACGCGCGGCCCGTGGGCTGCGAAAGGGGGATGGCATGCCCGTCCCTCCGTCGCTACGCTCTGGGCTACGACCGGAACCGAGGAGAGATCATGACCGACGCCCCGCCGCCCGACGCCCCGCCGCCCTACAACCCGCCGCCGCCCAGCAGCACGCCGTCGCCGTACCCCGCCGCCGCCGCTCCCCCGCCCGGCGCCCCGTACGCGCAGGACGTGCCGACATCACCCCCGGGGCGGGTGCTGTCGATCATCGGCCTCGTGCTGGCGTTCCTGCTGCCGCCGGTCGGCCTCATCCTCAGCATCATCGCCGCCGTGCAACTCGGCAAGGCGAAGGCCCCCAAGGGCATCGCGATCGCCGGCATCATCGTCGGCGCCGTCCTGACGATCTTTGCGATCATCGGCATCATCCTGCTGGCGACCGTGCTGGCAGGCGTCATCGGGACGTGCGCCGAACTCGGCCCCGGCGTCTGGGACGTCGGCGGTGTCACCTATCGCTGCGGCTGACCGCACCGCGAACGACGAGGGGCCGGATGCAACGCATCCGGCCCCTCGTGCATCCCTCTGCGGGAGTCGCGGTCACTTCTTGTAGTTGGGCGCCTCGACGACGATCTGCACGTCGTGCGGGTGCGACTCCTTGAGCCCGGCCGAGGTGATGCGCACGAACTTGCCGCGCTGCTTGAGCTCCTCGATGGTGCGGGCGCCGACGTAGAACATCGACTGCCGCAGGCCGCCGACGAGCTGGTAGGCGACGGCCGAGAGCGGGCCGCGGTAGGGGACCTGGCCCTCGATGCCCTCCGGGATCAGCTTGTCGTCGCTGGGCACGTCGGCCTGGAAGTAGCGGTCCTTCGAATAGGAGGTCTGCTTGCCGCGCGTCTGCATGGCGCCGAGCGAGCCCATGCCGCGGTACTGCTTGAACTGCTTGCCCGACTGGAAGACGATCTCGCCCGGCGACTCGTCGGTGCCTGCGAGCAGCGAGCCGAGCATCACGGCATCGGCACCGGCGACGAGCGCCTTCGCGATGTCGCCCGAGTACTGCAGGCCGCCGTCGGCGATCACCGGGACGCCCGCCGGACGAGCCGCGAGCGATGCCTCGTAGACGGCCGTGACCTGCGGCACGCCCACACCGGCGACCACGCGGGTGGTGCAGATCGAGCCGGGACCCACGCCCACCTTGACCGCGTCCACGCCCGCGTCCACGAGCGCCTGCGCGCCTTCGCGGGTGGCGACGTTGCCGCCGATGACGTCGATGTGCGCGAACGACTCGTCGGCCTTGAGGCGCTTGACGAGGTCGATCACGCCCTGCGACTGCCCGTTGGCGGTGTCCACGACCAGCACGTCCACCCCGGCGTCGCGGAGGGCCTCGGCGCGCTCCCACGCGTCGCCGAAGAAGCCGATCGCCGCGCCCACCCGCAGGCGACCCTGGTCATCCTTGGTGGCGAGCGGATACTTCTCGCTCTTGTCGAAGTCCTTGATGGTGATGAGGCCGGCGAGCTTGCCATCCTCGTCGATGAGGGGCAGCTTCTCGACGCGGTGCTTCGCGAACAGCGCGATGACCTCGCCGGCCGCGACGCCGACGGGGGCGGTGACGAGGTTCTCCCTCGTCATGACGTCCTTGACGAACGTGCTCTGGCGCTCGAAGCCGGAGACGAAGCGCATGTCGCGGTTCGTGATGATGCCCACCAGACGACCCTCGTCGTCCACGACCGGGAGGCCGGAGATCCGGTACTTGGCGCACAGCGCGTCGACTTCCTCGACCGTCGCGTCCTGCGTCGTGGTGATGGGGTCGGTGATCATGCCGGACTCGCTGCGCTTCACGCGGTCGACGTGTGCGGCCTGGTCGGCGATCGAGAGGTTGCGGTGCAGGATGCCGATGCCGCCCTCCCGGGCCATGGCGATCGCCATGCGGGACTCGGTCACCGTGTCCATCGCGCTGGAGAGCAGCGGCGTCGCGACGGAGATCCGTCGGGTGATCCGGGACGACGTGTCAGCCTCACTGGGGATGACGTCGGTGTGCCCGGGGAGCAGCAGCACGTCATCGTAGGTCAGTCCGACGAAGCCGAAGGGATCGTGCTGGTCCATGGAATCTCCTCCTGCGCGAGTGGCGCGGATCCGGGTGCGAATGGGGGGTCGACGTCGGCCGGTGCGCGGGCGTGACCCGTATGGAGATTCTAAGCGAGACACGCCCGAGAACATTCCCAGGACCCTGTCGTTACCGGACCGTTGGCCCGGACGATAGGTGATTCGCCGATCGCCCATTACGCTCAAGTGCGTCGTCCATCCCCGCGGTTCGACCCGAGCCCGCGGAGACAGCACTCACAGTGGAGGTTGCGTGGGACCCACAGCACTCGCCGGACCGCGAAAGCGCCCTCGGGCCTTCGCCTTCTTCGGAATCCTGATGGCGCTCGCGGCATCACTCCTCCTCCCTCCCGCAGCGGCCTCCGCCGAGACCACGGACGACGGTCAGGAGGTCACCGACTTCTACTTCGCCGGCGTCGTCACCAACGGGGACGAGCCCGTCGAGGGCGTCGTGATGACGATCGAGGGCAACGGCTTCGACGCCGAGACCGAGACGGACGCCGAGGGCAAGTGGCGCCTGTACGTGCCGGAGAAGGAGACGTACACCCTGACGGTCGACGAGTCGACGCTGCCGGACGGTGTGATCGTCGACGCGACGCAACTCCCCGAGGGGATCCAGCCCGTCTCGGGCACGACCGCCTCGTTCGAGCTGGAGTTCGGGCTCACCGGCACGAAGATCGTCAACCTCTTCCTGGGCGAGGGCGAGCGGGTGACCGTCTCCTTCCTCGATCAGCTCCTGTCGCGCATGGTGGGCGGCCTGAACTTCGGGCTGCTGCTCGGGCTCGCCTCGATGGGCGCCGCTCTGATCTACGGCACCACCCGCCTGTCGAACTTCGCCCACGGCGAGATGGTGAGCTGGGGCGCCGTGGTCACGCTCGTCGTCACCTCCTTCTGGCAGCTCCCGCTGTGGGCGGGCATCATCGCCGCGGTCATCGGAGGTGCGGCACTCGGTTGGGCGCTCGATGCCGGCATCTGGAAGCCGCTGCGGCGCCGGGGCCTGGGCGTCGTCCAGCTCATGATCGTCAGCATCGGCCTCTCGCTGGCCCTGCGCTACGGCCTGCAATACATCATCGGCGGCAACACCTACCAGTTGCCCGGCTCCAGCCCGGAGCCGATCCGCCTCGGGCCGATCTCCCTGTCGTACATCGACATGATCGGCATGGCGACGAGCATCATCGTGATCCTCGGCGTCGCGTTCTTCCTCACCCGCACCCGCACCGGCAAGGCGACGAGGGCGATCTCGGACAACCCGCAGCTCGCCGCCGCCTCCGGCATCGACGTGGACAAGGTCATCCGCATCGTCTGGATCCTGGCCGGCACGCTGGCGGCGATCTCCGGCATCCTCTGGGCGTACTTCCGCCCCGGCGTGAAGTGGGACATGGGCATGCAGATGCTGCTGCTGATGTTCTGCGCCATCACGCTCGGCGGGCTCGGCTCCGCGATCGGCGCCCTGATCGGCTCGATCATCGTCGGCCTCGCGGTCGAGGTCTCGACGCTTCTCGGGGTGCCGACCGACCTCAAGTACGCCAGCGCCCTCGTCGCGCTGATCATCATCCTGCTCGTGCGACCGCAGGGCATCCTCGGACGCAAGGAAAGGTTGGGCTGACGCATGGACTTCGGAAGCATCTTCGGCAACACCGCCTCCTACCTGTTCAGCCCGACGACGATCGCCTACGCCCTCGCGGCCACCGGCCTCGCAGTGCACTTCGGCTACACGGGTCTGCTCAACTTCGGCATGGCGGCGTTCATGGCGATCGGCGGCTACGGCTACGCGATCTCGATCCTCACCTTCGGCTTCCCGTGGTGGCTTGGCGTGCTCGTCGGCATCACCGGCGGCGCGCTCTTCGCCCTGCTGCTGGGCATCCCGACGCTGCGGCTGCGCGCCGACTACCTCGCGATCGCGACCATCGCGGCCGCGGAGGTCGTGCGACTGATGTTCGTCACCGAGCTGTTCAAGGACTGGACGAACTCCGCCGGCGGTCTCTCCGGCTACCACCAGAGCTTCCGCGACGCCAACCCGTTCCCGCCGGGCACCTACGGCTTCGGGCCGTGGACCTACAACGCCAACGACCTCTGGGTGCGGGTGTTCGGTCTGCTCACCCTCGCTCTGACGATCCTCGTGGTCTGGGCGCTCATGCGCAGCCCGTGGGGCCGCGTGCTCAAGGGCATCCGCGAGGACGAAGACGCCGTGCGCTCGCTCGGCAAGAACGTCTTCGCCTACAAGATGCAGGCACTCGTGGTGGGTGGCGTGATCGGTGCGCTGGGCGGAATCGTCTTCGTCCTGCCCTCGGCGGTCATCCCCGGCAGCTACTCGACGTCGCTGACGTTCTTCCTGTGGACGATCCTGCTCCTCGGCGGCGCAGCCACGGTGTTCGGTCCGACGCTCGGCGCCGTGCTCTTCTGGGTGGTGTTCGCCTTCCTCGGCGCGCTCCTGCCCGCGATGGCCACGGCCGGCTACCTGCCCATGACGAGCGCTCAGGCCGACGTGGTGCGCTACATCCTCATCGGCATCGTGCTGATGCTCATCGTCGTGTTCCGCCCGCAGGGCATCCTGGGGAACAAGAGGGAGATGACCTTTGTCAAGTGAGAACGACGCGGCCGTCACGCCCGCGAAGAGCGCTCCTCGCGCCAAGACCACCGGCCTCGCCGCGGGTCCCGCCGCCCCCGGGGTCAAGAAGGTCGACCCGATCCTCGTCGTGGACGCCGTGCAGCGGCGCTTCGGCG
The DNA here is from genome assembly GCF_002478345.1 of Microbacterium sp. UBA7513. NCBI lineage: Bacteria > Bacillati > Actinomycetota > Actinomycetes > Micrococcales > Microbacteriaceae > Microbacterium > Microbacterium sp. UBA7513. The sequence continues at coordinate 151,322 of NZ_DLNJ01000007.1, forward strand.
GCCTGACCGCGGTCGACGTCGATCACCTCGAGATCCCCCGTGGCGCCATCACGGCGCTCATCGGCCCCAACGGCGCCGGCAAGACCACGCTGTTCAACCTCCTGTGCGGCTTCGACAAGCCCAACAGCGGCACGTGGTCCTACGACGGCAAGAACCTGTCCGGTATCCCGTCGTTCAAGGTCGCCCGCATGGGACAGGTGCGCACCTTCCAGCTCACCAAGTCGCTGTCGCTGCTGACCGTGCTGGAGAACATGAAGCTCGGCGCGAAGGACCAGCGCGGCGAGGGCTTCTGGGCCGGTCTGATCCCCTTCCTCTGGCGCACGCAGGAGCAGGAGATCGAGCAGCGCGCCCACGAGCTCCTCGTGCGCTTCAAGCTCGACGCCAAGGAGCAGGACTTCGCGGCATCGCTCTCCGGTGGTCAGCGCAAGCTGCTGGAGATGGCCAGGGCCCTCATGAGCGACCCGAGCCTGGTGATGCTGGACGAGCCGATGGCCGGGGTGAACCCCGCCCTCACGCAGTCGCTCCTCGACCACATCCTCGACCTCAAGGACCTCGGGATGACGGTGCTCTTCGTGGAGCACGACATGCACATGGTGCGCCACATCGCCGACTGGGTCGTCGTGATGGCCGAGGGTCGCGTGGTGGCCGAGGGACCACCGGAGACCGTCATGGAGGACCCCGCGGTCGTGGACGCCTACCTGGGCGCCCATCAGGACGTGGACCTCGGCGCCGTCACCGGCCGTCTCCCGGTGATCTCGGACGCCGACGCGGAGCGCATCCGCGAGCAGATCGAGACGGAGGTCGAGGCCGAGGTCGAGGCCGAGGACGCCGCCGAGGAGGACAAGGCATGAGCACCGCGATCCCCGCCGAGGGCACCCCCGCGACCGGCGACATCATCGTCGAGCTGAAGGACGTGCACGCCGGCTACCTGCCGGGAGTGAACATCCTCAACGGCGCGAACCTCGTCGCCCGCCAGGGCGAGCTCATCGGCATCATCGGCCCGAACGGCGCCGGCAAGTCGACGCTCCTCAAGGCGATCTTCGGCATGGTGAACGTCCGCGAGGGCGACATCACCGTGAAGGGCGAGAGCATCGTGGGCCTCAAGGCCGACAAGCTCGTGCGCCGCGGTGTCGCCTTCGTACCGCAGACGAACAACGTCTTCCCGTCGCTCACCATCCAGGAGAACCTGGAGATGGGGCTCTACCAGAACCCGAAGATCTTCGCGGAGCGGCTCGAGTTCGTCAACAGCATCTTCGCGGAGATCGGCAAGCGTCTGAAGCAGCGTGCCGGCTCGCTCTCCGGCGGTGAGCGGCAGATGGTCGCCATGTCGCGCGCACTCATGATGGACCCGTCCGTGCTGCTGCTCGACGAGCCGTCCGCCGGCCTCTCCCCCGTGCGGCAGGACGACGCCTTCATCCGCGTCTCCGACATCAACAAGGCGGGCGTGACGACGATCATGGTCGAGCAGAACGCCCGGCGGTGCCTGCAGATCTGCGACCGCGGCTACGTGCTCGACCAGGGCAAGGACGCCTACGAGGGCACCGGGCGGGAGCTGCTGAACGACCCGAAGGTCATCGGCCTCTACCTCGGCACCCTGGGGACAGACGCCGCCTGAGATCGGCCTGGGCACGGAAAAGACCCCGGATGCCGAAGCATCCGGGGCCTTCTCCGTTGGTTACTTGATGCGCGAGGTGACGTTCTCGGCGTCGAACTCGTAGACGCCGATCGCCGCACCCTTCGGGTCGTTGTTCTCGTCGAAGGTGATCTCGCCGGAGAGACCGTCGTAGTCCGGCGTGCCGCCGTCGTTGATGATCGCGGCGCAGTCGGCGAAGTTGTCGCACTTCTCGCCGTCGCCGTCACCGCCGGAGACGGTGATCATCTCGGCCGCGATGTCCGGGCCCTCGACCGAGCCGGCCTTCAGCGCCGCCAGAGCGATCAGCACCACGGCGTCGTACGCCTCGGCCGAGTAGGTCACGGCGTCGATCGGGTCGTTGCCCTCGGCCGTCCAGACCTCGTTCAGCTGGTCGAGGAAGTCCTGCGGCAGCTCAGCGCCGGCGCGGGTGCCCTTCGAGCCCTCGAGGCTGACCGGGATATCGGCACCCCAGTCCTTCAGGTTGCCGTCGACGAGGTACAGCGACCCGGTGTCGACCCCGGCGTTGCCGAGCAGCGGCGCGATGGTGGCGAACTGGTCGTAGGAGACGACCGCGACCGCGTCCGGGTTCGCCGCGGCGATCTCCGAGACCTGCGCGTTGAACTGACCGTCACCCTGGTTGTACGACGCGTCGGCGACGACCTCGCCGCCGGTGCTCTCGAACGTGGCCTTGATCGCCTCGAACAGTCCCGTGCCGTACGGGTCGTTCTGGTAGATGATGCCCAGCGTCTTGTGGCCGTCCTCGGCGATCTCGTTGCCGAGGACCTCACCCTGGAGGTTGTCGCTCGGCGCGGTCCGGAAGTACAGCGGGTTGATGCCCGTGAAGTCCGGCGAGGTGTTCGACGGGGACACCGTGAGGATGTCCGCGCCCGCGTTGCCGTCGAGGATGAGCTTGGTGACGCTGGAGGACGCCGCGCCGATCATGGCGGTGATGTCGTCGTTGCGCAGGTTGTTGATGGAGGTCTCGTAGGCCTTGTTGTCGAGGTCGCCCTCGTCGGCCGTGCTGAGGTCGATCGTGATGCCGGCGTCGGCCTCGTTGATCTGGTTGACGGCGAGCTGGACACCGGCTTCCATCGGCGCGCCCAGGAACGCGAGCGTACCGGTGGCCGGCAGCAGCGAACCGAGCTTGAGCGTCAGGTCGGCGGCCGGCTTGTCGCCACCCCCGTCCGACGGCTCCGCGTTCGGCGTGCTGCTGCAGCCCGCGATGATGAGGGCGGAAGCGCTGACCAGCGCGATCCCGGCGAAGATCCTCGCGCTGCGCGAGCCCTTCAGTGCGTTCATGATGCTCCCTTGCGTAAACGAACGTGGATGGTGACCACAGTCGGGTGCTCTAACACTAGGGCGTGCGCCCCGCGCGCAGGAGGGGCAAGTATCTCGGTGCGTTAACGATCCAGGACCGTCGATTCCGGGCGTGGACAGGCGGGATCAGAGCGCTGCGGCGGGGGTGTCCCGGCGGCCGCGCCGCGCGGCGAGGAGCAGGTCGACGATGAAGACCGCGATCGCGATCCACACCAGGACGAACCCGATCCAGCGCTCCGGCGGCATCGGCTCACGGAGCACGGCGACCCCGATCAGGAACTGCAGGACGGGGGTGAGGAACTGCAGCATGCCGATCACGGCGAGGTCGACCCGACGCGTGCCGGCTGCGAAGAGCAGCAGGGGGACGGCTGTGGCCACACCCGCGAATGCCAGCAGCACGGCGTGCGACCAGCCCGCCGTCCCCATCGTCAGCCCGACGGGCGTCGTCGCCACGATCACGAGCTGCACCACCGCGATGGGGATCAGCCAGAACGACTCGAGCGTCAGCCCGCTGACCGCGTCGACGGCGGGGCCGATCTTCTTCTTGATGAGCCCGTACAGGCCGAAGGAGGCCGTCAGCGTCAGGGCGATCCAGGGGACGTGGCCGTACGCCACGACGATGACGACCACCGCGGCGGCCGCGATGCCGACGGCCACCCACTGCAGCCGACGGAGGCGCTCCTTGAGCACCAGGACGCCGAGCAGCACGGTCGTGATCGGGTTGATGAAGTAGCCGAGCGCCGTCTCCACGACGTTCCCGCTCAGCGTGCCGAGGACGAACACCTGCCAGTTGACGTAGATGAGCAGGCCGGCCAGGGCCGTCCACCCCAGCAGTCGCGGGCTCCGGACGATCGCGAGGAGGGCGGGCCATCCCCTCGTGACGGTGAGCAGCAGGAGACAGAAGACGAAGGAGAGCAGCACCCGCCAGGCGACGACCTCCCACGGACCGGTCGGCTGCAGCAGGAGGAAGTAGAGCGGCAGGAAACCCCACAGCAGGTAGGCGCTCCCGGCGTACGCGATGCCCGCCGTCTGGGTGGCGCGGGTCGTCTCGGGGGCCACCGCACAACCTTATGCCCGCGAGGACCAGGGCCGCGCCGCTCCGAAAGCCGACGAGGGCCCGGATGCCGAAGCATCCGGGCCCTCGTCGAACCGGGTGGTGCGATCAGCGGACGACGACCGCCAGGACGTCGCGAGCCGACAGGACGAGGAACTCGTCTGCACCGAACTTCACCTCGGTGCCGCCGTACTTGCTGTAGAGCACGCGGTCGCCGACGGCGACGTCGAGCGGGACGCGGTTGCCGTTGTCGTCGATACGGCCGGGGCCGACCGCCACGACCTCGCCCTCCTGGGGCTTCTCCTTGGCGGTGTCGGGGATGACCAGGCCACTCGCGGTGGTCTGCTCGGCCTCGACCTGCTTGATGACGATGCGGTCCTCGAGCGGCTTGATGGAAACCGACACGGTCTACCTCTTCTTTCTTGACGCTGACACGAAAGACTCGTTCGCACTCTCAACCCGAGAGTGCTAATGCCAGTGTAGGCGGTCGGCTGGCACTCATGCAATGCGAGTGCCAACCCGGGTCGGAGCGGCGAGCGCGCCGTAGGCTGGGAGGGTGGAGATGTCCGAGCTGCGCGCCCTGCTGACCCCCGCCGGCCTGGAGCTGCTCGATGCGCTCGGGCCGGTCACCTCCACCGCGGAGGCCGCAGCCGCCGTCTCCCGGCTGCGCGCCGCGGGCCACTCCCCCGACCTCGTCTCCGCCGTGGTCGGACAAGCGCACCTGCGCGCGAAGGCCGCGGCGAAGTTCGGCCCGTTCGCCGCCCGCATGCTCTTCACCCGCGCCGGCCTCGAGCAGGCCACCCGTTTGGGCGTCGCCGCTCGCCACGCCCAGCGGATCCGCCGGGCCGGCCTCACGAGTGTCGCGGATCTCGGCTGCGGCATCGGCGGCGACGCCCTCGCATTCGCCGGCGCGGGGCTGGCGGTGCACGCGGTGGACGCCGACGAGGTGACCGCGGCCCTCGCCGCCTACAACCTCGCCCCGTTCGGCGACGACGCCACGGTGCGCCACGCGACCGCGGAGGAGGCCCTCGGAGAACAGGTCCCCGGCCGGGCGATCTGGATGGATCCCGCGCGCCGCACCTCCGGGCACAGCGAGACCCGGCGCGTCTCCGCCGACGACTACTCGCCGTCCCTCGACTGGGCGTTCGCCGTCGCCGCGCAGCGCCCCACCGGGATCAAGCTCGGCCCGGCCCACGACCGCGGCGCCCTGCCCACGGACGCGGAGACGCAGTGGGTCAGCGCCGAGGGGAGCGTCGTCGAGCTCGTGGTGTGGTCGCGCGAGCTGGCGAGGGACGGGGTCCGGCGCTCCGCCCTCGTCATCCGCGGCGAGCGCTCGCACGAGCTCACCGGCGCCGCAGACGCCGAGGACGCTCCCGTCCGTGCGCTCGGGGCCTTCCTCCACGAGCCGGACGGCGCCGTCATCCGGGCCCGTCTCATCGGCGACGTCGCCCGCAGCCTCGACGCGGGGATGCTCGATCCGCGCATCGCGTACCTGACCTCCGACGCCGCCCTGACGAGCCCGTTCGTGCAGTCGTTCCGCGTCCGGGAGACGCTGCCGATCACGCCGAAGACGATCAACGCGGCCCTGAAGACCCACGGCATCGGCCGCATCGAGATCAAGAAGCGCGGGGTGGACGTCGATCCCGCGGCCTTCCGGCGCAAGCTGACCCTCCGAGGCGATGCCGAGGCGACCCTGATCCTCGCGCGATTCGGCGATCAGCGACGCGCGATCCTCGCCGACCGGGTGCCCGCCGCGGACTGAGGATGGTCAGTCCTCCGACTCCCGGCCCGGGATGTCGACACGTATCGGATCCCCGGGCGGCCCGGTGGTCACCAGGTACGACTCGCCCGTCGCCTCGTCGACCACGGCGGGGCCCGAGGTCACGGTGAGATAGGGCGTCTGCCATCGCGTGAAGTCGACCTCGATCACGGACGCCGACAGCAGCTCCCCGGTCTCGTGGTCGACGTCGAGCAGCTGCACGCGGAGCCCGGACTGCACGGCCTCGTCGACCGTGGCGCACTGGCGCGAGCCGTCGGCGTCGACGATCAGGCAGCGTTCGGCGGCCCCGCTCTCCGCACGGCGCTCGCCGAGCCAGACCGGCTGCTCGCGGAAGGATCCGAGGACGGAGAGGTTGAGGTCGTAGCCATCGCCGACGAGCTCCTCCGCCCTCGCCCGCTCCGCCTCACCGAACTGGGCGACGAGCGTCGAGCCGCCTCCCCAGCGCTGGATGCTCACCATCGGCTCGTCCGCGGTGGAGAAGAGCATGACCGCCGTCACGCCCTCGAAGGAGAAGGAGTCCTCCTCGTCGTCCGCTGCGGAGGTCGGCACGGGGAGCGAGGCGTACAGGCCCGGCCCCACCTCCTCCTCCGCCAGACAGGTCGACTGGGAGTCCTTGTCGACGTCGAGGATCAGACACCGGCTGGCCCCGTCGTCCTGCGTGGCGAACCAGGCGAGCGCGCCCTCCGCCTCCGCCACCGGACGCACGGAGCCGGGGTCGTAGCCCTCACCGGCGAGCGCGATCCGCCGCTCCTCTTGCGCCTCCGTCAGCGGAAACGCGTCCGGCCGCGGGGCGAACAGCGCCCACCCGGCTCCCACGCCGATCGCGAGGAGAGCCGCCGACGCCACGAGCACCGGCACGAGACCGCGGCGGTTCGCAGCCCGCGCCTCCGTCCGGGAGACGTCGTCCGGGGCGGCCGGAGGGGTGTCCTCCGCGGCCGGCACGTTCTCCGGCGCCCGGCGAGCGGTCACGTCCTCCGGCGGGTCGTCGCCCACGGATGACGACTCCGTCCGCTCGTCCTGCGTGAAAGGGGTCCGGCGACGATGCCCCTCCTGAAGCTCCTGAAGCCGACGGGCCGCTGCGGCGTCGAGCCCGCCGTCGCGGCCGTACGCCGCGCGCTCCAGCGCCCGGCGCTCCGCTGCCGCGGCGTCCTCTCCGTCAGTCTCCGACCGCACCGGCGTCGCTCCCCTCGCGGATGATCGTGAAGGACGGCACGCGCGCGCTGGTCGGCAGCTCGTACGTCGTCACCTGCCCGGTCGTCGTGTCCGTCACCTGCAGCCGCAGCCGCCCGTCGTGCTCCGCCAGCGTCTCGGTCTCCTCGCAGGCCATCGGAGCGTCGGCCGTCGATCCGTCGTAGACGAGACAATGCCGCCCCGAATCCTGCGCGGAGGCCGTCCAGATGGGGACATCGTCGTCGTACCCGACGACCCAGATGGAGTTCGGGTCGAACCCTTCCTCGACCAGACGCGCGGCCGCGCGGGTCTCCGCCTCGTTCGCGTACGTGATCCCGCCGCCGTCACCGATCCCGTACTCCGAGACGTCGACGCTCACCGCCGGTTCGCCGTCGGGTGTGAGGATCAGCTGAGCCATGATCTGGCGCGTGTAGTCGTCGTCGCGCTGCGTGGTCACCTCGCCCCACAGGCCTTCCTCCTGCACGGTCTCGCGCCGATTGCAGCTCGGCGTCGTGCTCTCCGCCGACCGGAGGACCAGGCAGATGCTCGCGCCACCGTTCTGCGTCGCCGTCCAGACCACCGCGTCGTCCTCCGTGGCGAGCGCGCGCACCGAGCCGGCGTCGTACCGTCCGGACGCGACGAGCTCGGACTGCCACTGCTGCTGTACCGCGCTCAGGGCGACAGCGGCTCCGCCGGTCCGGCCGAAGGCCAACCAGCCGATGCCGACGCCGAGCAGCAGCACCACGACCGCGGCGAGCACACGTGTCCCGAGGAGACGGCCCCGCCCTGCCCGGAGAGTCGGAGAGTCGGTCCGGGCGGTCGCGACCTCCTCGGATTCCTCTTCCGGCATCGCGGGATCGCCGCCCGGGGTCGGAGGTCCGTCGTCGTGCGGACCGGACGACAACCCGGAGGACGGCGGAGGGCCGGGTGGCCGGGACTCCTGGACGGGACCGGTCGCCAAGGGGGCCGCAGGGGGACCCACGGGCCGTGTCCGCCGGGAATCCTCGAGCGCGCGCAGACGGGCGGCCTCCGCGGCGCTCAGCTCCCCGCCGGGCCCGTACGCCTTGCGCTGCAGGGCCCTGCGCTCCTCGACGTCGTCGTCGTCCGCTCCGGCCATCGCGCCTAGCCCAGCCTCTCGAACTGCATGCCCGCCCAGACCAGCCATCCCAGGCTGTACACGGTCGCGCACAGACCCAGCACGAGCGCCCAGCGCGCGATCGCGCGGTTCTCGACGGGGCGGCGCAGCGACATGATCGCGGCGATCACGGCGACGACCGCGACCGGGATCCCCCACCCCACGAAGAACGATGCGCCGAGAGCGACGATCGCCGCCAGTAGCGCCCACGGCGCCAGCCGAGTGTCGTCCACGGGCACCGGCTCGGACGCCGGTTCCCAGGCGTCCTCCTCCCCGTGGTCGAGGTCGGGCCCGCTGACGACCACCGGCTCGATGCCCACCGGACCCGTCGGGAGCTTCGTGTACCCCTCCCGCGGGGCCCCGGGAAGGCGCGCCGTCCCTGCCGGACGTTCGACCTGCCCGCTCGCGCGCTCGACCCGCGCACGGGGCATGGCCCCGTCCGGCTCCGGTCCGCGCGCGAGCCCGCTCACGCCGGCACCGCCTCCGCGACCTGGATCTCGGTGACCGGCAGCGTCGAGTCAGCGCCGAAGCCGAGCGTCGAGGCGGGGCGCCCCGACGCGATGAGCTCAGCGGCGAGCGCGGCGATCATGGCACCGTTGTCCGTGCAGAGCGACAGCGGCGGGATGCGCACGGTGACGCCGGCCTCGGCGGCCCTGGCCAGCGCCACCTCGTGGAGCCGACGGTTCGCGATCACACCACCGCCCAGGAGCAGCCGCGGCACCCCGAGGTCCGCGCAGGCGTTGAGCGCCTTGGTGACGAGAACGTCGACGACGGCCTCCCGGAAGCTGGCGGCGACGTCGGCGATCGGCAGCTCGCGCGCGTCGGCGCCCGCGGCGGCGTTCTCCGCCTCGAAGCGCTCGACCCAGCGGGCGACAGCGGTCTTCAGCCCGGAGAAGGAGAAGTCGTAGCGATGCTTCGCGAGGTCGGAGGCACGGGAGAGCCCGCGCGGGAAGCGGATCGCGTCCGGGTCTCCGCCGACCGCCGCCCGGTCGATCTCGGGGCCGCCGGGATACGGCAGCGACAGCAGCCGGGCGACCTTGTCGAAGGCCTCGCCTGCAGCGTCGTCCACGGTCTCGCCGAGCAGCTCGACATCGGTCGTGAGGTCGCGCACGTGGAGCAGGGAGGTGTGGCCGCCGGAGACCAGCAGCGCGATCGTCGGGTACTCCAGCGGCGCCGCCTCCGGGGTGAGGATGTCGGCGGCGATGTGGCCGACGAGGTGGTTGACCGCGTACAGCGGCTTGTCGAGGGCGACCGCGAGTCCCTTCGCCGCCCCCACACCGACCATGAGCGCTCCCGCGAGGCCCGGGCCGCTCGTCACGGCCACCGCATCGAGGTCGGCGAGGCGGACGTCGGCCTCGGCGAGAGCGGCGTCGATGGCCGGCTGCAGCGCTTCGAGGTGCGCGCGGGCCGCGACCTCCGGCACGACGCCCCCGTACCGGGCGTGCTCGTCCATGCTGGAGGCGATCGTGTTGGACAGCAGCGTGCGGCCCCGCACGATGCCGATGCCGGTCTCGTCGCAGCTCGTCTCGATGCCGAGCACCAGGGGCTCACTCATGCGGTCGCCTCCTCCGGCGTATCGGCGGGCGCCGGATGGCGGCGCAGGTCCAGACGCATCACGATCGCGTCGACGTCGTCCGGCTGATAGTAACGGGGGCGCCTGCCGATCTCCTCGAAGCCCTCCGTGCGATACAGCCCCTCGGCCGCCGGGTTGTCGGCGCGCACCTCGAGGAACACCTCGTGCGCGCCCCGTGCCGCGGCCGTCCGCAGCAGGGCACGCAGCAGAGCGCGCCCGCGTCCCTGTCCTCGGACCTCGGTGAGGAGGGCGATGGTCTGGATGTCGGCGTCCGCGCCGCCCTGCAGGGCCCTGACCCCGCCGTAGCCGACGATCGCCCCGCCTTGCTCGTCGACGAGGTAGCGGCCGTGCGGGCTCGCCAGCTCGCCCGCCATGGTCTCCCGACTCCACGCGTCGGTCGGGAACGAGCGCTGCTCGATGGCCATGATCGCGTCGAGGTCGTCCGGCCGCGCGTCCCGGAGCGTCATGCGCCCACCTTCTTCGGGGCACCGGGCAGGGTGACGTCCGGGTGCCGCAGGTAGAGCGGCTCCTCGCCGGCGAGGGTCCGGCCGGCAGCGAGCGCCCGCGCCCCCACCCGGGCGAGGTCGACCGCGGACAGCGTCGTCACGTCCACCCGGCGGAGGCCCGCGAGATGCTCGTCGGCGTCGGCGGCCCGCACGAGGACCGTGTCGGCGATCGTGCGCGGGATCCCGTCCTCGTCCAGCCCGTCGAAGACGGTGACGGCGACCTCGCGACGGCGGGCGTCGGTGACGACGGCGAACGGGCCGGTCACGGTGGCCTGGATCGTGAGCGCTGCCGCCATGTGGCTCGGGACCGGGACGACCGGGACACCGCGGCCGAGGGCGAACGCCCGCGCGGTCGCGATGCCGATCCGCAGCCCGGTGAACGGGCCCGGGCCCATTCCGGCCACGACGTGCGTGATGCCATCGGACCCGCTCTCCCGGAGCACGTCGCGCACCAGGTCGCCGATCACCTCGGCGTGGCCCAGCGGATCGGCGGTACCGGCCTCGGCACGACGCGTCCCGTCCGGGTCGATGAGGGCGACGGCGGTGCCAAGGGAGGTGTCGACGGCGAGGATCACCTCTCCAGGGTAGTCGTCACCCCGCCCGTCACGCCCGGTCCCCGGCACCCGCGCAGGTCAGCCCAGCGGCGCCCGCACGGGGTAGTCCTGACCTTCGAGGATGACCTGCGTCGCCGCTCCCGTCGCCCGGTTCACGACGACCGGCGCCAGCAGGTTGACGCTGACGCCCTCGGCGGCGGGGTGGGCGACCACGAGCACGAAGGCGTCGTCCGCCGAGGCGAGCGCGAGGTCGGTGACCTGCGCATCCGTGAGGATCGGCGCGTACTCCGTGAGGACGGTGTTCGGGTCGACCAGGTAGAGCCGCAGGGCCTCGTCCTCGACCGCCCGCATGGCGAAGAGCCCGTCCGCACCATCGACGGGCGCGAGGGCGAAGTCCACGTGCGGAGCCAGCCCGGGCGGCGGGGCCGTGAAGGTGAGCGCGGCGGTCATCGCAGGAACTCCATCAGCGATGGCTGCAGCACGCGCGCGTTCACGGCGAGCGCCGAGCGGTAGACGAGCTCCTGCGCCTGCAGGCGGATGAGCACCTCGACCGAGTCGACGTCCTCGACCGCGGCACGGCGGGACTCGAGGGACACGGAATTCTGCACTGTCGCCTCCTTGGCGCGTTCGATCTGAGCCTGCCTGGTGCCGACCGCGCCCTGCACGCCCAGCATCGCCGTGCGGCGGTCGTCGATCTCCGCGAGCCGTGGTCCCACGTTGGTGCCGGAGCGGAGGTCGGCGACGATGCGGTCGACGAGAGCGAACACCGAGTCGTCGCCGGTACCGAACACCGCCGCCCCGTCGGTGTCGACGCGGACGGCCGCCGCGTCGGACACACGGCGGGTGACCTCGGAGCCGGCGACGCCGCTGTACGAGTAGTCGGCGGCGAAGGCCGCGGTGTCCGAGGTCCCGGCGAACACGGACCGTCCGAGCAGCCGAGTGTTGGCCTGTGAGAGCAGCTCGTCGCGAATGCCCTCCAGCTCCACCGCGAGGGCCTCCTTCGCCGCGGCGTCCAGCGCCCCGTCGTTCGCACCCTGCGCGGTGAGGTCCCGCACCCGCGAGAGCAGCGAGGTGCTGGAGGTGATCGCCGTGTCGGCCGCGGTCACCCACGCCAGGCCGTCGTCGATGTTGCGCGCGTACTGCTCGGTGCGCCGCTGCTCGGCATGCAGGGCGAGGGCGGCAGCCGCCGCCGCCGGATCGTCCGAGGGGGCGGCGAACGCCTTCTGCGACGTCGCCTGCTCCTGCAGCCGGGCGAGCTCGGAGAGGTTGGACTGCAGCTGGCGCATCGCCGTCTGCGTCATGGTGGTCTGGGTCACGCGAGAGATCATGGAGCTTCTCCGATCAGCGTCCGACGACGCCCGTGCGGTTGATGAGGACGTCGAGGGCCTCGTCGACGGCGGTGAGCACGCGGGCCGCCGCCTGATAGGCGGTCTGGTAGGTGAGGAGGCTGATCGTCTCCTCGTCGCCGTCCACGGCCGCGACGGACTGCTGCGCGCCGACGGCACCGACCGCCGCCGCATCCGACACCTTCGCGCGCTGCACGTCGGCCGCGGTGGCCACGCCGAAGCGGGTCACCTGGTCGGTCCACAGCGCATCCGGAGAGGTCGCGCGCTGCCCGATCTGGGAGATGAGGTCGGCGTTCGTCGCGTCCTTGGAGCCCGCGCCGGGCGCGGCGAGGGCCAGGTCGGCCGCCGAGGTGACGGCCACCTGCAGCCCGAGCGCGGCAGAGCCGGTCGCCGGGAGGGTGAAGAAGTCACCACCCGGCTGTCCGGACGCCGTGACACCGGAGCGGTGCTGCGCGTTGAGCGACTCCGCCAGCGCCGTGGCCACCCGGTCGTAGGTGGCGGCGAGCTGCGCCAGCATCCCGCCGTCGGCGGCCGGGGCGAGCACCGCGAGCGAGCCGCCGAGCTCTCCGCCGTCCACCACGAGGGGCAGATCCGGGACCGACTCCCAGACGACCCCGACGCGCGGAGCGCCGTCGATCGTCGCCGAGCCGGTCAGGGCGAGGTGACGGGCGTCCCCGCCGGCGACCAGGGCGTTGCCGCCGAGGCGCACCGTGAGCGTGCCGTCCGTCTCCAGAGTCGCCGTCGCGCCGGCGAGCCGGGCCACGTCCTCCGCGAGCAGGTTGCGGCGGTCGGTGAGTTCGTTGGCCGAACGCCCCGAGGCCAGAGCCTCGCGGATCTCGGTGTTCAGCACCGCGATCTGGTCAGCCGCGGCGTTGACCTGGCTGACGGTGCGCTCCGCGGTCCCTCGAGCGGCCGTCCACTGCGCGGCGACCGTGCGGTAGCCGCCGGAGATGTGGGCGGCGAGCTCCTTCGCCGACTCCAGGATGCTCGCGGCCGCGGCCCCGGAGTCGGGGGTGTTGGCGAGGTCCTGCCAGCCGGCCCAGAAGTTGGTCAACCGGTTGGCGAGGCCCTTGTCCGTCGGCTCCGCGAGCGCCGACTCGGCGGTCGTCGCCGCGAGCGCGCGGGTGGCCCAGTAGCCGGAGGCGCCGAGGGTGTCGCGGACCCGGGCGTCCAGCAACGCGTCGCCGAGGCGGGTCACCCCGTCGATGGAGACGCCGTGTCCGGGCAGCGCACCCATGCTGAAGCGCCCGGTCTGCGCGACGGCGGCGATGGAGGAGGTCTCGACGCGCTGCCGCGTGTACCCCTCGGTCTTCTGGTTGGCGATGTTCTGCCCGACCACATCCATGCCCCGGCGCGCGGCGGCGAGGCCGCTGGCGGCGGTGGTCAGTCCACTGAAGGTCGACATGAATCCCTCTCGGTCACATCTCGGTGTCGATGATGCGGGCGGCGTCCTCGCGGGCGCGGTCGCCGCGGGTGGTGTACTCGCCGCTCTCCTGGCCGAGAGCGGCGATGGTCTCCTGGGTGGCGCGGAGCACCCCGCTGAGCTGTTCCGCGGCGGCGTCGCGCATCTGCTCGACCTCCGCCGTCAGCTTCACGAGCGCGCGCATGTGGTCGGTGAAGACGTCACCCCAGGCCCCGTCCGGGGCATGCTCGATGAGCTGCCCGATCGTCGCGTCCTGAGGAGCCCCCCACTCCTCGGCGACGCCGGCGACCTCGACGGCCCTGGCCAGGCTCGCGGCGCGCAGGCGGTCGAGCACCTGATCGATCTCCCTGGCCGCGAACTGGATCCAGTGCGACCGGCCGGCGGCGAGCAGCAGCTGTTGCTCGTCGAGCTTGAAAAGCAGCATCTCGAGCAGCTCGCGCTCGCGCCAGAGCTGCATCGATAGTTCGTTGGCTCCCATGATCCCCTTGTCCCCAGCGATCGCCCGCCCCACGCAGGTGCGACCGGCCCGCCTATTAACGGTTCATAAATCTCTATCGGCCATCGCGCCCCTAAGGTTACTATGTGGATTGGCGGCGGTTAGTTATCCCCATGGACATATCTCGGACCTTGTGATATGGACATCTACCCCTCGCCATGAGCTTCCGGAGTGCATCCAGAGAGGTGGATCATCCCCCATGTCGTCGCGCGCTGAGCGCAACCGCCTCGTCGAGGCCAACCTCCCCCTGGTCGGCTACCTCGCTGCAGACACCCATGCTCGGGCTACCCATATCCCCCGCGAAGAACTCGCCGCCGTCGGCGCGCTCGCGCTCGTGACCGCCGCCGACGCCTACGACCCCGCGCTCGGCGTCCCGTTCGGCGCATACGCCCGCCGACGCATCCTCGGCGCCTTCGCCGACGAGATGCGCGCCATGGACTGGGCATCCCGCGGCATCCGCAAGCGCATCAAGGAGACCGTCGCCGTGCGCGACACCCTCACCGCCGCGCTCGGTCGCACGGCGACCGCCACCGAGATCGCCACCGCCATGGGCTCCCCCAAGGAGGCGGTCGTGGAGGCCCTCGCCGACGCTGCGCGCACGGTCGCCCCGCTCGACGACCCCGCCACCCGGGACCTCGTCGCCGACATCCCCCTGCCGGAGGAGTCCGCGCTGGTCGGCGAGCGGAGAGAGGTGCTCGAGCACGCCATCACCGCTCTCCCCGAGCGCATGCGCCGCATCGTCGTGGCCGTCTACGTCGAGGAGCGCCCCGTCAAGGAGATCGCCGAGGAACTCGGCGTCACCCACTCCGCCGTCTCGCAGCAGCGGGCGGAGGCGGTGCGCCTGCTCCGCGACGCCCTGGACCGCTACTTCGCCGAGGGCGGCACGGAGACCACGACCACCACCCGGGTGTCGCCCGCCGCGCTGGATGCGTACTTCGGCCGCATCGCCGAGGCCGCCGGCGTCCGGATCGGCGACGTCTTCCGCGCCGCCGCCCCCGCCTAACGCGATCGGATCCTCCGCCGATAGGTGAGGGCAGGAGACCACGGATGGTCTCCTGTTCAACACATCACGGAGGAAACCCTCATGGGTATGCAGATCAACACCAACGTGGGCGCGCTCAACGCCTACCGCAACCTGTCCAACACGCAGAACGACCTGTCGAAGTCGCTCGAGAAGCTCTCGAGCGGTCTGCGCATCAACCGCGCAGCGGACGACGCCGCCGGCCTCGCGATCTCCGAGGGCCTGCGTTCGCAGGTCAACGGCCTGAACGTCGCGGCCCGCAACGCCCAGGACGGCATCTCGGTCATCCAGACCGCGGAAGGCGCCCTGACCGAGGTGCACTCCATCCTGCAGCGCGTGCGCGACCTGACCGCTCAGGGCGCGAACGACTCGAACAACGCGAAGTCGCGCGAGGCGATCCAGAAGGAGATCAACACCCTCGGTGACGAGCTCACCCGGGTCGCCGACAGCACGAACTTCAACGGCATCAAGCTGCTCTCGGGCGGCACGACGCTGACGTTCCAGGTCGGTGCGGGCTCCGTCGCCGCCGATGACCAGATCTCGGTCGCCCTGACCGATTTCGACACCCTCGGCGCCGACATCAAGACCCTCGCGGCGACGATGACCGACGCGGCATCGTACGGTGCGGCTCTGGCGGGCATCGACACGCAGATCCAGGCGGTCTCGACCGCACGTGCCGGCTACGGTGCGCTGCAGAACCGCTTCGAGTCGACCATCAACAGCCTCAACGTGTCGGCCGAGAACCTCGCCGCCGCCGAGAGCCGTATCCGCGACACCGACATGGCGTCCGAGATGGTCAAGTTCACGTCGGCGAACATCCTGTCGCAGGCGGGAACGGCCATGCTGGCCCAGGCCAACCAGGCCAACCAGGGCGTGCTCCAGCTGCTGCGCTGATCCGCGCCGCCGCACGGAATCACTCCGGGGGTCCGGGTGACGGCTTCGGCCGTCGCCCGGGCCCCGCCGCACACAGAAGGGAAGCCGCATGTCGCTCTCGCTCGACGGCCTCGTGTCGGGGCTCAAGACCACCGAGGTCATCAAGGCCCTCATGGACGTGCACGCCATCCCCCGCACGCTGCTCAAGGCCAAGATCGACGACAAGAACGTCGTCATGACGCAGCTGCGCACCCTCAACACGGCCGTGCAGAACCTCGCCGCCGCCGCCGAGAAGGCCGCAGCGCCCGGCGGTCTCGACCGCTTCACCGGCAGCGCGTCGTCCGAGTCGGTGAAGGTCGCCTTGCGCACCGGCGCCGCTCCCGTGTCCACCGACATCGTCGTCGACCGTCTCGCCCAGGCGCATACGGTGGTCTCGGCCGCCCTGACCCGCTGGCCCGCGGACCCGCCCGTCCTGACGCTCGAGGACGCCACGGGCAAGCGCGTCCAGGTGCAGGCCGACTCGACGTCGATGCAGGACATCGCCCAGGCCATCAACGACGCCGACACCGGTGTCCTCGCCACGGCCGTCCCCGCCGGCAAGGATGCCGACGGCACCCCCGTCTACCGCCTGCAGCTCCGGGCCGAGGAATCCGGAGAGGCCGGACGGTTCCGCGTCTACGCGGGCGACCTCGCCGCCGTGACCGCCGGCACCGCCACGGACGTGTCCACGGAGCCCGGCGCCGCCGTCATCGCCACGGGCACGGACGCGCAGCTGCGGCTCTGGGCCGGCACCGCGGCCGAACAGGTCATCACCTCCTCCGGCAACACGTTCACCGATCTCTTCGAGGGCGTCGACGTCACGGTCTCCACCGTCTCGACCACCCCTGTCACGGTCACCGTCGCCGTCGACGGCGAGGCCAGGACCAAGGCCTCCGGGGAGTTCATCGCCCTCCTCACCGACATCTTCACGCGCATCGACAACGGCTCGAAGGCGACGGTCGCCGCGGGACAGGGCGAGAAGACCACCCTCGGCGTCTTCACCGGCGACAGCACCATCCGCGGTCTGCGGACGGCCCTCGCCGACGCGGTGCAGCACCCCGTGGACGGCGTCTCGCCCTCCACGATCGGCATCTCGACAGACATGTACGGCAAGCTCACGTTCGACGAGGAGAAGTTCTCCGAGGCGCTGGCGAAGGACCCCGCGGCCGTCGGCGCGCTCTTCTCCGCGGTCGCGGCACGCGTGGAGCAGACGGCGACGTCCTACTCGGACAAATACGACGGGCTGCTCACCTCGCGGATCACGGGTCAGGAGAGCGAGGTCAAGAGCCTCGGCGAGCAGATGGAGCGCTGGGACGTGCGCCTCGCGCAGCGCAAGGCGTCGCTGGAGCGCACGTACGCGCGCCTCGAGGTGATGCTGTCGCAGATGCAGTCGCAGTCGTCGTACCTCGCCTCCCAGATCAACGCGCTGCCGAGCAGCCGCTCCGGGTCGAGCTCGTGAGCATGAACGCCGCCCTGCGCGCCCAGCAGCGGTACCGCGAGGACGCCATCCTGTCCGCCCCGCCGGAGCGCCTGGTCACGATGCTCTACGACCGGCTCCTGCTCGACATCGAACGCGCCGAGACGGCGCAGCGGGCGGCCGACTGGACCGAGGCCAACACCCAGCTCCAGCACGCGCAGGCGATCGTGGCCGAGCTGTCGTCGTCCCTCACCGACGACTGGAGCGGCAGCGCCGGGCTGCGCTCGCTGTACGTCTTCCTGTCCCAGACGCTGATCGGCGCCAACATCGGCCGCGATCCCGAGCGCACGCATGCCTGCCGCGAGCTCGTCGTGCCGCTGCGCGACGCCTGGCACGCTGCCGCCCTGGCCGTCGCGGAGGGCCGCGCATGACGGACGAGGACTGGGCCGCGCTGCTCGACCGGCTCGAAGCGGACGCCGACCGGATCCTCGCCGCGCCGGCGGGCGCCGTCGAGGTGCACGACATCATCCCCTGGGCGCCGCCGTCCTCCCCGCTCCCCCCGCACCTGGCCGATCGCGCCCGCGCGGTGATCGACCGGCAGCACGCCGCCATGGAGCGCGCCCGCTCCGAGCTCGAGGGGCTGCGGCAGCACCTCGGTGCCGTCCGGCGCGTGCCGGCGCCCCGCTCGCCTGATGCCCCCGCCTACCTCGACGTGGACGGGTGAGCGGCCCTCCTAACGAAACCGCACGGACGGCCGACAGTCTCCCGAGAGCACGGATCGCTCGTAAGACTCGGCCAGGGAACGGCCACTTCGCCCACACACGGGGAGCCGGTTCGTGTTCGACTCTGTGACCATCACCGCACTGACGAGTGCGCTGAACGGCCTCTCGCTGCGCCAGCGAGCCATCGCCGACAACATCGCCAACATCAACACCCCCGACTACCACGCCAAGCGCGTGCAGTTCGAGGCCGCGCTCGCCGACTCGATCGCCGCCGGCGACGGGGACGTGTCCGCCACGGTCGGGACGTCGCTCGAGCCGACGAGGCTGAACGGCAACAACGTGAACCTCGACACCGAGACCCTGTCCAGCATCGACACGATGCTGCGCTACCAGTTCGCGACGCAGGCCGTGAACGGGTCGTTCTCCTCGATGCGCACCGCGATGAGGACGTCATGACCTTCGACGCCATCGGGATCGCCGGCACGGGACTGACCGTGCACCGGAAGTGGCTGGACGCCATCAGCGACAACATCGCCAACATCAACACGGCGACACCGACCGACGGCGCGGCGTTCCGAGCGCGGTACATCCTGGCGCAGACCAGCGACCAGTCCCCCGGGGTCTACGTCGCCGGCACCGTCCAGGGCGACGCGGAGGGCCGGCTCGTGCACCAACCCGACCATCCGCTCGCCGACGCCGACGGCTACGTGCGCTACCCCGACATCGACCTGGGAGACCAGATGAGCCAGCTGATCCTCGCGCAGCGCGGATACCAGGCGAGCGCAGCGATCGTGGATCGTGCCCGCAACTCCTACGAGGCGGCGCTGCAGATCGGGCGGAACGCGTGAGCGCCGTGGCCGGCATCGAGGCCGTCGCCTCGTCCCTCGGCATGACCACCTCGCCCGTGACGGGTGCGAAGACCGGCGACGACACGGCCTTCGCGAACAGCGTCACCGGCGCGATCGACGAGCTGCGCTCGCTGCAGTCCGAGTCCGACACCCTGAAGGTCGCCGCCGTGACCGGCGACCTCGACGACATCCACGCCGCGATGATCGCCTCCTCGCGCGCCGCCGTCACCCTCGAACTCGTCGCCGCCGTCCGCAACAAGGGCGTCGACGCGTTCAACGAGATCATGCGGATGCAGGCCTGATGCCCCCGGCAGTGACCGGGGCGTTCCAGCGGATGCGGCGGGTGGTCGCCGGATTCTCGCTCGCGCAGCGGACCATCGCCATCATCGGCATCGCCCTGCTCGCGCTCGGCATCATCGCCCTGTCCAGCTGGCTCAGCCGCCCCACCTACACGCCGCTGTTCTCCGGCCTGAACGCCTCCGACGCGAACGCCGTGGTGGAGCAGCTGCGCTCCGCCTCCGTCCCCTACGAGCTCGCCGACGGCGGCGCCACCGTGCTCGTCCCCGAGAAGGACGTCTACGACCAGCGGCTCGCGGCCGCCTCCGCCGGGCTGCCGAGCGCCGGATCCGCCGGGTACTCGCTGCTCGACGACATGGGCGTCACCACGAGCGAGTTCCAGCAGTCGGTCACCTACAAGCGCGCGATCGAGGGCGAGCTCGCCGCCACGATCTCGGCCATCGACGGCGTCTCCGCAGCGTCCGTGCAGCTCGCGATCCCCGAGGAGAGCGTCTTCGTGTCGGAGACGGTCGACGCGACCGCCTCCGTGTTCGTGGAGACCGCCGGACGCACGACGCTCGACCAGAAGCAGGTCGAGGCCATCGTGCACCTCACCTCGGCCGCCGTCAGCGGCATGAAACCGGAGAACGTGGCCGTCGTCGACCAGACCGGACGCACGCTGTCGACCGTGGGCGGCGGAGCCACCGGCGGCCTCGACCAGCAGGCGAGCGACTACGAGGCCCGCGTGGCCGCGAGCGTGCAGCAGATGCTGGACACCGTGGTCGGTCCGGGGAACGCGACCGTGACCGTGGTCGCCGAGATCGACCGCTCCGTGAACGAACGCGTCGAGGAGACCTACACCCCGGCCGAGGGCACGCCCCCGCTCACCGAAGAGGTCCGCGAGCAGAACAGCAACGGCTCCACCTCGGAGGCGGGCGTGCTCGGTCCGGACAACATCGCGGTTCCGAACGGAAACGGCGACGGCACCTACACGAACACGGAGGAGACGCGCACCAACGCCGTCAACAAGGCCACCGAGAGCACCTCCACCCCCGCGGGCACCCTGCTGCGGCAGTCGGTGTCGGTCGCCGTGGACGCCGGAGCCGGAGGCGACCTCAGCTCCGCCCAGCTCAGCGATCTCGTCGCCACCGCGGCCGGTATCGACAGGACCCGCGGCGACGAGCTCGCCGTCGAACTCGTCGCCTTCAGCCAGACGGACGCCGAGGCCGCTCAGGCCGCGCTGCAGGCGGCGAAGGACGCCGAAGAAGGTGCCCGTCAGGCCGCTCTCCTGAACACCGTGATCGTCGCAGCCGCCATCGCCATCCCCCTCATCGCCGCGATCGCCGCGCTCATCGTCCGTTCGCGGCGGAAGGCACGCGGTGCGGAGGAATTCGACCAGCTCTTCGGCGACCGCCCCGCCGAGCTGTCCGCGCTCTCGGCCGACGCCCCGACGGCCGTGCTGGAGGCGCCGACCACACCGCTCGCCTTCCTCGAGCCGGTCCCCGACCTCGACCCCGACCCGGAGCCCGAACCCGCGCAGATCAGCCTGGAGCGCCGCCGCGCCGAGATCGCCGCGCTCACGCGTCAGGATCCGCAGCGCACCGCGGAGCTGCTGCGCACCCTCATCGACGACAGGTCGCGGGTATGAGCGGACTGACCGATCGGCAGACGGCCGCGATCGTCCTGATGAACCTCGACCGCGCCCAGGCCGTCGAGGTCATGAAGCACCTCTCCGAAGCGGAGGCCGAGGCCGTCGCCGCCGAGATCATCGGACTGCAGGATCTCGACGCGGAGACCACGGTGCAGGCACTCGGGCAGTTCCATCGCATCGCCGCCGGGCACCTCCCGCCGGCGCGCGGCGGACGCGACATCGCCGCGGGCCTGCTGGAGGCGTCGTTCGGCTCCGAGCGGGCGGCGGCGGTGCTCGGCCGGGTCGGCTCGACGACGATGAGCGCGTCCTTCGACTTCCTCGCCTCCGCCGATGCCGCGCATCTCGCCACGCTCCTCGACGGCGAGCTGCCGCAGACCGTCGCCCTCGTGCTCGCCCATCTCCCCGCCGATCAGGCCGCCGCGGTCCTCGCCGCGCTGCCCGATCCGGCCAGGACCGACGTGGCCCAGGCCATCGCCACCATGGGCACCGCCTCGCAGGAGGCCATCACGATCGTCGCCGATGCCCTCAAGGCCCGCACCGGCAGCCTCGCCTCGCGGGACAGCCCCGAGGTGCTCGGCGGAGTCGAGCCGCTCGTGGAGATCATCGGGCGCTCCGGCGCGACGATCGAGAAGGCGCTGCTCGCCAGCATCGAGGACCGCGACAGTGCCCTCGCGGAAGACATCCGGTCGCGCATGTTCACCTTCGCCGACATCGTCAAGCTCGACGACCGCGACACCCAGCGCGTGCTGCGGGGCATGGACATCCGCTCGCTGGCCCTGGCCCTCAAGGGCGCACAGCAGCCCATCGTCGACCTCATCCGCCGTAACGTGTCCGAGCGCAACCGCGAGAACCTCGACGAGGAGGCCCGGACGCTGGGCCCGGTGCGCGTCTCCCAGGTCGAGGAGGCGCGGGCCGAGATCGTCCGGACGATCCGTGCGCTGGAGGCCGCGGGAGACATCACGGTGCAGCGGGCCGACGAGGACGAATATGTCTACTGACGCGTTCGCGCCGGCCGCGTTCCCCCGACTCGGCGGCTCCGACCACCGGGCCGAGCAGGAGCGTGCGCGCCGCCGCGGGTACGCGGAGGGGCACGCCGCCGGCTTCCGGGCAGGGGTGGCCGATGCCGAAGCTGCTCGACGAGCGGCCGAGGCCGCACAGGCGGAAAGGGAGCGCATCCGGGCTGAGGACGTCTCGGCTGCCGTCGCCGCGCTGCACGCCGCGGCCCGGTCCCTGACCGCCCGAGAGGCCGCGCTGGAGTCCGCCGCGACCGGACAGGTGCTCTCGCACGCGATCGACCTCGCGGAGCTCATCCTCGCGGCCGAACTGGGCGACGCAGGATCGTCCGCGGCCGCCGCGGCTCGCCGCGCCCTGAACGCCACCGATGCAGCCGCCGTCCGGCGTCTCCGGGTGCACCCGGAAGACCTCCGCATCCTCGCCGCGGAGGCAGGACAGGGCGTCTCCGAGATCGCGCTGGTGGCCGACGACACCCTCGCCCGCGGCGACGCCGTGGCCGAGCTGGAGCACGGCCTGATCGACGCCAGGGTCGCGACGGCCCTCGCCCGCGCGCGCCGCGCTGTCCTGGAAGGCGCGCCGTGAGCTCGTGGACCGCCGTGCTCGCGGCGGCGCGTCCGGAACGGATCGGCGAGGTCTCGCAGGTGCGCGGTCTCAGCGTGCAGGTCCGCGGCCTCGACGGCGCCGTGGGGGACGTGCTGACACTCGACGGCATCGACGCCGAGGTCGTGGCCACGGGCGAGGACGGCCTCCGGTGCATGCCCCTCGCCCCGGTCGCCGGTCTCACCGTCGGCGCCCCGGTGCGAGGGCGCGGCGGCCCGGTTCGGGTTCCCACCGGATCCGCGTTGCTCGGCCGGGTCCTGGACGGGCTCGGACGCCCCATCGACGGCAAGGGCCCCCTCGCAGCGCCGCACGTGAGCCTGGATCACGACACGCCCTCGATCATGGAGCGCGACCGCATCGACACCCCGCTCCCCCTCGGCGTGCGCGCGCTCGACACCCTGGTCAGCGTCGGCCGTGGCCAGCGCGTGGGCCTGTTCGCGGGATCCGGGGTCGGGAAGTCGTCGCTGCTGTCGATGATCGCCCGCGGCACCGAAGCCGAGGTCACCGTCATCGCCCTCGTCGGCGAGCGCGGCCGCGAGGTGCGCGAGTTCATCGAGGACGACCTGGGTCCGGAGGGACTCGCGCGCTCCGTCGTCGTCGTCTCCACCTCGGATCAGCCGGCGATGGCCCGCATCCGCGCCGCCTTCACCGCCACCCGGATCGCGGAGGCCTTCCGCGACGAGGGCGCACACGCGATCCTCATGATGGACTCGCTGACCAGGGTCGCGATGGCCCAGCGCGAGATCGGCCTCTCCGCGGGCGAGCCGCCGGCCACCCGCGGCTACCCGCCCTCCACCTTCTCCCTCCTCGCGGGGCTGCTGGAGCGCGCCGGCACCGACCGCACCGGCTCCATCACCGGCATCTACACCGTGCTCGTCGACGGCGACGACCACAACGAGCCCATCGCCGACACCGTCCGCTCGATCCTCGACGGCCACGTCGTGCTGGATCGCGCCCTCGCGCTCGCCGGGCACCACCCTGCGATCGACGTCCTCGGATCCGTCTCCCGCGTGGCCGGCAAGGTCACGAGCCGGGAGCGCCGCGACCACGCCGCCACCCTCCGTGCGGTGCTCGCGGCGCGACGCCGGGCCAACGACCTCATCGACATCGGCGCCTACCATGCCGGTGCCGACGCCCGCATCGACGCGGCGATCACGCACGAGCGCGCCATCTCGGCGTTCCTCACGCAGCCGCTCGACGAGACCAGTCCGATCGAGGAGTCCTGGATGCGGCTGGAGGGCCTGGTCTCCGCCTTCGAGGGGGTGTCATGAGCAGAGGGTTCTCGCTCGCGGGTCTCCTGCGCGTCCGGGAGATCCAAGAACGCGCGGCGGCGCAGCGCTTGTCGCGCGCGGTCATCGACGCGCAGCACACCGAAGCCAGGGACCGGGTCCTGCGCGCGCATCTGGCCGGCACCGATACGGAGGCCGTGGACGTGCGTGCTCTCGCCGCGCTCGCCGCGGCCCGCGTCTCCGGCCGCGCCCTGCTCGCCGATCTCACGGCGCTCGCCGACCTCCAGCAGGAGACGGTCGCCGAGGCGCGGGCCGAGCACGCCGACGCGCGGCGCACTCTCCGCGGTCTCGAACGGCTCGCCGACAACCACGCGGAAGCAGTGCGGACGGCAGACCTGCGCGCGGAGCAGGCGGAACTGGACGAGATCGCCTCCCGCTCGCGGACGGAGGACCCGGCATGACCGCCCTCGACCTTCTGGCTGCTCTGGACGTGCGCCCCGCACGCCCCGCAGCCTCGGTGCCCCGCGGCGCCCCCGGAGCCGCCGCCTTCGCCGATGCCGTGCGCGATGCCGTCCGGGAGACGGAGCCGGCCGACTCCGAGTCGCCCGAGGGGCCTGCGGCCGACGTCGCCACCGGCGGCGACGGCACCACGGCAGCCGTTCCCGCCGACGGTGCCGTCGCCACGCCGCCTCCGCTCCCCGCCCCGTCGCCCTCCGGGTCCGTGATCGCTCCGCCATCGATGCTGCCTGTCGCTCCGTCGGACGCCGACTCGACCGCGGTCCCGACGCCGCCGCCGGGAGAGCACACTCCGGCTCCTCCGTCTCCCGCGGGTCCGGCCGGCCCCGGCATCGACGCGCCCGCGCTGTCCGCCATCGACGCGCTCGCCCTGCCCGCCATCGACTCGGTCTCCGCTGCGGCGACGTCTCCTCATGCGGAGGCGGGGCCCACGGCGGCCGGCAGGGCGCCGGGCGCCGGACCGATCGAGGCCGAAGCGGTCCGGTCGGCCGCCGCTCTCCCGTCGCCGGCTCCGACGACGCAGCCTCCGACGATCGCAGCGGTCGTGCGCTCCCCGCCCGCCTCGTCCGTCGACGCAGCGGCGGGTGCGCGCGCCGGCGCCGACGGCGGGACGAGCACGGGGTCGGACGGCCGGATGTCCCGCCTCGCCGGCCCGGCGCCGGACGGAGCGACGGCCACGCTCGATCCCCCGACCGCGGACCCGAGCGTCCCCGAGACCTCTTCGCTGCCCCCGACGCCCTCGGCTCCGGCGCCGGTCACCACCACGCCGGCGGGCACGACGAGCATCGACCCGGTCGCGGCCGGGTCCGCCAGCGCGCCGAGCCCGGTCGCCGCCACGGCCACTGCTGCCGTCGCGCCGCCGAGCACCGTCCCCGCGCCGGTCCGCCCAGCCCTGCTCCCCCAGGTGGCGGCCCCGGTGCTGTCCTTGGCCCAGGCCCCCGATGGCGACCACCGGATCACGCTCACCGTCTCGCCGGAGAACCTCGGTCCCGTCACCGTGCGGGCCCACATCGCCGGCTCCACCCTCCGCATCGAGCTGCAGGCCCCGAGCGAGATCGGCAGGGACGCCCTGCGTGCTCTCCTCGTCGACCTCCGCCGGGACCTCGCGGTCGCCGCGCCGCACGCCACCCTCAGCCTCAGCACGGGGGACGGCTCGTCCTCCTCGCCCCAGCACGGCGCGACGACGCACGGCCAGACCGGGAACGGTGACCAGGACCGCCCGCGCCCGCAGCCCGTCCCGCGTCCCCCGACCTCGACGTCGACCACTTCCCCGCCCCCGACCGCACCGCCCGTCGCTCCGCTCGGCGGCATCGACGTCTACGCCTGACCAGAGAGGACTCCATGACCACGGTCGACTCCATCACCGGGACCCTGCCCCCGGGTGCCACGCCGACGTCCGGCGTGCAGACCGGCAGCACGACGCCGGCGGCCGAGCGCAAGAAGACCCTCGACTCCGAGGTGTTCCTCAAGCTGCTCGTGACCCAGCTCACCAATCAGGATCCGAGCTCGCCGATGAACACCAACGAGATGATCTCGCAGACCACGCAGCTGGCCTCCATGGAGCAGCTGACGGCGCTCGCCTCGACCAGCACCGAGAGCTTCGCCCTCAGCATGCGTCAGACCGCCGCCGCCCTCCTCGGGCAGGAGGCGCAGTACGTCGATGCCGACGGCGTCACCCAGAAGGGCATCGTCACCGCGGTCTCCTATGCGGGAGCCATCCCGACCGTGACCATCGGCGAGAAGTCGATCCCCCTCGACGCCGTCTCCGGCGTCTCCCTCGTCCCCGGCACCGCTGCCTGACCCCGCTCCCCAGAAAGGCACCACCATGCTCCGTTCGCTGTTCTCCGGAATCTCCGGACTCCGCTCGCACCAGACCATGCTCGACGTCACGGGCAACAACATCGCCAACGTCAACACGACCGGCTTCAAGGCGTCCTCCGTGCAGTTCCAGGACTCCCTCTCCCAGCTCCTGCGCAACTCGATGCTGCCGCAGCAGGCGACGGGTGGACAGAACCCCGCCCAGGTCGGGCTGGGCGTGCAGGTCGCCGGCATCAGCACCAACTTCGCGGGAGGCGCCCCGCAGCCGACCGGCGTGCCCACCGACCTGATGATCTCGGGTGACGGCTTCTTCGTCGTCCGCTCCGGCGGCGAGACGCTGTACACCCGCAACGGCGGCTTCACGTTCGACGCGAGCGGCCGACTCGTCGGTGCCGGCGGAGCGCTCGTCCAGGGCTGGACCGCCCGCAACGGCGCGATCGTCCCCGGTCAGGGCATCGGCGACATCACCCTCCCGGTGGGCGCCCTCAGCCCGGCCGCCGCCACCACCACGGCACGGGCCACCGGCAACCTGCCCTCGGGGGCAGCGGTCGGCGAGACGCTCGTGCGCGACATCAAGACCTACGGCGCCGACGGCTCCGCGTCCACCCTGCGGCTGACGTTCACCCGCAGCGCAACCGGCTGGGACGTCACCGACGGCGCGGGCGCGAGCACCGCACTGACGTTCACCGACGGTGTGCAGAACGGCGCCGGGAGCATCGTCTCGGGCGGCGTCACCGTCGACCTCTCCGGTGTGACCGGCTTCGCCGACGTCAGCGACATCGCGATCAAGGAGCAGAACGGCAAGCCGGCCGGCACGCTGAGCTCCTACGCGCTGACGAACGACGGCAGCCTCGTCGGCACGTTCAGCAACGGCGACACCCAGGTGCTGGCCCGCATCGCGCTGGCCGGGTTCGTGAACCCCGGGGGCCTGGAGAAGGTCGGCTCCTCGCAGTTCCGCCCGAGCGGCAACTCCGGTCAGGCCGAGCTCGGACAGCCCGGCACCGGCGGTCTCGGCGGCATCATCAGCGGCGCGCTCGAGATGTCGAACGTCGACCTCTCGCAGGAGTTCACCAACCTCATCGTCGCGCAGCGCGGTTTCCAGGCGAACGCCCGCATCATCACCACGAGCGACGAGGTGCTGCAGGAGCTCACGAACCTCAAGCGCTGACCTCTTCCGCGAGACCCCGCTTTCGCGCCGA